>JAFZLJ010000087.1 GCA_017551545.1 Treponema sp. | reverse complement strand
TGATATAAATGATTATACCTAATTATGAAGGTGTATGTAATGTAGAAAGTAATTTTACTTACTACTTCAAAACATTGGTTAATAAGGTTGCTTCAATGATTGATTTTAAAAATCTACCAGAAAACATTGATGAAGAGTATTTAAAAGAACAGCTCATATTAGCTGGTAAAATTTGTTTTACACAGTTTAATGAACATCTTTATGCACTTAATGGTAATGTTGGCGGCGAGCCAAACTGTTATTATTAGCCGCAGTTATTTATTATTGCTAATCCAATACTTGGTTCAAAAGAAGTTAAGATTAGACATGCAGATGGTTCAACTAAGGTTGATGGATTGGAAGGTATTCTTGTTAGTTTAACAAGTGCAGATGCAGAATTACCAAATACTGTTAAAGGCGGTTTATATGATTTAATTTATCAGACTGCCGGACTTTTAGCAGACAATATAGTATCTTTGAATTGTGCTCAGATAAATTCAAGAGTACAGGTTGCATTTATCGCAGATGATGAAGCTTTGGCGAATACTGGCGAAAAGGTATTAAAGGATATGTATAATGGTAAGCCATTTAAAATCCTTACACAGGACATTCTTAATAAGCTTACGGTATCTCCTATTGCCGCAAGTGGAACTAATACAACAATTATGAGTTTGATTGAAGCACAAGCTCAAATCTGGGGTAATTTTTATGAACAGCTTGGTTTAAGCTATAACTCAAATAGAAAGCGTGAACGTATCAATACTGCTGAATCTGAACTTATGGAAGGCGGTTTAAACCTTAGTTTACAGGTTATAATCGAAAATCTTAAGAAAGATATTGACCACGTTAATGAGTTATTTGGCACAAGTATTGAAGTTGGCATTAACGAAGAAGCATTACCACAAGATAGAGAAGTCAATAATGACCTTGTGGACGGCATAATCGACCGTGCCGATGATAAATTTATTGACTCAACACCAGATAGCATAGAACCAACTAAAACTTTAGAAGATGTTGAAGAAGGTGATTCATAATGCGTTTTAATAAAAACTATATTAAAGTAAGAGATTATGCAATCAAGGCACTTGAAAACAATTGGGCTTTCAACAATCCATTTGAAAATTTTGATGTTTTTTATCAAGATGCCGATGAAAATGAAACTTTTGGTATCACAGATGACAATTTACTTCAAATATTCTTCGATAAGTTTAGTGAACTTAAAATTGGTAAGCCATTGCCGCCAAAAGATTATAAAGTTATTTATAACTTACAGGTAGTTGAACTGAACAGCGAGCAATTACGTTATGAATATCTTTGGGCATGGTTATCAAGCCAGATTGGAGAGTATTTAGCTTCTACTTATCCAAACTGGAGCAAGAAAGTTGAAGCATTTTTAAAGGAGTACAATCCTATTGAAAACTACAATATGGTAGAACATAGTGGTGCAAGTTCTCTTACTTCAAGAATTAGAAGTTCTGCCGGAAAAGTTGAACGCAAAGATTATGTATACCCTTTTGATGTTAATAGCGGTGATGGAAGCCCACAATCACGTTCTGTTACTGAACAAGATACTTTAAGTGGTACTGATTTTAGTCCTAATTCAGCTATTAGCGGCTTTGATAGTGATAATAAATCACTTACATTCGATGATATGACTACACCAGCCGGCAATGCTACACAGGTTGGTAAACTTACAAGGTCTGGTAATATAGGCGTCACCACTTCACAGCAAATGCTTGAACAGGAGCTTGAAATTAGAAAGCATAATTTAATTGATGAATTTATGAAAGAAGTAGCCAAAACTTGCTTACTTTCTGAGTGGCGCTAATTTATTTGACACTTTTGCCGCAAAGTTTACATAGTATACGAAGATAAAAGTATTGACTTTTTAAAATCTTTGTGGTAAAATATAATTAAAGAGAAAAATTTTAGCACTTTTTTATTAGAGTGTTTAACTGAGATTTCCACATAATATACGAGAGGAATTGTCAGACCTCTCGGCCTCCTATAAAATAGAAAGCGGTCCCCCACCTCCGGACCGCGTATATGGGTGATTGATGTAATAGGAAACATAGTCGTGACAAGTTAGAACGGCGACCATTCTGGTTCGAGTCCAGGTCACCCCCTCGCCGCAAATGCGGCATTATAATGATAGAATAAACAAATTGCGGCTTGAAGATAAATACAGAAAAGTTATGACAACTCACCTTTAACAACTTTCTTGGCCGCAAAAACTTAAATTAAAAAGGAGTGATATTAAAATGCCAAGAATTAAACAGCTTGCCGATATGCTTAATGGTACTCTTACCGAAGTCGGCATAATCGACCAGGTAACAGGTGCGGCTATCGTAGCTAACGAAGACCTTTCAAACCTTGTTGATATTGGTAAAACAGTTCTTGATTATACAGGCGTATCAAACGAGAACTATGATTCATTTGTTCGTTCACTTATCGACCACGTTGGTAAGATAATGTTTGTTGACAGAAAGTACGCTTCACAGGCTCCAAACATCCTTATGGATAGCTGGGAGTATGGTTCAGTGCTTGAAAAGGTTCGTTGCGAAGCTCCGGATGCAAGAGATAACGCTACTTGGGACCTCTTTAATTATCCACAGGGTGGCGGCGGAGATGCTTATCCAGACCCATTTGAACTTTCTAAGCCATCAGTAAGTGCTAAGTTCTTCAACTCAAAGGCAACTTATGAAGTTCCGATTACAATTACTACAATTCAGATGAAGGAAGCTTTCCAGTCTGCTGAACAGCTCAATAGCTTTGTAGCAATGATTGAAAACCGTATTCGTATGAAAATGACTCTTTGCAACGATGCTCTTATTATGGCAACAATTTGCAACCTTATTGGTCAGAAGATTAACGGCGGTAGAGTAGTTGACCTTCTTGGTCTTTACAATGCAGGTCCTAACTACGGTGGAACACCACTTACACAGGCTAAGGCTCTTACAGACAAGGAATTTCTTAGATTCGCTTCTAAGACAGTTGCTCAGTACAGAAAGTTCCTTGCAACAGCTTCAACACTTTACAACGATGGTTCTTACATCACATTCACACCAGATGACAGACTTCGTTTCATCGCTAACACAGAGTTTGCTAAGTCACTTGATGCTTACCTTTACTCAGATACATACCACGATGAATTTGTTAAGCTTCCGGGCTATGAAGAAGTTGCTCAGTGGCAGGGTTCAGGTACAGCTACATCAGACGATAGACTTAAGATTGATGCTACAATTGATGCAAGCGGCACAGCTACAGAAATTGTAAATGATGGTATTCTTGCTGTAATGCTTGATAGAGATGCGGCTGCTGTATGTAACCAGAATTACAGAATTACTTCAATCTATAATCCACGCGGCGAATATACTAACTTCTTCTACAAATGGGATGCTATGTATATGAACGACGTACTTGAAAATGTAGTTGTATTTACAGTTGGTAAATCTTACATTCAGGATACAAGAATTAACGCAACAGACTTCCCAACAGCACCAACTAACTGGACAACAATAGATGACAAACTCTTCTATCTTGATGACGGTGTTATGACAACTGCTGCTGGAACTACTTATGATAAGGATGTTAACTACTTCTATGTTGCAGGCGATAAGCCAGTAGCTCCAACAAGTGCTTAATAATTAACTAAATAATTCGCATTTTGGCGGCGGTAAGGGTATTTGAAGCTTCCGCCGCCATTATTATAATAAAGAGGTGATTTTATGGCAATTACAACAGATAGTTTAGTTACAGTTGAGTCAGGTGATGTTACTTACGATACAATAGGACTATCTAAAACTCTTGATAATTATACCGTCGAAGAAATAGCAGCATTCACTTTCTGTGGTGCATATGATGACAAAGTAAAATTTCTTGTTAAGGGCTTAGGCTCCGGCAATGATATAACCATGATAGGTTTTACAGCTGATTACGGAGCTATCCCAATGGGAGCAGTATTTGTAGGTGGAGACTACAGTCAGCCGGAATTTAGTCCAGGCGATACCGGAGCATATAATCTTGAACAGGGTAAACTTGATTACAAAGTTATATGGTTGCAGGCAAATAGTTACGATTATGTTATAACAGAAAACAATTGTGATAATTATAAAGCTCTAACTGAATTCGATATTAACAAATACACCGTTAATATAGCGTCTATATCAGATGGTGGAACATCCGGCACAATGTATTTTCCAGACATGAGTAAACTGGAATTATACTATACATCAGACAGAGGCTCATTATCAAGTGTTGACATACTGGTAGATGCTCAGCCTTATATCGTGTTCCAGAAAGATACAGAATTTTTTATGGTACATCTGTTTTTATTCTCTCAGTACACTATAAGTAAATTTACACATATTAACAACTCTAATGCCGCAAGTAACATGATGGTATTTGAAGACTTTTCAGACACTTATAAATACGGTGGCGGATTAGCTTTCAATGAATTATATACTGACTGGGCCATGGAAAATCCAGTAGGTTTACCGCATAAAATCAGTGTTACAACTAATTTTGTTTATGTAGCTGAGACAGATACTGAAGGTATACTGGCTACAGCTGAATTTGGTGCAGATAATGGACTTGAATGTAGATACGGTTATTCAGATGCGGCTCTTATGATGCAGATTTTTGCTAATGCCGGATTATATTTTAAATACAACAGCAACTATTATAAGCCTGTAATATCAGGAGGTTGGGTATTATCTTATACAGATGACTTGGATACACCTTCAGAGATAGACGAATGGGAACGTACTGCGCAGCATGAAATAACTCCAACTCCACCAACACCACCTGGTCCTTATGATGATGATTGGCATGGTATAGATTTTGGCGGCGCTTCATTAGGTGGAGCAGGTGCTTTCGCAAAACTTTACTACATGACACAGACAGAACTTGCAAATCTTAGAAGCTGGATGAATAGTAATAGTGTGCCAGAAGGTTTCAACCCAATGGCTCAGATAATTGGTTTAAGCCAGTTCCCAGTAGCTTTAAGTGGTGGCGCACCTGAAACAATTAAGTTTGTTAATAGTGCCGCAATTTATGGCGACGGTCAAAACAGAGTCGTTGATACTGGAATAAGTGCAACACAAGCGCCAGGTGCCCCAATTCCATTTAATTTAGGCTCTGTAACAATTACAAGACGTATGTTACAGCGTGGTGAACCTTATCTTGACTATAGTTGTGGTATTGAGCTTTACTTACCTCTTGTTGGTATGTTTACACTTGATACACAGGCTGTAATGGATAGAACAATATACGCCGCAATGACATTAGACCCTTGCAACGGTACGGTTGCCGCATACGCATGGGTTGAAAAAGGCGGTCAGAAATTACCAGTAGCATACGGTTCCTCAACAATAAGTGTTGACTTACCAGTTACAGCACAGCAATACTCAGTATCTAAGGGTGCTTTAGCACAGGCAAATGCTCAGTTAGGACAGTCAATGCTTGGCGGTGCTTTCCAAGCTATTCTTGCGGCAGGCGGAGCAGGGGCAGCGGCAGAACAAGCCGGAGATGCTACCTACCTTAGAGCTATACAAAGTGGTCGTAGTGCTAGTCGTGGAGCTGTCAGAGCGGCAGAAAAAGATACATTAGCAGGTGCGGCAGGCGACATCTTGAAATATCAAGCTTCAAGTAACGTTGTAAGCGGTTTCATGAACTGGGGAAGAGCAATGAAAGAAATCTCATATGGTAATAATACTGCAATTATGGGTTCTTTTGGTGGTTCATTTGCTCAGTGGTCATATCCATTCACAGCTTATGTTAAGATAGTAAGACCTAAATTCCAGAAACCATCTAACTATAATCATACTCAGGCAGTACCTTGTGTTGAAGCTAAAACAGTTAGTTCATGCACAGGTCTTATTCAGTGTATTGGCGTTGATGTAAGTTCTATTACAAATGCAACATCTACAGAAAGAGATGCAATTGCGGCGGCACTTTGTAACGGTGTATATGCAGGAGGTGCATAATAATGTCAGTTAGCGTTAAATTTGGCACAACTTCAAGTGCTTGTAACAAAATCCATAAAACAACTACATTAGGAAGTTCTAAAACCTGTTAGGTAAAACAGCCTTGCTCAGTTGAAGCTCCTTACTTTATTGTTGATAGTGGCTCAGTAAGTAATACTGATAACTATTGTCAGTGCGCGGATTTTGGTAGATATTACTACATACAATCAGTTGATGAACTGCCGGGACATCAGAAAGGTGTTCAGTGTGTAAGTGACCCGCTTATGAGTTTTGCGGCTGAGATTGACGCCTTAGAGGTTAATGTGGAACGTCATGAAGGTTCTACAGAAAGCGATATTTATGATAATGGTGTTTGCCAGCTTGCTCAGAACGAAGTCGTTATTGAAAAATTTAACGGCGGAGATTTTACTAAAGCAAGTTCAAGTGATAGATGTTACTGCTTAGTTGTTGGTAACTAATTAAAATAAGAAGATAGTCAATCTCAGAAATGGGGTTGGCTATTTTTTATGAAAATAATGTAATCGTTTACATTCAAATTTCAGAATCAAAAATGTAATTGTAATGTAATCGTTTACATTCAAATTTCAGAAATAGAAATCATATTTCAAAACCTACCGATTAAATAGGTATAATTGGTTTTAATAGATACAAAAAGAGCCACGATAATCGTAATTGAAAATCGTGGCTTCGTTTTATTTATTCATTTTCATTTGCCGTAAGTGCGGCATAAATTTCTTCTTCTTTTTTAAGCTGTGCGTTGTACTTTTCTGCGGCTTCATCGTACTGGCAAGCTTTAATAACTCCTTTTCCAAGCTCTTTTGCTGCCATAGCAAATATAATAATACCAACTAATCCACAAAGATAAAAAATACCCATATGAAGTCCTCCTTAAAATTTGTTTTCTTCCTTATCTTCTATATATATTATATCATAATTTTTATATAAAGTAAAGAGAAACCATAAATTACCAATTAAATTTCAGCTTTAAAAATAAGCTTTTTGTCGAGATAAACTTCTAAAGTTTTCTTTGTGTCTTCTTCTTTCTATTCTACTTCGCCGGCAAAATAATCACTCATATCAATAATACAGCTAAAGCAACCATAGTCATATGGATAAGACTTAAGACCAACACAAGTATTTAAGTAATTATCGCCGCAAACATTGCCCTCAATTGTAGTAATCTTGCCGTTTTCATTACCAATAACAATTCCTACGTGGTCACAATCGCCGCTCTTATCCCAATCAAAAAGGATAATGTCACCGATTTCAGCAGTCTTATAATCATGATTAACTCTGCCAGTTTTTTGGAAGTAGTTTCTCATTTCTGTACAGCTCCAGTGCTATCCAAGATTAAGTGGAATAAGTAATTCATCTGATACAAAAGCTGCACACCATTCTGTATTGTACTTAGAACCCAGTTTGCAACCAAGTTTGCTATTTAACTTATCAACTAATTCTTTTCTTTTCATTGTCAAAGACCTCCTCTTCAAGTCTGTCAACTCGTTTTGTTAATCCTTCCATCTTGTCGTTAATGCTCTTAAGTTCTGAGCCGTTTTCACCTAATTTGAAGCTAATCTATTGAAGCAAATGATTTGTTTCGTCATTTCCTTTTAAAAGCTAAAGCACAAATTCTTGTTCATCTCTGCGGTTTTGGTTGCGCGAAAATAACGCTTTAATCACATTAACTAACAATGTTGCGATTCCGGCTATAACTGCTACAGAAATTACAGTTTCGTTCATATTCTCACTCTCCTTAAATTAAATTCTTGATACCCTGGTCAAGTAAAAAGTTTCTCATGATTTCTCCGACTTCATTATCTGCAAAATACATATTGTTTTTAATTATTAAGTCCTTAATCAGAGTATGAACTTGGGTTGGGGTGTCTTTTAAATACCTAACGTGCATTAAGCTGGCATCCGGCTGGTCAGTATAACAGATAGTGTTATTTGAGATTTCAATATCCTTTGTTTGTCTATAAAAGAATATAAATAAATCTGTCCGGTGAGCTTTATCTTTTGGATGAACAACCTGACCTTTTATACATTGTTCTCCAAATATAATGTAGAAATTATAAGCAACATCTTCAGGATAAATCGGATAAGGTGCTTTAGGATATGAAGCCATTTCCCAGCCACCGCTCTTAATCATATCCAACTGAGCGTTTTGGAAGGCAAAGAAATTATCATTAACTTCCTTTGTTGTTAAGGATTGAGCACAGTATTCAATAGCGAGTTTCATTTTTGAGTTTGGATAAGTGTAAACTCTTATCTCACCTTGACGCATTTTATCTACGCCATCAATACCAAATTCCTGCCAATATGGAGCGTATTTGTTAACTGAGTTGGCAATACAATAAATAACACAGTCTGCTCTGTTACGAATTAAAGAAGAACACAAGTTACTGAACATAACAAATTCATCTTTTAAATAAGCTTCACGAGTTAAAAATTCATCGAAGCAAATAAGATGAATAATACCAACGTCAGCACCTTTGGTTGTTTCCCATGTATTTACGGCTCTTGTAATACAAAAAGGAGTTTCATCCTTATAGGCTATTTTACCTTCATCATCATAGAAACACATATAGAAGCATTTTGCTCTATAGAATACGCCGTTATATTTGCCGGCGGATAATTCTATAATTCTATCAATATGAGGGTCAAATAATGTTTGTATGTTTTTTGGTACTATTTGTTCCTCATAACGTCTAATATATGCCGCTCTTTTACCATAATTCAAATAATCATCTACAATAGTGCGGCAAATACTATAAGATTTACCATTAGAACGCTGACCTATAATTAAACGCCACTATGCTCCTGTAGCGTCTATGTCTGTTCTATCGTAGTAATCGGTTGTTGCTTCTTTAACTGGTGTTAAGTCTTTTGGCTTTCTGAATGGGTTTTTAAATTTTAATGCCATAATATCACTCCTTGCAGTTGTCATAAAATATTTTATTCTTATAAAATGCTCTTTCTTCCAAAGGAATGGAAGATAAAACTTTCTTTTTAAGAATCTCTATTTCTTCTTTTGTGCCGGAAATATAGAGAATATCCTCTTTTTCCAAAAAAGTTTTACATTTTAAGTAAAAATCAACATAAAGCTCTCTGAGTCTTTCTTTGTTTAATTCTTTTAAATTTTCCTTATACTTTTCGGCTGTTAAGTTTTTGTTAATTATCGGGCCGCAAAAATTTTGGATTTCTGTTCTTTCTTTTTTTACAAAATCATTAAGTCTAAACTCTCTTTCATCCAGAGTTTCACAAGTTGCTGAACGAAGGACATGAGGAAAACTTGAACCAATAGCCACACCCTTTCTTGTTCCTCTTGACCAAACAAGATAACTATTATCAGTTTCTGATATATATACATTTCTTAATTCAGTCATTCTAGTAAAATCTCCAAAAGGTGTAGGAACTAAGCATAATCCAATTATCTCATTTTTAACCGATAATTTTATTTTTACAATTTCATCGTGCAAAGCTTTATAGGCCTGGTATCTTTCGTCATAACGAATATAGAGTTCCTTAAAAAGCTGAAAATCTTCTTTTGTTATAAGAACTCCGTTTTCAACATTCTTTGCTAATATTTCGGCATTTTCTTCAGAAACGATAAAAGGCTTAATTCCCATGCCGCTATAACTATCCACAAGAGAGCAATTTATTTCTCTTAATTTTTTGATTTTTTCAGCTTCTGTCATCTTTACATTCTTCATTATTATTCCTCCTCAAAACTTCCAAGTTTAACTTTCACTTGTTTATAATATTTACAAAAACCGTTTTCTGTTTCACCAAAACACTGTTCAATTGTGTATGATAATAAAGTATCTTTGTTTATCGCGGAAAAATCTGGGTTCTTTTTCTTAAAAACTTCTAAGTCATGGTCTGATATGCCGCCATGTTTAAAACCTATTTCTCCGTTCTGTAGATATTTAGCTCTTGTGTTTGAAAAATATTCTATTGCTTCGTATTTCTCAACATCCCACCAACCTAAATCTTTATATAAAGGTTTGTTAAGAGCTTTATATTTATCTTCACTAACGTTCACAGAAAGTATGCTATCAGTATGTGCAGCAACAATATTTTCAATTCCAATTGCTTCAAAACCATCTAACATCTTTTGTCTTTGCGCCGAAATAATCCAACAACCAATGTAATAAGGAACTTTATCATCTCTTACTTTAAAGACTCCATTTTCATTTATAGAAGTCATAAAATAACCAAAAACTCGATTAAATTTCTGTTTAATACCATAGTAATTAGCGTTCTTATTCTCTTTTCCGGCTGTTTTTTCGTCATACATTTTCTTAATTGCTTCAATTGATTTTTGCGGCAAAAGTTTAAATTCAACTTCATAGATGTCTGTAAAAGAAATATCTTCATAATCATACGCATATTTTAATAAACGTATTTCATGGTTTATATAACCATAATAGCTATATTCTGTAGCATAAGCAATACGCTGTCCAATGCAATAAACTTTGTCTTCGTCTATTGGTGCTTTGCCGCGATATAATGGAAGAAAATTTTGATTTTTACATTTTAAACCTTTTATAATAATCTTCCCATAGTACATTTTACCATCTTTCAAATTCATATGAGTTGTATGTGTAAACTTATACGGAACAGGCTCTAATAAAATTGTTGGATAAGCACTGTTTGAATCGCCGCACAATATGTTTCTAAATGTCTGATTTTTGCGGCTGAAAATAATAGCTCCATTACTTGAATAACCAATCATGTTACTTAACAAAGAACCACCAATTTTTTCAAATTCTTTCTTTATTTCACTAATGCAAATACTCTTTCCAATTTCTCCTGTAAAGGAGCTATTCCAACTTCTCGGCCTATTCTGTATTGTTTCTACCGCAACATCTGATGTTAATTTGTCAGTGCCGTAGTAGTATTTCATATCTCTAACTATGAGTGAGCCAATTTCAAATCCTATTACTTTATTAGTTTTCTTTTTATTCTTAATATCAACCAAACATATATCTTCAATACCATACATTCCATTGCAGTATTTTCTAAAATTATTAAACTCATTTGTGTAGCAGATATATTTGCCTTTCGCAGCAAAAGTATTTAGAGCTTTTCTTAAACTCTTATAGCGAATAAACTTTTTCTTTTTATAATGTATATAGTGAAAGTAAATTCGGTCATCTTTAAACTCAATAAAGTAAACTCTGTCCTTTGGCTTCACCCCCTTGACATTAGCCTTTAAAAAACCATGTCATTTGTTGTCATTTCGTTAATTTCATTACCTTTTTCATCAAATCTTATTGTTTGATATTTGTTAGCAAAATAGTCTTCGGCATCGCTCTTAATAGCATCATAATCTTCATCATTACTAAAAATCTAATTTTTCTGATTTTCAAGTAGTAATTCTTGGATTTCAGCTTCACTATATTTTAGGTTTTCAAGTATTTTCTTTAATTTACTATCAACGACAGACTCATTATCCTTAACACTAATAGTCTTACCAATCTGTGCAAGAGCTTTTTGCTGTGATTCATGTATCTTAATAAAATCTCTAGCTTCTTTAGTAATGCCGGCAGATTCCAGCATTTCATAAACTGTTTTTTCAATTTCTTTAGCCTTATTAGCTCTAAGTTCGGCTAATTTCTGAGCCTTTACTGCTGCCACATAAGCTTTCTCGAAAGCTGCTTGTGTTTCTGCCGCAATTTCATTGTTAAATTCTGCTTGTGCTTCTGCTATCGCCTGTGCTTCCAATTGTGCCATTCTTTCTGGCAAAATATTAAAATTCATTACTTATCCTCCTTTTTAACACTTACAAAGTGCATCTTACCTGTTGTTTTATCTGTATCTACAACTCTACTAATATTTCCCTGATATAAGTGTAACTCATTCGCCGCAATTGTTATACTATCAAAAATCTCTCCTGTTTCAACGCACATAATTCTTTTTCTAACTTTCTTTCTTGAACGTTCAATTCCTGTACCGTATCTAATATTATCTGCCAAATCCATCCACTCCAAATTCTCAACATTATTATTTGTTTTATTTTCGTCCTTATGATTTACTGTTTCTAAATTATCCGGATTAGGTATAAAAGCTTCTGCCACTAATCTGTGAACACTACAATTTTTCTTTTTGCCATCTTTCCATAACTAGACTTTTAAATAACCTCTATCACCCAAGTATGGTTTTAAAAACATATTACTTTTATATGACCATACCTAACCGTCTTCTGTAATTGCGTATAAACCTTCATAGTTTTTTATGTCTTTCATATTAAGACCTCCTTATATATGTGATATTATTTTAATAATAAAAGGCATTT
>JAFZLJ010000086.1 GCA_017551545.1 Treponema sp. | reverse complement strand
CGGATTGTTATACGTTCTCGGGCTTGAATTCGATTTAAAAAGTCCCTCATTACGGCCTCCGGTTTCAGATTAAAGACTTGAGCTAATTGCTCAAGGCAAGACTCTCTTTGAATATCAGACTTTAAGGTGTCTACATAAGAAAAATATTCCAGTGCAGCCTTTGTTTTACCTTCAGGCGTGTCAACAGGGTATTTTTTCCCTACTTTATTCAAAAGATAGTCACTATCTAATATAGCGTTTTGTACTTGTATGGTCAAGTTTTCGGCACCAAATTTGAGCATAATTTCGGCAGGGTCTTTTCCGCCTTTAAGTTGAATGACTTTTACTGTTAAATCATGTTCACGGCACAGTTTTATGGCTTTCCAGGTTGCTTCCTGCCCTGCACCATCTGAATCAAACGAAAGATAAACAGTTCCACCTGCAACAAAACCACTAATCATTTTAATATGATCTTCTGTAAGCGCTGTTCCAAGAGTTGCAACCGCATAATCTAGTCCGCACTGGTGATATGCAATTACATCCATGTTTCCTTCACAAAAGATAATGGATTTTTTTTCGCGGATTGTGTTTTTTGCAAAATTAAAGCCGAATAAGGTTTCTCGTTTTTTGAATTGTGGTAAATCGCCTGAATTAAGATATTTTCGCTGTGATTCGTCTGCAGGAGGAATTACACGGCCGCCAAAAGCAACAACCTGCCCCTTTCTGTTGAAAATCGGGAACATAAGTCGGTCTGAAAAAAATGAAAAATCAGGATATTTCTGACTGAAAAGCCCCGATTTATTAAGGAATTCAGGACTGAAATTTTTACTTATTAGAAACTGTTTAAGCCATTTACGGTCTGCAGGAGCATAACCAAGCTTGAATTTCTGAATTGTTTCTTTTGTAAGTCCTCGTTTTGTAATGTAATCAAGAGCTTTTTTTCCCTGTTCAGTTTCCATTAAAAAATAATGAAACATACCTGCAGTTCGTTCATAAAGCTCAATATTTTTTTCGATTGAATCGTCTTTTTTATAGTCATTGGGAACCCCGCCTTCTTTATAGCGGATTGGGATGCCCGATTTTTTTGCAAGAGTTTCAATTGCTTCGACATATGAAAGCTTTTCAACTTCCATTATGAACTTTATAACATCACCAGAAGCATGACAGCCAAAGCAATGATAGAATTTTTTGTCTGTATCTACGTGAAAAGAAGGAGTTTTTTCGCCATGAAAAGGACAGCAGCCCCAGAAATCATTTGGTCCGCGCGATTTTAAAACAGTATAATCTCCTATTACCGATGCTATGTCGGTCTGACTGCGAACCTGATCAATTGTTTCCTGCGAAATGAAACCTGCCATTAAAACTCTACCCTATATTAATTAATTCTTTGTGCTCAGATTATGACTAGCTTTATGTTCATCAAACGTGCTTGTAAAAACATGTTTTCCCTGTGCAGAATCCGAAACCTGGAAGAAATAATAGTCTGTTTTTGGAGGATTTGCTGCTGCACTTAAAGCAACAAGTCCCGGATTCGAAATTGGACCTGGTGTAAGTCCTGCCCATTTATATGTATTGTAAGGACTGTCTATTTTTGTATCTTCAAGAAGAACTCTGTCAGGATGCGGGCGTCCTTCAATTTCTGTAAGGATGTAAACGATTGTAGCACATGAGTATAAGCCAATATTATGCTTTAGTCTGTTTGTAAAAACGCTTGCAATTAAAGGAGCTTCTTCTTCTACCCTGTATTCGCGTTCAACAATAGAAGCAAGAATTACAATATTGTAAAGTTCTTGTGGTGTTTTTTCACTGAGCCCTTCAATTGTCTGGATTTTTTCAAAGAAAGTATCAATCATAAGGTTTGCAGCTTCCTGCGCTGTCATTCCTTTTGTAAAAAAATATGTTTCAGGAAAAAGAAAGCCTTCTGCAGATTCACCAGGGATATTATACTGGTTCAGGATTCCTTTTGAATAACAAACTGTCTTGAATTCTGCTTTTGAGCAGATTTGAGCATTTTCAAGGATTTCTCCAATCTGTGAAATTGTTTTTCCTTCTGGAATTACAACCTTTATATATTCCTGCTGACCTGAACTTAATGCATTTACAAGCTGTGCATAATCAAGTCCGTAATTAAGATGATAGATACCGCTTTTTAGTACTATAGGCTCCGGGATTTCCTGATTTGAATAAAAGATTTTGAAAAGTTTTGGATATCTTATAAAGTAATAAAAGAATTTCTGATTTTTAATAAGCCCTACTGCTTCAAGGTTTTGTGATATTTTATAAATTGAGTCGCCTTTTACAACTTCAAAACGGACTGTTTCGTCTGGATTGTTGTTTATAACAGGTACAATTTGAGAACGTAAATATATAAAGCCTGCTGCAAGTACAATAATCAGAAAACAGATTATTGCGAGAAAAACTTTGCCTTTTTTTTTCATGAGTAGAATTTTTTTACCTCATCTAGTGATAAAGATTTATAAACAGAATCTTCAAGAGCTTTGTAGAAGTATTCAAGCCCTTCGGGCAATGATTCCTGATTGTCGCGCAGGAATTTGGCAAGAGCCGCTACTTCTTTTGAAGTAAAATTATATGATAAAGTGAATTTTTTTTCATCTGGTTCTCGCATTGGAATCATAATTCAATTTCCATGTCTTCCTTTGCAAGATCAATATGTAAATCTTCATGTGCAATGTACTGAGCATACCAGCGTGCAGCCTGAACAATTGAGTAAAGCTTTTTGTCATCGTAAGTTGGTTCATGATGGAAAAGATAAAGATTTTTAATGCCCCAGTGAACTGCAAAATCTACAGCGTAACAGAAAGCTGAATGACCCCAGTTCTGCTTGCGGTAGGCTTCTTCTGCTGTATATTGTGAATCTATTACAAGACAATCGGCATTTTTGAAAATCATTTCTTTAAGCGGTGAATCGTCAAAGTCTTTTGAATTAAGCTCTACGTCTGTTGCAAAAACGAATTTCTTGTTGTTTTCGATTACTGCATAACTGTAAGAAGTTCCCGGATGAGACATCGGGCAGCAGACAATCTGAGTTTTACCAATATTTATTGCATTTCCCGGAACAAGTGTCATAAAATTCATTTTTTTAGTAAGTGCAGAAAATGGAACAGGATAATACGGCTGGTTCATCTGCTTTTCTAAAAGCTCTTTTGTTTCTTCACTTGGTGAATAAATGTTGAATTCACTGTTTGGATTATAGGCTGCATCAAAGAACGGAAGTCCCTGAATGTGATCCCAGTGGAAATGTGTAAAAAACAGATTGTATATATTATCTTTTGGAAGATTTCCTGATTTGCCTAAAACCCGGATTCCTGTTCCTGCATCAAAAATAAGTTCGTTACCTAATGATTTTACTTCTACACAGGTTGTGTTTCCGCCTGCAGTACCAAAAATCCATGAAGGAAGAGAGGAAACAAATTTTGCACGTGATTCTTCATCTTTTATATCGTCAACAGTGATTCGTTGAACAGCTGCCATTATTTTTGACTGGACTTGATGGGGTGTGATTGGCGTAGGTAATGATCCGCGAACTCCCCAAAAATGAATAAGCACTTTTTCCCCTCTTGAGTTTAGTTAATTATTATCATTTTAAGGTAAAGGGTTAGATTTGTCAAACGATTTTGGCGCATGTCTAAGGACAAAAAAAAAGACTGCTCAATGGCAGTCATTTTACTGGGGAGTAGAGGACTCGAACCTCTGGAGGCGTGAGCCGAGGGATTTACAGTCCCTTGCAATTGCCGCTATGCGAACTCCCCTTTTAAGCTGCTTGTAGGACTTGGACCCACGACCCCGAGAT
>JAFZLJ010000085.1 GCA_017551545.1 Treponema sp. | reverse complement strand
TGCGAGAGGAGGGACTTGAACCCTCACGCCGAAGCACTAGATCCTAAGTCTAGCGTGTATGCCAATTTCACCACTCTCGCTAAACTTAAAGGCTTTGAGCCATGCAGGGATCGAACCTGCGACCCACAGATTAAGAGTCTGTTGCTCTACCAGCTGAGCTAATGGCCCGAATCAAACAATGTCGATGTCAAGTATATTATCAAAACGAAAAAAAAGTGTCAAGTATGCGACTGACACGATTCGAACGTGCTACCTACGGATTCGAAGTCCGTTGCTCTATCCAGATGAGCTACAATCGCGTTAAATAAAAATGGGTGCCTAGTGGGGATCGAACCCACGACAACCAGATCCACAATCTGGCGCTCTACCGCTGAACTATAGGCACCGTAAGTGAAGATAATATATCAAAAATAAGAATTATTAGCAAGTGCTTACATATAATAAGTCTTAATTGGCGGGAACCCGTTGAAGGCTACAGAGGCATAAGTTGAAGTATATGCTCCAGTAGAAAGCCAGTAAAGCTTGTCTCCGGCTTTAAGGGAAACAGGAAGCTTATATTTGGCATCTTCATACATAATATCCATGCTGTCACAGGTTGGTCCTGCAATTATTACAATTCCTTCTTTTTCACCAGGCTTGTCCCGGCTTGTTACAACAGGATATTTAATAGATTCATCCAGAGTTTCTATAAGACCATTGAATTTTCCGGCATCTACATAAACCCAGCGGGCTAGGGCTGTATTGTTTTTTCGTGAAGTAAGAATAACTTCGCTTGTAAGAATACCGCTGTCTCCTACTAAAGAACGGCCTGGTTCAAGAATGATTTCAGGAATATCATCACCAAAGTCTTCTTCAATATAGCGTGTAATTTCAGAAGCATATTCAGCAAGTGTATTTGTAGGTTCTACATAACTTGCAGGAAAACCTCCACCCATATTAATCATGCTCAGGCGGATTCCTTCCTCTTCTTCAAGCGATGTAAAAAGATATTTTACTTTAGCAATAGCGTCGTTCCACTGACCAATATCGCGCTGCTGACTTCCTACATGGAAGCTGATTCCATAAGGAGTAAGTCCAAGGTCTCGTGCAAGGACAAGTAAATCATAAGCCATATCAGGGTGACAGCCGAACTTACGTGAAAGAGGCCAGTCTGCACTTACAGAATTTTCTACAAGGATTCGAACATAAATGCGTGAACCTGGTGCATTTTCGGCAATTGCCTTAAGGTCATCCTTGCTGTCTGTAGCAAACATGCGCACACCTTTTTCATAAAAATATTTAATATCTTTTGGCTTTTTGATTGTGTTTCCGTAAGAAAGACGGTCCGGTGAAACGTCGAATTTAGAAATCATATCAAGCTCATAACGCGATGCAATGTCAAAGCAGGAACCCATTTCTGCAAGCATCTGAATTACCGGTTCCCCAGGATTTGCCTTCATTGCATAATAAATGCGTGCATAAGGAAAAGAATCCTTAAGTCTGATGTAATTAGTTTTGATTGTATTAAGATTGATTACAACATTTGGAGTTTCCAAATCCTTAGAAAAGTCAAGAAATCTCTGCCATTCCTTGTCACTGACATAATCACCACGGTTGAACATATGCACATGCCCTCACTTTTTGTAATTTTAAAAAAATAATAACAAAAATGAGGGATGTTGTAAACAAAAAAAAATTGATTTCTATTGTATTTTTTCAAGCAAAGTTGTTGTTGTTCCGCTGCTATTTGTGAAAATACATTTGAATTTTGTATTATTTTGATTCTTTTGTATTGAACAAGTTACATCAGATGAGTTGTTTTCAATGGAATAATTAAAATCATTTGAATAATTAGAAGTTGGATTAGAGTTTTTGTTATTTAGCCTGCTTTCAGACATTTCATTGACATAAGAATTTTTTCCTTCATAAACCAGAGTATAAGTTAATGTCTGATTTGAAACAATAAATGTACCGTATTCAACATAGTTCTGTGGTAATTTTATATCATAATTCCAGGTCCCATCTGAAAGCGTTATAGTATTTGTATCAATTTCAATACCGGTTTCAGAAATAGATATAGTAGAACCAGAAGGTGTATTATTATTTGTATCCGGATTTCCTCCATTACCACCACAAGCAACAAATAATGCTGCAAACATCATCATTAAACCAATTTTAAACAATACTTTTTTCATGATTACCTCCATAATCACCGGGTTTGTTTTATATATAGAAAAAAAATAACTTAATAAAATGTTACAAATTGATTCAATTGAACAAACTTTGCTCGGAGTAAGAAATGACTGAGGACAAGTTTCTCAGTTGGCCGAAGGCATTTCTTACGGGAGAGCAAAGTTTGTTCTATATAAACGCATTTAAATCACTTTTTTTTATTTTTTTTCTAAACATAAATTTTCTACTGCCGATAAACAACTGATATCGTATAACTATAATTATTTTTACGAGGTGAGGTTGATGAAAGAAAGAATTGCTGAATTTGAAGCTGTGCTTGATCAGGAAGAAAAGATTCTGGACAGTCTGGTTCATAGTCAGGATTTGCTCAAAAAAGCTGTTACAGATAAAAACTGGGAAAGCCTTACAAAAATAATCAATAATATTAATACAATATCATCAGATTTCTTAGAAGCTGACACAAGCCGCGAAGTTCTTCAGGATATGATGAAAATGAATGAAATCAAACCTTATTTTGAACGACTCGGCAACATGCGTGCAAAGCTTCTTAAGTGCAAAATCGAAAATCAGGCATTAAGTAAATACGTAAATATAACAAAGAACTTTATTCAGGGTGTAGTAGAAAATGCTTTACCACAGTCTGGCAATAAAGTTTATTCAAAAAGCGGAAAAATTGTTCAGCCACAGCCACAGAGCGTGGTTTTGAACCTGGACTTTTAAGAGGTAATATATGGGATCAACATTTTCTGGAATTGAATTAGGAAAGCGCAGCATAATGGCACAGACAGATGCCATCACAACTGCAGGTCACAATATTTCAAATGCAAATACAGAAGGCTATTCACGCCAGAGAGTTCAGATTAAGGAATTTGACCCTCTTTACAGACCAGATATGACACGTGCAGAACGCCCGGGCCAGATTGGACAGGGTGTAGATGTTCAGAGTATTACACGTGTTCGCGATGAATTACTCGATAAAAGAATTGTAGCTCAGGCAAATCAGGAAACATACTGGCAGACACGCTCTGACTATTACACAATGCTTGAACAGATTTACAACGAGCCTGATGATATCAGTGTTCGCTACAATATGGATAAGTTCTGGGAAAGCTGGCAGGAACTTTCTGTAAATCCTGAAAGTCAGGCAGCACGTCAGGCAGTTGTTACACGCGGACAGACTCTTACAGAATCAATTAATCAGCGCTGGGAAAGCCTTAAAGGTGTAAGTGATCTTGTTGATGGAGATATTGAAGCAACTGTAGCACAGGTAAATGATCTTGCACGCCAGATTGCAGCTTTGAATGCCGCAATTGTAGAATCAAAAGGAGTAGGTGACAGTCCTAACGATCTTCTTGACCGCCGCGACCTTTTAGTAGATAAGCTTGCAAAACTTGTAAATGTAACTGTAGATCACCGTGACCCAGATGAATTTGAAGTTCACGTAGACGGTCTTGTTCTTGTACAGGGTGGAATTGCAAGAGAAATAGGCTTCCAGCTCCGTGATGATGACTCTGGATACAACAAACTTATATGGAAAGATACAGGAAAAGATGCAATTTTCACAGGCGGAAAGCTTGGTGCTCTTGTAGAACTTCGTGATGTTGATATCAGAAACGAAATTCAGCAGCTTAATACAATGACAATGAACTTTGCAGACCTTGTAAATGATATTCACAGAAGTGCTGTAGGTGCAAATAAAGTTACAGGTCTTGATTTCTTTGTGCAGACACCATTTGTAGAAAATATCAACGGAAACTTTGACCGCAACGGAGACGGAGATCTTGATACTTCTTATGTATTCCGTTTTACAGGTTCAAATGAACTTAATAAAGAAGAACAGGTTGGTATTGATGGTGTAATGACTTTGGCCAGCACAACAGGAACTGTAGATATTCCTTATTATCATACAGATACAGTTGAAACAGTAATCAACCGCATTAATGACAGCAACAGCGAAGTAAAAGCTTATCTTGACCGCAATAATCGTCTTGTTCTTAAAGCAACAACTTCGGTAGATCCACAGAATCCTGATTTTGTAATCCGCCATGTTGAAGATTCAGGATATTTCCTTGCTAATTATTCAGGAATCCTTGCTGGAACAGGCGCTGCTAATGCTTATGATTTTGCTCAGGCAGATGCAGTTAATGCTTTGGCTGCCGGATCAGATTTTGGTGTTGCACCTTACTATAATCCTAGCGCTTACATTGCAGTAAACGAAGCAATTACAAGTGATGTTCAGAGTGTTGCAGCCGGATATCTTAGCCCAAGCGGTGATGTTTTTGCTGGTGACGGACGTGCAGCAGTAGAAATTGCAGCTATCCGCAATACAAGCATTATGGTTGGTTCAATGAGAACCTTTGATGACTTCTTTGCAGACAGCGTTACAAATGTTGGTCTTAAGGGTGAACAGGCAGAAACAAATCATCTTAGCCAGGCAGCCATTATGGATGACCTTCGTAACATGAGAGAATCAATCAGTGGTGTAAATATTGATGAAGAACTTGCAGAAATAATGAAGTTCCAACACGGTTACAATGCCGCAGCAAAGTTCATTACTGTATGGGATTCATTGATTGATACAATTATTAATAAACTTGGTGTGTAAATTATAAGAGGTAAATTATGCATAGAATATCTTCAAATATGAACAATATGAATACTCAGAGTGCCTTGCGCTTGCAGGAGTCTAAGCTCAACCGCGCTAACAATCAGATCAGCAGCCAGCAGAAGCTTTTGAATCTGCGTGATGATCCAATTGCAGCAGGTCACCTTGTACGATATCAGTCTTATCTTGGACGCGTAAAGAACTTTGAAAAAAATGCACTTACCCTTTCTGATGAATTTGCTGTACGCGAAGGTTACATGCAGAACTCTTTGGAAATCATGCAGAGGGTACGCGAGCTTGCAGTAACAGGTGCAAACGGTATTTATAACGAAGAAGATATGAAGAATATGGCAACAGAAGTTGATGAACTTTTGAAGTCACTTATTCAGAATGCAAATGCAATTGATGCAGACGGTAAAGCAATTTTTGCCGGAACAAATACAAAAACAACTGCCTTTGATATTGAAATGGGAAATGTAGAAGGTTCTGGAATTCCTCTTATTCAGAATGTTCGCTACAACGGAAACATTGATGTTAATCAGGTAGAAGTTGATGAAAACAAATATCTTGTAAACGACAATGCCGGAAACAAAACTTTCTGGGCAGAAAATCAGCAGGTATTTGGTGCAAGAGATGCTTCTCAGTGGCAGGCAAACAGCGACGGAATTATAAGAATAGATGGCGTAGAAGTTAAGATTAAAGAAGGCGATAACATTTATTCAGTAATCAGCAAAATCAATAACAGCGGTGCTGCTGTAAAAGCAAGCCTTGATCCTATTCGCAACGGACTTAATTTTGAAACAACAGATGCACGTCAGCTTTGGCTCGAAGATGTTGACGGTTCTGTATTGAATGAACTTGGAATTATTAAAGATGCTTCACAGCGCCCTCCATATAATTTAGGTGATGGAGTTCGTGTTTCAGGCGGTTCTATGTTTGATGCAGTAATTGCATTCAGAAACGCATTGCTTAGTGGTGATCAGGAATCAATTGGTGGAAGAGTACTTGGAGTGCTTGACCTGGGAATAAATAGTCTTGTAACTCGTCTTGCAAAATCCGGCAGTGAATATGAAAGAGCTCAGTTGAATGCAACAAGAAGCTCAAAGTTAGCACTTGATGTAACACAGCAGATTTCACGAGAAGGCGATCTTGACTACACAGAGGCAATCACAAACCTCAAGATGCTTGATTATACAAATCAGGCAACCCTTAGTCAGGCAGGAAAAATGTACAGCTCAACTTTATTGAATTACATGAAATAATAAACAAAGGAAGTAAACAAAATGGAAGTAATGACAAAAGCAAAAGGAAGAATTGATATACCTGAGGAAAAAATTCTCACAATTCCAGAGGGATTATTCGGTTTTGAACAGTACACAAAATTTGCACTGTGTGATTCTGATTATGAACCTTTTTTGTGGCTTCAGTCTCTGGAAGATATGAATCTTGCCTTTTTAATAGTTGATCCGTTCTTAATTTCTTCAAATTACGAAACAGATATTGATGATGAATCGCTTGCAAAAATTGGAATTGAAAAACCGGAAGATATTATCATAATGACAATAGTTACAGTTCCACAGGATGGTTCTGCAATTACTGCCAATTTCCAAGGCCCTCTTGTTATTAATAAAACAAACAGGAAGTGCATTCAGGTAATATTGAGTGACAACCGCTGGACTACAAAAGTTAATATTATTGATGCATTAAAAGCGAAAGGAGAAAACTAATGCTTATTCTTTCGCGAAAAATTGATGAAAAAATTAAGATTGGTGATGAAATAACCATTACGCTGATTGATGTTCACGGAGATCAGGTGAAGATTGGTGTTGAAGCGCCTAAGAATGTAAAGGTGTTCCGTCAGGAAGTTTTTGATGCAATTCAGAAAGAAAATAAAGCTGCGGTTGCACCTAATGAACCGGCTACATCTAATGCAATTGATGCGGTAAGCGCATTGTCGAAATTGCTTAAGAAGTAGTAAGTTTAATTTCTGCTTCACTGGCACGTAAATAAACAGGACCGTCGTAATCTTGCAAAGGTGAGATTCCGGCGGTTTTTTTATTTTCGGCAAGTTTGAATAATGAATCTGTGGTTACTGATGTTACAGGCAGCTGGAGCAATTCAATTTCAGGAAGAGCAGCACTAAGAAGTCCTTTTAATCTGGTAGTGTCTTTTTCGAAGCCGGCTAGAATAACTTTGTTTGTATCTTTTAGTTTTTCTGCGAGGAAGGGAATGTCGTAATCGCCGTCTTCGATGATGGACTTTCCATTTAAATACACGCCTGCAAAGAATCTGTCTTTGTTGGCGTCTATGCATGAAAGAACAGGAAGTCCAAGAGATGCGTATGGAAAGGCATAAGTTTCTAAAGAAGAGATTCCATAAACTGGAGTTCCGGCTGCACATTCTATTGCTTTAAGGGCTGAAATACCAAGACGTAAGCCAGTGAAGCTTCCAGGGCCAATAGTCAAAGTAGTGTAGTCTAATTCATTTTTTGCAAGACTGCATTTTTCTAAAACAAAATCAATTGCAGGAACTAAAGTTTCTGACTGTCGCATTCCAATATCGTAAATTGCGGTGCAGGTTTTATCTTCATTTTTTGCTGCCACAGTAAGGCGTGAACAGGCGCAGTCAATTGCAAGGGCTTTCATTTATTTTATTTCTCCGTTATTCCAGTTATCAATTTCTATAAGGCGCTTGCCGTCTTCCTGAGGAGTAATCTTAAGAATAATTGTAGAAGAAGGAAGCTCGTCCATAATTTTTTCGCTCCATTCAATAATTGAAACACCGTCTCCGTAAAGCATATCATCTGTTCCAAGATTTATAAAATCTTCTGTTCCATCAAGGCGGTAAACATCCATGTGGTAAAGAGGCATTGTTCCTTCGTATTCACTTATAAGACAGAAGGTTGGACTTGTTATTGTATCTGTAATTCCAAGAGCCTGGGCAATTCCTTTTGTAATTGTAGTTTTACCGGCGGCCAGGGTTCCCTGCATTGCAATAATGTCGCCTTTTTTAAGAAGTTTTCCGATTTTTTTTCCGAGTTCGATTGTTTCTTCAGCAGAAGAGGTTGTGAATGTCAGCAAGGTAATTTGCCTTCCATTTCTAATTTTGTTATATATTCAAGAATTGATTTTCGTATTGGAATGAGCGGGTAATCAATTTGGTTTTTTATGGAAAGAGAAAAATCTTTGTTGCCAAAGCTGTTCATTTCAATTGAAAATTCAATATCGACATTTGCAGTTCTAGCAGTTAAGTCCAGTACAGCTGTTGCGGCATATTTTCTGATATAAAAAATCTGAACGTCTTCACGCTTCAGATTCGCCAGTTCCATGACCTTCATAGATTAATAATTATATAAGAAAATTGAAAATTAAACAATGTTTTTATATTTCATATTTAAATGCATAAGCGTTAATTCTGTTTTTAGATTCAAGAGAAATCTTTAAGAACTGAATATGCAGATTATAGGAATTGTCTATAAGCTTTCTTGTTTTGCGGATAATTCCAATCATGTGCTCGTGAAGCTCAAGCGAAGGAACTCTCAAAGAAAGATACTGCTTTTCCTTAATTGGAAGTGTAGTTTTTATACAGCATCCTCCAGAAGAAATATTTGTAATGCGTCCTTCGTATTCTTTTTCGCGGACAACAAAATCTTCTTCGCTGTTATGCTTTTTCTTCTTTTCGTTTTCAAGAGTATGAACTAGATGTGCCGGAGAGAAAAGACATTCTGTATCAAGGAATTCACGCTTTGAGTTTCGGTGTGCCTGATTAACAAGATCTTCTGAATGCTTGATAATAAGATTTATTTTTCCATCTGGGTTAGTCTGATAGCGCATTGCTCTTGAAGTAAAATGATATGTCATTCCGTTTGCGGCTTTTGTAATAAATCTGAGTCGTTCAAGTACAGGTGGCTTTAAGCGTGGATTATCATACATGAACTTTGGAATTTCAAGAGAAAGAAAATCATTGTGATTAACCTTTACATAAAAAGGAAACTGTTCACTGTCCTGTGTAAGATAAAATACAACGCTTTCAAGCGGAAGCTGCTTTGTAGATAAAAGTCCCTTTGTGGCAGCAGAAATTTTTTCAAGTGTAAAATCAAGTTCAAAGAAAAGATCAAGATCTTTTGCACTTATATTCTGTTCTTTAATTTTGTAATAATACTGTTTGCAGTTTTCGGCAATAACATCTGCCTGCTTAATAAGATAATTGATATTAGGCAGCTTCATTGTTTTACAGATATCCCACAAAAGAATCTGCATGTCTGGAGTAAGTCTGTTTGTTTCAGAAAACTTCTTTACATCTTTTTGAGTTGTAAGACGCTCAAGCTGCTTTTTAATATAAGCATCTGATTTTTTGTAGTCCATAAGATGTTTCGTTAAAAACCAGATTCCGCCTACAAGAGTTGCTACAAGAACAACACCTAAAATAAAAAGTCCTATTGGAAAACCCGAGCGGGCAGCTATTGGAGAACCAGAACCTATTTGAAAAAATGAACCCATCTTACAGCCTCCTTAAAAAACCTACATTGCTTTTAATGCCTGCGAAATTGCCTTGAGTCTAGGACAGATTTCATATTCTGATAAATCCCCAATGAGAACTGTATCATTATTTGTAAGGGCTTGTTCAAAATCGGAAAGGATAGGTGAGAATTCCTTAAAGAAATCTCCGAACTGTTTGCCGTCTATTTTTGTTGAACCAAAATCCTGTGGGAAAAGACTTGCAAGAGCTGCAATGTGACAGAAGTTATCAATGCTGTCTGCAACCTTTTTAATTGAATCACTTACTTCTTTGTTTTTTCCGCTTTGAAGTGCTACAGGAACATCTTCCATCTGCAGCGAAAGTTCATCAAAAAGTTTAGAAAGCTCTGCAAAAGACTGTTTAATAGAATCTTTTGTTACTACAGAAAATTCAAATTTTGTATCTTTACCAAGTGGCTTTGTTGCTTCTTCATCAAAAGTGTCTGCTGTAATTGTTTTGCCGTCTACTGTAATTCCAATAACTGCTGCGGCATTTTCTTCGCATGTAATTTCAAATGATTTTAAAACATCACCTATAGTTTCTTCGCCTTCAAGCTGAACCTCTACAGGATCCCCGTTTATATAAAAACTAATCATCTATTCCTCCCAGTTAGTTGCTATCTTTATTCTGTTGTTTTGTAAAGTTAGATATTGTTGTCTGCTGATTTTCAAGATTGCTCAAAGAACCCTGCATAGAGCTGTATTTCTGTTTGAGTTCTGCTTCTTTCTGTTCCATCTGATCTTCAAGCTTTGTAATGCGTGTTTGTGAACTTTTAATTTTTGAATCGAGCGTTGAAGTTTTAAGAGCAATAATTCCGCCTGTTTGAGTATAGGCTGTAATCTGCTTGTCGAGCTTATAGGCAATTCCTTCATCAATAATAAGGTCGCCGTCTGTGTCATAACCAAAAAGATTTTTTATATCTTCAAGATGATTCTCAAGAGCATCATCAAGTTTCTTTTCATCAATTTCAAGATATCCGCGGAGTTTACTTTGTGAATAAGAACCTGAATATCCAGAAGCATTAGTTGCAATACCAAGCTGAGCAAGAGCTGTTATTATAGAGTTTTCTTCAAACTTATAATTTGAAGAAAGAATTGTCTGCATATTACTTTTGATATTTGTGAGTGAAAAATCTGTACTGAACATTCCAAGCTGATTTGTAAGCTTTTCTTTTTCATCATCAGTAAGATAGTCAAGTTCATTTATAAGCTCAGGCTTGTTCTGCGAAAGAACATTTATTTTTGCAATAGCCTGATTATATTTACCAACAAATTCTATAAGAGCATTTTTTGCAGCTTCTTTATCTACCTTTATAGAAATTGTCGCAGTCTTTTCTGTTTTATCATGAAGATTCAATGTTATTTCTGGAACAACATCATCAATTTCATTTGAAGGGCGGACAATTGTAATGCCTTCATATTTTATAATTGCATCTCCGGCTTCGGCAATTGCGTGGTTAGGGGAGTAGCCCAGATTTGATGCCGAATCGTAAGAAGTGAATTCAGAAATTTCAAGCTTGTAGCCTGTATTGAAATTCCTTATAGAAATAGATTTTATTCCTTTGTATTCAGAAAGATCTATATCAAGTGACTGTTCTTTTTCGTTTAAGATATCTGGAGTTGAAATAACTCGTTCTGTTCCGTCATTGAATACTGCATAAATAACATTCTTTGAAGTAACAGATTCAATAGGTTCAATTTTAGTTGTTGTTTTTGGTAAAAGAGTTTCGGAGCTTGCATTGTCAATTGTAATGCCGCCGAATTCTGCAAAACCTCCGGAAGGAATTACTGGCTCCTGTAAAGTATTATTTATTTCTTCTGTAATATCCTGAATTGCAGTTGCTTTAAGAGTAAAAGAAATATGAGTGTTGGAATTGTTCAACGCACTTTGAGGAATAGAAACTTCATAGCCGCCTCGTGGAGCTACATTTACTTTTCCTTCAAGAATCTGTGTGCGTGTAACAGAAACTTCGGGCATTCTGTCGTTTCTGCCTGTTTCTTTAAAACTTACCTGCTGAAGTTCTGCTGTTGTTGAACCAAAAGTAGAAGTGTTTCCTTTTGCAGGAGAAATCATTCCTGTTTCAAGAGCAAACTCTTTTGCCGCACCTTCAAATATAAGCTTGTTTTCTTTACCTGTTGTAAGCGATTCTATAAGAAGTGTTTTTTTACCGGCGCTTGCACCAACAAGCATTGATTTAACAATTCCGTTACTTCGTTTGTTTATTGCGTTAGAAAAATCTTTAAGTGTTCCGCCTTTCCAGTTTACAGTAAGCTGTTTTTCTCCAACTTTGTAGGTGTAAACTCCGGCCGGAACTTTGTAATCAGATGGCAGCTCATCAGATAAAAAGCGGTCTGCAGTTGCAGGTTGAATTACGTCTATTTTAAAAGACTGAAGATCTGCACCACGATTTGCAGTTGCAGTTATTGCATTTTCATCTGTTGAGGAAGCGATTTTATTATTGAATGGATTTTCGTAAGAATATAATGCTTTTGTACTGTCGCGCAGAGAGGTTAGTTGTGTATTTACTTCACGCCAGGCAGTTTGTTGTGACTTATACTCATCGAGCTGATTCTGTTCCCTTGTTAACGGAATCCGCTCGATTTGCATAAGTTTTTCCACAGTTTCATTTGTATTATATGTATCTGTGACGCCTGGTATTGATAATCCAGCCATAATATACCTGTCAGAATAATACTAAAGACTAAAGACCCGGACTTCTAAATTTTTGCATCAAACAAGTTGCCGATTGCTTTACGAAGTCTGAGTTTTAACTTCTGCATGTCTTCCGACGGAATCTCCTTTAATACCTGATTGGTATTGGAATCCACTACGCGTACAACAACTGAGCCAAGTTCTTTGTTTACGTTGAACTGAAGTTTCCTTCCGTCAACCATTTCGTACATCTTTTGGAGCTGCTGTGAATCTTCCTTAATTTCAGCAAGATTCTGCTCGATGTTTTGTGCAACCTGTGCTCCTGTTGGAGTAATAGGTTCCACAGTCTGCTTGACAGCATTGCTTTTGGACATTGTGACAGCAGACGAGTAGAGAGACTGGCCATCCATTGCCGTATGAACGATAGCATTTGAAGTTATAGCATTCATTGGCTCTCCTCCTTGTATTGCACAAATCCCATAAAAAAACTTTATTGAATTTGTTTCATCCTTGAAATAAATAATCAGAAGGGGGGCGCACCCCTTCTAATTATATCCGCGTCAAAAAAAAATGACATCCAGTTATTTCTTTGACGCTTGAAACTACTGCAAAAGTGCAAGTACAGTCTGTGACTGTGAGTTTGCCTGTGCAAGCATTGCAGTACCAGCTTGTGTGAGAATCTGGTTCTTTGTGAATTCAACCATCTCTGAAGCCATATCTGTATCACGGATACGAGATTCAGAAGCCTGGGTGTTTTCAGCAGCAATATTTACACCTTTAGCAGCCATTTCGAATCTGTTCTGATAAGCACCAAGGTCTGCTCTCTGTTTGTTGACAACTTTCAAAGCTTCATCAACAGTTCCCAGAACCATGTTTGCCTGTTCAGGATCAGAAATTGCAATTTGTTCATCGCTACCCTGAGCGCCCTTGAGTCCAAGAGCAGTTGCAGTCATTGTACCGATGTAAACTCTGGTGTTCTGGTCCATATTTGCACCAACCTGGAACTGCATTACATTTGGTCCCTCTAATGCAAAACGACCAGTGAGCATATTCATACCGTTGAACTGAGCTACGCTAGCAATGCGATCTACTTCAGCAACGAGCTGTGAAACTTCTACCTGAATCTGCATACGATCTTCATCGCTGTAGATACCATTTGCAGACTGAACGGCGAGTTCACGAACACGCTGAAGAATGTCTGTTGTTTCACCAAGATAACCTTCTGTTGTCTGGATGAAAGAAACAGCATTTGTGATGTTCTTGCTGGCCTGGTTCAAACCGCGGATTTGGCTGCGCATCTTTTC
>JAFZLJ010000084.1 GCA_017551545.1 Treponema sp. | reverse complement strand
TTTAGCAGACTGAATGTTCATCAATTTCTTGACGATGTCTGTTGGCTGAGCTCCAACACCGATCCAGTACTTAGCGCGTTCCAAATCAATTGAAACCTGATCTGCTTCTTTTGCAATTGGCTGATAAGTTCCAATTTCTTCGATACAAACACCGTCGCGTGGCTTCTGTGAGTCCTGAACAACTACACGGTAGCATGGGCGTTTTTGAGCACCGAATCTCTTAAGTCTGATTTTGACCATTTATTCCTCCATGGCACCCTTTTGAGGCACCAGATTTTACATTCCGGGCACAATAATACCTATTGTGCATATTGAGAGTATATAATATAGGATTTTGAAGTTTTATTCAAGTGTGGTTGGCGCGTTGCTGCGCTATTTACCAATCAAAGAAACATCGTGGCCGAACCATTTGGTTGAAATCTGAGCTACAGTTCCGTCTTTTACCATTTCAAGAAGGATTTTTTCTACCTCATCGCGCAGTTCAGGCTCATTTTTTCTAAAGCAGATACAATATTCTTCGCTTGAAAGTGGTGTTTTAACTACATCGAAAGGTTCGCCTGTCTGAGTTGCCAAGAAATATGCAAAACAGCCGTCCATTACCATTGCGTCTATGGCACCAACTTTTAAATCATCAAGGCAAGACTTATTGTCTTTATATTCAATAATATCGCCAAGATTATTCTTGAATGATGGGTTTTCATTGATTGCATCTGAAGAAGATGAAGCACTTCTTAAACCAATTACCCTTCCCTGTAAATCACTAAAGCTTTTTACAGCTCCATCTTTTCGTACAATAAGAACCTGTTCATTTGCAAGGTATGGGAATGTTAATGAATGGGCTTTTTTTCGTGGTTCGGTAATTGTATAACCGCTCCATACACAGTCAATTGTTCCGTTTTCAAGTTCGTTATCTTTGTCGTCCCAGTCAATCGGGATTGCTTTTAATGTTACGCCAAGACGTTTTGATACTTCTTCGGCAAGTTCAACATCATAGCCGACTAATTCGCCGTTATCATCTGCATATGCCAATGGTGGAAACTGAACATCATAACCCATAATAAGGGTTCCACGGGCTTTAAGTGCCTCAACTGCATCTAAATGAGCAGTTTCAATTGTTTTAGTTTTATTACATGCAGAAAAACCAAGAAGCGAAATTAAAATTACAAGAACAAAAGCTGTTTTTTTCATTACAAAACCTTCCCTATGCTTTTACTTTTTTATAAAAGCATTTAGTTGTTCAATCTGTTTTTCTACAGCCAGCGAAGACGGACCGCCTGTAGTTTTTCTTATTTCTACACACTTTTGAGGTGTGATAAGTTCAAAAATATCTTTCTGGAAAAGCGGTGAAGCCTTTTTATATTCCGCAAAATCAAGCTCTTCAAGACAGCAGTTCTTTTCAATTGCAAGACGAACTAACCCTGCAGAAACTCCATGAGCTGTGCGGAAAGGAAGTCCCTTACGAACAAGATAATCTGCTACATCTGTTGCATTAAGGTAACCACCGTCGCAGGCCTGTGCCATTACCTTTTTGTTCCAGCGGGCAGTTTTAACCATCTGACCAAAAATCTTTACGCTTGAAAGTACAGTATCATAGGCACTGAAAAAGCTTGATTTATCTTCCTGCATGTCGCGGTCGTAAGAAAGAGGAAGTCCTTTCATCATTGTAAAAAGAGCTACCATATCTCCGTAAACGCGGCCTGTTTTTCCGCGGATAAGCTCTGCAAAATCAGGATTTTTTTTCTGCGGCATGATTGAACTTCCGGTACTCCACTTTTCGCTGAGCTCTATAAAACCGAATTCTGTTGTAGACCATAAAACAATTTCTTCGCAGGCACGCGAAAGATGCATCTGAATAAGAGAAAGATCTGCAGAAACTTCAAGGTAATAATCGCGGTCGCTTACTGTATCGAGTGAGTTTGGAGTAACACCTGCAAAACCAAGAAGCTGTGCTTCGTATTCACGGTTCAAAGGAAGCCCGCTTGTTGCAAGTGCACCCGAACCTATTGGCGAAAGATCAACTCGTTTTGCAGCATCATTTAAGCGGTCTATATCGCGGCAGAACATCCAGGCCCAGGCACAAACATGATGTGCAAGAGTTACAGGCTGGGCATGCTGCATATGAGTAAAGCCAGGCATAAGTGTTTCTTTATTTTTTTGTGCAATGCCAGTAAGTATTTTTACAAGACCGGTCAGTTCTTTTTTAAGCTGTACAATCTGTTCTTTAAGGTAAAGGCGTTCATCCAAAGCTATCTGGTCGTTACGGCTGCGGCCTGTATGAATTTTCTTGCCAGGTTCGCCTATTCTGTCGGTTAAAGTTGCTTCTATAAAAGAATGAATATCTTCTGCAGAAAGATCAATTGCAAAAGGCTTACCCTTGCTATCTTTTCCACGCTGCAGGTCTTCCTTAATAGAATTAAGACCGTCTATAATCTGTTTTTCTTCTGTTTTTGAAATAAGCTTTTGCTTTGAAAGCATTTTTGCATGGGCAATACTTCCCTGAATATCTACAATTGCCATGCGCATATCGTCATTGATTGAAGTTTCGAATTCTACGGCAGCAGCATCGGGACCTTCCTTAAAGCGTCCGTGCCAAAGGGCTGCATGATTATCTTTTGTAATTGTTCCGTGAGTAGACATATAAATAATTATAATTCATTACTTAAAGATTTTCAATAAAATAGATTGTCGGGTCAAGCCCGACAATGACACAACAATCCTTGCCATTCGACAATGACACTTTTGTCATTCCCAGGCTTGACCCGGGAATCTCTTATAAAAAAAGGCGGGTGCCCTAAGACACTCGCCTTTGTAAAAACTATGAACTCTTTACAGATTATTTGTAAAGGTCATCGATAGCAGCCTGAAGAACAGGTCTGTTAGATTCGTATGTAGAAGCAACATCAGCACCTGCACATACAGACCATGCGATAGGAGCATAGTTGAAGTTAGGAATGAGCCATGAATCATATGGAACTGAGTTATCCATCATGTACTGCATTGTTTCATCAACAGCGCGTGTATCGCGGAATGAAGCATAGTAGTATTCCTTCCAAGAATCTGCATCTTCATAACCTGGTACTGTATCTGACCAAAGGTCATAAATCTTCATGATCTTGTTAACCTTTTCCTGTCCGTAGATAGAAGGAATGATAAGCATGTTGTCCTGGTTCAAAGTAAAGTACTTTCCGTCACCCTTAGGTCCGAGTGGGAAACATACCATACCCCAGTCATCCTTCATATCTGCGAGCATACCGTTGCCCTGAGCATCGTATTCCTGGTTGTTATAGAATGCTGTCTGACCGTTCTTGAAATCTGCCATGAAGTAATCCCAGTTAGCACCTTCTCCAGCTGGTTTGTTGTACTTAATGAACATATCGCGTGTCCATTCCCATGCTTCCATAGTGTTATCGCTTTCGTTAAGGATAATCTTGCCGTTTGCATCTTTTGTTGTTTCTGATCCACCGTTAGAGAAGATAGCAGCAATAGCAAACTGATAGTGATATCCAGACATAGCATACTGATCGATAATACCATCGTTATCTGTATCTTTTGTCAAAGCAGCACACATCTTATCGAATGCATCCCATGTCCATTCACCCTTAGCCTGAAGGTTATATGGTTCGTTAGGATCAAAACCATTTTCCTGAAGAATACGCTTATTGAAGAACATACACTGACGTGGTTCTGGATTTCCTACATTGAATGTATAGCCTGGAATAGCGCTGCATGGAGCCTTGTTCCATTTTGCCTTTGTCCAGTCAATTCCAGCCTTTGAAACATCACCCCAAAGACCATTGATATAGCCAGACATAGCAGAACGTCCATCAACAACGAATACATAAGCTTCATCACCACCGGTAATACAGTAGTTAGCAACTTCTGCCGGCCAGTCACCCCAGCCTACCTGCCAGTTAGCTTCGTTACACTTGAAGTTATAAGTATCTTCAAGATATTTACGAAAAGCTTCCTGATCTTCCTGTGCCTTGCTTGCAGCAGGAGCTTCGTTGTACCACCAGTTAAGAACCTTTACTTCAAGTCCGCCAAAGTCATAAGCCTTTTTTGTAGCAGGGTCTTTTTCTACCTTAAGTTTTGAATAATCACCGTTTGCAGCAGCTTCAAGTGCCTTCTTCGATGAACCACCTTTTTTGTCACAACCAGCAAGTGCAAGAACGAGCAATGCTGATAATGCAACGATTGTAATTTTTTTCATAAAAAAACTCCTTTATTTTTTTATAAATCTAGTATACCACCAGATTTTTAATTTGTAAAATAATTATATAACCCTTCGACAAGCTCAGAGACCGTAAATTACATCTTAACGCCGGTGCTTGCAAGACTTTCTACGAACATTCGCTGACAGAATACATAAAGTATAATTACAGGGAAAATTGCAAGTAAAGTTGCAGTTGAAAGAATTGCATTTGAATAGCCTACAGATACAAGTGTTGAACCTCCGTAGAGCTTTGTAAGGTACGCGCCAAGCTTTTCTACAACATTTGAAAGGCTGATAGACAAAAGCTGGATTTTTCCAAGGAAGAGACTTGCATAAAAGCCGTCTGTCCACTGCCATACAAATGAGAACAAAAAGCATGAAGTGATGATTGGCTTTGCACCAGGAACCATGATTCTTACAAAGGTTTTAAGAGGTCCACAACCGTCTACATAAGCTGCTTCTTCAAGTTCAAAAGGGAAACCCATAAAGAACTGTCTTATCATATAAATGTAAAGTCCATTCTTTAAGCCCTGACATGTAAGACACATCATAATATAAGGAAGCATATTACCGCGAAGGTTAATTGTTTTTCCAAAGAACTTGAAATATCTGAAGCTCAGGAACAGAGAAGTTTGAATTGTCTGTGGTGGAATAACAATAATAAGGATTACACAGAAGAACCAGAATCTCTTAAGCG
>JAFZLJ010000083.1 GCA_017551545.1 Treponema sp. | reverse complement strand
GGATACTGCTTGATTTCTGACAAAGCTTCAACCTTGTCACCAACACGGACATGCACTGTAAACTGTGTTTTGTGCAAATCAACGCCAATGTAAACTGTCATAATGACCTCCGTTTTCTTTCAGCGGAAAGTCTAATCGGTACTGTGTTCCAATCTCCCATTCAGTCTTAAAACGACTATAGTATGATGCGGCAAAAGCTCTTCATTCTCCTTTACAAAGATCTAAGTCCTTACCAAATATGACGAACTGATGCCTGGGTTCCGCTGAATCACTTCAGCGTATCACATTACCGCTTGTTCGTTTACCTTTTTATCATGCCTCCTTTTTCATTATTCTTTTTACCCAATACACGCGAAGTGCACCTCATACACTGTTTCGCGTGTCTGGTAAACCTCTTTCATGCAACATAGACACGCAATATGCCCCTCTATATCCTGTTCGCGTGTCCAACAAACCTACATGCAAATCCAATTACACGCGAAATACAACACAGCCTTTAATCCGCGTGTTTTGTCTGCCTCCAGAATGTTGTCCTTACACGCGATTTTGTATTCTCCTCCTCTTTCGCGTGTCTGAGCCCCTCCCATTTTGATGTTCCTACACGCAGAACTAAACCTAAAGTTCATTTCGCGTGTATCTGAAATTGCCAAGGCGTTTGCCTAAACACGCATTTTGAAACACGATACCTGTTCCGCGTGTCTGCCCTTTCAGCATGGTGATTGCTTTACACGCATACAAGCCACACCCCGCAAGTCCGCGTGTAAATAAAAGATTTATATATATAGTATTAAAAAAAAATGGGACTTCTTACAAAAATTCTGGAAAAAAGTTTAAAAAAAATGAAAATTTTTGATTATTTTAGAGGAATTTTGGAAAAAAAGAGGTGATATTGAAAAATGTTAGGAATTCTTTAATTGGATTGCCACAGGGATTATAATAGGGGGCCCTTCGACAAGATCATGGACCGCGAGGGTGCTGAGGCTCTCGAAGCACCCCAATACTACCAATTTCCTAATGCACAATGCGCAGTGGCATGCCTTGCTCTAAACTGAACAAAACAGCCACATTCGGCACAGGTCATTTGATTTACAAGACGTGGGCACCCACCACAAATATCCAGCCGCCTCGCTAATTCCTGCTCCCCACAAAAGTCAGCAACAGGCTCGGCAGCAGCCATTTCTTCCACGAGTTCGGGAGTCATTTCCATTGAGGCTAATTCTTTTTTTGATTCGCAAACTGGACAGGGATCAGACATAATAATTCAGAAATCAGATTGTCAGGTCAAGCCCGACAATGACACAATTGGGGGCCCTTCGACAGGCTCAGGGACCGCGACAATGACACTGGATTGCCACGCCCTGCGGGCTCGCAATGACGAATGCCTTTAGTCGCAGTGGCATGGCAATCTGATAATTTATTTCTTAATTTTCAAAGAAACAACGCTTCTTGCAGGCATCTTTACAGTAACAGTGTTTTCTGCAATTTCTACCTTGCATTTCTTTTCCACAACTTCGTTTGGATTAGCAAAGGTGTTCATGCTGTTCTTAAGCTTACCGGCAAGCACGCGGCCCTCTGCACCACTAATAGTCTTAAGACCATCAAGTCTAACGGTAACAGTTCTGGCCTTGTTCAAATCGGCATTGGTAAGAGTTACAGTGTAGTCGCCCTTCTTGTGAGAAGCAGAAACAGTAACAGCATCAACCTTGGCATCGGCAATTCCAATAGTCTCGGTAGAAACAAAGCTTTCAAGATGAGTAGCATCCATGTGATCCTTGTACATGTGGAATACATACCAGGTTGGAGTCTTAATCATCTTGGCGCCCTCAGTCAAAACAGGAGACTGAAGAACATTTACAGCCTGGGCAATATTTGCAATGCGAACACGATCGCAGTGATTATTAAAGATATTCAAAGTAATACCTGCAGCCAGAGCATCACGCACAGTATTCTGTTGGTAAAGGAATCCAGGGTTTGTTCCCTTTTCTACAGCGTGCCAGGTTCCCCATTCGTCAACAACAAGGGCAACACGCTTTTCAGGATCGTACTTATCCATAATCTTACTGTGAGTTTCTACAAGATACTTCATCCAGCTGGCCTTGCTCAAACAAAGGTACCATCTCTTATCATCAAACTCAGCAGCAGGAGTACGGGTTGGCCAATCAGGTTCAACAGTGTAATAATGCAAAGACAAGCCGTCCATATACTGAGCAGCATTCTTCATCAAAACATCTGTCCAGTTAAAATCACCAGAGTTCGGACCACAGGCAATCTTAAAAATCTTATCCTTGCCATACTGGCGGACATAAGTCTGATAGCGGCGATACAAATCGGCATAATGTTCAGGACGCATATTACCACCGCAGCCCCAGTTTTCATTACCAACACAGAACAGCGGAAGCTTCCAAGGAGCCTTGTGACCATTAGCCTCGCGAAGCTTACTCATAGGAGACTCGCCGCCAAAAGTAATATATTCAACCCATTCAGACATTTCCTGAACAGTACCGGAACCAACATTGCCGTTTACATAAGGCTTACATCCAAGAGTCTCGCACAAGCCAAAGAACTCATGAGTACCAAAGCTGTTATCTTCAACAACGCCGCCCCAGTGAGTATTAATCATCTTTTTGCGGGTTTCGTAAGGGCCAATACCATCGCGCCAGTGATATTCATCGGCAAAGCATCCGCCCGGCCAGCGCAGGTTAGGAATATCAATTTCTTTGAATGCTTCTACAACATCCTTGCGGTAACCGTTGATATTAGGAATCTTAGAATCCTTACCAACCCAGAAACCACCATATATACAGCGGCCAAGATGCTCGCTAAAGTGTCCGTAAATATCGCGATTGATTTTTTCTCCGTCGCGATTACAGTTTACAACAACATAATCCATAAAAAAGTCCTCCAAACCCACGGATTTCTACTCCAGTAGGTTAAACGATTTACTAAAATATATTATATCAGATTATAGAAAAAATGCACGAGAAATTTTTGTATAAATATAGATTTTTTTTGTATAAATATGATAGGAGGGGAACGCCTTCCCCTCGGCCGCACTGCGTTGCGTCCTACCCCTTCGCCTAGGGGCTCTGCCCCTAAAACCCCGGGCTTGTCACACGGATTTCTAGATTGCCACGCTTCGCTCGCAATGACGTTGCTTTTTTATGGGCCCTTCCCTTCGACAAGCTCAGGACAAGCTAGGCTCAGGGACCACATGCTTACTTACACCTTTATTTGAGAAAGCACTTCCCCGATCGGTTCATGAATAACAAGAGTTGCATAATCATCTTTTGAAGTAACAGATTTATTAAGCAGCACAAGATTCTTCCCATGAAAATAATCAACAAAAGATGCAGCAGGATAAACTATAAGAGAGGTTCCTCCAATAATTAAGGTGTCTGCAGCAGAAATTGCATTAACAGCACCACGGATTACGTTGTCGTCAAGGCCTTCTTCGTAAAGGACTACGTCTGGTTTTACAAGTTCGCCGCATTCTGTACAACGAGGAAGTTTGTCCGGAGCATTTTCACTATCAGCAATAAATTTGTCGTCGTAGAATTTACCGCAGCCGGTACAGTAGTTGCGCAAGGTACTTCCGTGAAGTTCGTATACAACCTTGCTGCCTGCTTTCTGGTGTAGGCCATCAATGTTCTGAGTAACAACTGCCTTAAGTTTACCGGCAGCTTCCAGTTCTGCAAGCTTGTAGTGAGCGGCATTTGGTTCAAAGCCTGTAGGAAGAAGCTTGGCTCTGTAAAAGCGGTAGAACTCTACAGGGTCGTGCACATAAAAGGAATGACTTATGATTGTTTCCGGAGGATATTTCCACTGCTGGTTGTAAAGACCATCTACGCTGCGGAAGTCGGGGATTCCAGATTCTGTTGAAACGCCGGCGCCTCCGAAGAAAACGATGTTCTTTGACTCGTCGATTATTTTCTGAAGCTGGGAGATTTTATCATCCATGTAAGTGCCTCCTGTATAAGAGATTCCCGGGTCAAGCCCGGGAATGACATATCATTGCGGGACGTCCTCGTCATTGTCGGGCTTGACCCGACAATCTATTTCAAACACGTTCTATCCAGCCTGTCAAATCCGTCTGTCAGTTTTTTGGCAATTTCTACGAGTTTTGGCAGGTCACCCTGGCGGCCACCTTCAATGTTCAATGGCATTACAGGGTCGTGCAAACTCAGGCGAAGGAGCATCCAGCCCTGAACATCTTCGCCCTTGAATGAAAGGCGCACACCTTCATAAGACTGAGGCATCTCGTAACCTGCAGCGGCGGCGCGTTTTTTGAACTCTTCAAGAACTCCCTGACCGTATGCTTTAAAATCATCACCTGCAATCTTAAAGCGGTATTCACCTTCTTCTACAAGAGGAGGAAGCTTTTCAATCAAGCTGTCGAGCTTTTTACCTGTAGCGGCTGCCTGAGCCAGAGCAATAACAAGCTTTACTGCAAGGAAGGCACCGTCATCAAGGAAGTAGTTATCTTTAAGGGCACCGTGGCCTGAAGTTTCCATTGCAAGCGGTGCTACAGTACCAGCGGCGTTCAATTCCTTCTGCTTGTTGATTACGTTTTTGTAACCGCGCATGTAGCACAAGTGCTTAAGACCAAGAACATCCTGTAAGAAGTATGTAAGGCGGTCACTTGTAACACTGTCTGTAATGATTGTAGAACCCGGATATTCAGGAGCAAGGATTGCAGCAATCATGGCAATAATTGAATCGCGGTTTACTTCGCTTCCGTCGCTGAGTACGGCACTCATGCGGTCAACGTCTGTATCAAAAATCAAACCAAGGTCGGCTTTGTTTGCAAGAACTGCAGAACGGATTGCTTCCATGGCCTGCTTATTTTCTGGGTTTGGAATATGGTTTGGGAACATGCCATCAGGCTCAAGGAACTGGCTTCCTGTTGTATCAGCACCAAGTGGCTGAAGGATTTTATCTACAAAAAATCCGCTTGCACCGTTACCGCTGTCTACTACAATGTGAAGACCGCTCAAAGGCTTGTCACCTTTACCAAGGCCTGCAAGGGCAGCAGCAATTTTGTCTTTAAGATAAGCGCCGTAAACTCCAAGCAGATCAAAAGAAGGAACCATTTTTACTGCGGCGTTGTTTACTGTGTTTTCAACATAATCTTCAGGAAGCTGAGTTGCAATTTCCAGAATATCGGTGATATCTTCGTGCTCAAGGCCTCCGTCGGCATCGAAGAATTTAATTCCGTTTCGGTTATATGGAAGATGGCTTGCAGTAATCATTGCAGAGCCGTCGTATTTAGACTGTTCAAAAACAATAGACATGAACATTGCAGGAGTTGTTGCCATGTTACAGTTTACAACTTTTGCACCTGTGCTAAGGATTCCTGCGATGAGTCCATCTGCAAGAGCAGGCCCTGAAACACGGGAATCGCGGCCTACACCAATTGTCAATTCTCCAGCTGATTTTTTTGTTTTTTTGCTAAGCCAGCTTACAAAGGCACAGCCTATTTTTGATGCAATTTCGGGTGTGAGGTTTACGTTTTCTCCTTCCACACCTGCTACGGCAACACCGCGTACGTCACTTCCGTTCTGAAGCTTCATTAAGTCCATATATTTCTCCTGGAAAAATCAAAATAATATTTATTATAACACAGAAAAACAAAATTGTGTAATTGGATCTTGTATAAAAAATGGCTACCGGTCCCCTTACGGATTTGCGAAACCGGCGGTTCACCGCCTACACGCTGAAGTGCCTTGTAATTATATACATGGCCGCTATAGCGGCCGCACTTCAGAGTGTTTTCGAAATCCGTAAGGCTCCCTCCCGCCATTTTTTTATATGCCTTCAATCACCTCCGCAATTTTTTTAAGATGCGTTTTACAAATTATTTTTCTATGATAATATATGGACATGGACGACAAAGAATACTATTCGATGATGAACAGAAGTTCTTCGTGGACGGTGAAGCAGGCTTTGAAAAAAAATGAGCAAAAAAAAGGCCCTGCCACGAAAGACGCGCCATCTTATACAAGACTGGAGCTGCGCCAGGGCAAGGCCGATGCCGAAATGCTTATGGAAAAGCAGAACGGGAAGGAATAAAAGGAATTATTGATTCCAAATAGTAAATTCCCATCCCCAATCTCTTACAACAAGCAGAGTATTTGTATCTTCACAAGGTGTTGTACATTGGAATCTAAAGTCATGATTCTTTTCTGTTCCTGTAAGATCTGGGATACTTGTAATACTCTTGAAGATAAATGAATAAGAAGGAACTCCATTTTTATCAACATAAGTTTCTAATTGTTTTACATTTCCATTTCCATCAAAAGCATTATTACTCAATGGATGGAAAGAAGTTCCTCCATAATCTACATTATCATTCAACTCTGCGTCTAATGTTATAGATGCATCCGAGAATAATCCGCTTGATAAATTCAATTTTAAAACATTACCGGAAATTTTAGATTTATAGGTATTTCCATTCTCTAGTACAACATCAACAGGGGTGGATCGATTTATTTCATAACGGTGCTCAATAGCCGAATTATAATTCTGACCAACTCCAAATACATATGCTTCCATATCTGAAGGAAAAATACAATAATCAATATCAAAAGTAACATTTATATTGTCTGGAGCTGAATCTGGTGTTGTTATAAACAGAATAAAATATGGATTTTCACCCAAATTCCCAAGTTTATTCAAAGGAATAATAAATTTCTTCTCTCCCTCCTTGTGTGTTATACAGTTATTTTCTGCAAATAAGGTTGCTCCATTAACCGTAGAATCAAGGAATGGTTCATTAGACATTTTAAAATATAACTGTGTTGCAGAAGAAATCAAGTTATCTTCTTTAGCCGTTAATACTAAAACTAAAGATTCACCTTGCCATGGATCGACACCAAGTGAAATAAGTTCTTGTGTACTTAAAAGCACCTTTTCATTATTACCATAAGTTTTCTTTTCAAAAGTCAATGTTTGAGAAGTATGACCGCTAATATATTCATCATTTGAAGAAAATTGAAAACCTGAAACTGGTTCTTCATAAGAGAAACCATTTTTTGATATTTGTATTATACCAGGAACCTGCATGACTGGCCAAGAAATTTGTCTAATGTCATCGTCTGAAAATTTTAATCCTTGTAATAAGAAGCTCTTAATTGAACAAGTATTATTACTGAATTTCAAATTATAGCGTGAAGGGTTAACTCTTTCTCCATATAAGAATGAAATATTAAACGAATTAGAATCAATGTTTGCGTCAGGAGAAAGTGACAGATAAACATCTTTAACAACTTTAGGAGACTTATCATCTTGACTCGTTTTGAAAGTTAATACTCCGAACTGTTTCTCAAAAATTGGAGAATTACCACCTGGGTTTCCAACAAACAGCATATCCATTGCTGACTCGGCTGGAATTGTAATTGTTCCGGCATTTTCGGTCACTATAACAAGATTAAACATACTTTCGTCTGGAGCCTTTGCAGTAATTCCTACTTCAGAAGGCTTTCCAGGCTTTACTTTTATATTTCCTGTATTACCCGAAAAAGTTTTATAATATGACCCATCTCCATTCGGAATGGTATAATAAATAAAGGCATCAAACATAATTTTATATTTTTGACCTGCAGGAACATTATTAAAAGAAAAATTCACATTGTTGTTTTTTACATATAATCCATTTATCTGGCCAGGATTCAAGTTTCCAAAATCTTCATGTGTTTCAACAGTTAAAGTCTGCAGCTGATAATCATAATAGCCTCTGTTTCCCTTTATCTGAACGAGAAAAGCATAATTCCATGTTTGATCGTTATCTGCACCTCTTGCTGCATAATTATTTGCGGCATCTATAATATCTTTTGTTGGAATTGAAAAATCGATGCTGCCGCTGCGGTCGGAAAGAAGATTCATGTTACATGCTGTGAGCAGTAAACACAGGAATAAAGTCAGAAACCCAAAGAGTTTTTTCATATTGAACCTCGTATAAAAAATTTGGACTATTTTTGGAATTAAAAGACTTTTTTATTGTAGATAATAAATTATAAACCATTAAAGGAGTTAATACAAGAAAAAGATTGTCGGGTCAAGCCCGACAATGACACAATGGGTGGATCGACAATGTCGTTGCTATATCTGGGAGCGGCCGCGGAAGCTTAGGGAGAGGGTGCGTTTGTCTATGTATTCGAGGTCGCCGCCTACTGGGATGCCGGTGGCTAGTCTTGTTACTTTTACTGGGGTTGAAAGGTTCAGTTCTGTGATTACCTTATTTATGTAAAGGGCTGTTGTGTCGCCTTCTACTGTTGGGTTTGTGGCTATGATAACTTCGGTTGGGGTGTCTTTTTTGATTCTTTCAAGCAGCTGTGGAATTGAAAGCTGGGCTGGTCCAATTCCTTCCAGGGGTTTGATTAAGCCGCCGAGTACGTGATAAAAGCCCTTGTATTCGCCGTAAGCTTCTATTGTTCCTACATCCTGGCTTTGTTCTACTACGCAAAGAAGTGATTTATCGCGCTGAGAATCTGAACAGATTGGGCACGGGTCTGCTTCTGTCCACATGCCGCAGACAGAACATGGCTTTATGCGCTCTTTAAGAACTCCAAGATTCTGAGAAAAACGATGCAGATAAGAATCTTCCTGAGTTAAAAGCCAGTTTACCATGCGGACTGCGCTTTTTTTGCCTATGCCGGGAAGTCGAGAAAAGTCGGATGTCAGTTCATCGAATGCGTTCATTTTTGTTCAATTCTTATAGCAGGGACCCTTCGACAGGCTCAGGGACCCCAGGGGTTATAAACCAAGCTGACTTAAATCTATTCCGCCCAAAAGCGAAGAAGATTTTTCCTTTATCTGTTCCTGAACATTGTCTACGGCATTTTTGTGGGCAGAAACAATCAAGTCTTCGAGCATTTTTACGTCGCGGTTGTCTACGCAGATTGGATCAAGCTTTATGTCTGTCATCTGAAATTTGCCGTTGAGTGTTACTGTTACCATGCGGCCGCCGCTTGAACCTTCGGCACGAATATCTTCAAGCTCCTTCTGAAGTTTTTCTGACTGCTCTTTTATTTGCTGTGTATTTTTTAATAAATCAAATGGGTTCATTTTTACCTCGTGTGTTTTAATATGGCCCTTCGACAAGCTCAGGGACCGCAACTAATTCCCTGTTACAATCGTTCCTTTAAATGCGTTTACCAGAGTCTGAACCTGAATTGGAATTTCTTTTGATTCAGATTCTTCTGTTTCTTCCTGCGGCTTTTCTGTTACAACAAATGCCATCTGTTTACCGCAGAGCTTTGAAAGATGATCTGCAATTGTAACAGCATTTTTCTGGAGCAGCTGAAGATCAAGACTTGATTCAATTGTTGTTTCAACCTTGTCTTCAGAAACTTTCCACAATCCTGTACGGTCAAGAGCAGATGCTATAAAACCTTCGTTTACTGCAATTTCGGCAACAATACTTCCGCGGAGTTGTGCAATTGTAAGGTCGCGTCCGTCGGCAGTTGTAAAATGCTCGTCGAACTGAGGTTTCTGAAGATTTTCGTTTGCCTCAAGGGAATCTTCATAAGAGGCCTGGGCTTCTTCTGCCTGAAGCTGCTCTTCGTAAGCGGCATCTTCTTCTGGTGGAGTATCTGTATTTGTCCAGCCGTCGTCGTAATCAGCAGGTGGCATTACTGCACTACTTTCCACTGATTGTTCAGGCGGCAGTGGTCCGCCATTAGGAAAAGGGTTTGCTTGGTCGTCCTGTTCCTGTAAAGCAGAGAAGCGTGGCAACCCTTCAGGTAATGGAGCAGAACTTGCAGGAGTTTCAACAGGTGCTGAGGCTTCAACAGGTGCAGATGTTGCAACTGCTGGTGCTGCAACTCCTCCCGCTCCGCCTAAAAGTCCTTTTGCAGCATCAATTGCTTTTTTAACTTCTGCATTAGAAACATATTCACTAAGCCAGCAAAGTCGGCTGAAGGTAAGTTCAATTTCATAACGTGGTGAAAGTGAATAGCGTATATCACGGTAAAGCTGCAGGAAAATAGAAAGTGCACGTTCAAGCTGAATTGGATTCCATTTATCAAGAACAACCTTGCTGTAGCGTTCAACACTGTTTCCAAGCAAAGCTTCTTTTGTAACTCCGTTTTTAATAAGAAGAAGACTTCGAAGATAATCGGCACTGTTAGAAATGAGCTGTTCAATAGAAATTCCGTTCTGCAAAAACTCATCAATAAAGCCAAGTGCCTGAGTTGTCTGAGCCTGAGCACAAGCTTCGAAAACAGAGTTCAAACGGTCTACACCAACAAGACCAAGCTTATCGCGGATTTTTTCGTAAGTAATGTGTCCGTCGCTGAAGGCAACAACCTGATCAAAAAGTGTGTAGGCATCGCGCATAGAACCTGTAGATTCACGGGCAATCCAGAAAAGGGCTTCGTCATCTGCCTGAATGTTAAGCTCTGCTGCGGCATCTGCAAGACAAGCCTTTACCTTATCTATTGCAACAAGGCGGAAGTTATACTGCTGGCAGCGTGACTTAATTGTAGCAGGAACTTTCTGAAGCTCAGTTGTAGCAAAAATAAATACAACATACTCCGGCGGCTCTTCGATTGTTTTGAGCAATGCGTTGAAGGCCGAAGTTGAAAGCATATGAACTTCGTCGATTATATAGATTTTATATTTGCTTGAGCTTGGAGGGAACTGAATTTCGTCCTTAATCTGGCGGACATTTTCTACAGAGTTGTTCGAAGCTCCGTCTATTTCGATTACATCAAGAGACGAACCCTTTATGATTTCCTGACAGTTTGAACAGGTTCCGCAAGGAGTGTCTGTAGGTCCGTTCTGACAATTCAAAGCCTTTGCTAAAATACGTGCAGTTGATGTTTTTCCACATCCACGTGGGCCCGAAAATAAATATGCGTGTGCGATTTTTCCCGATTTAATAGAATTTTTGAGCGTAGCCGCAACAAATTCCTGACCAACAAGGTCGTCGAACTGCTGAGGACGGCGTCGGGTAGCTGTTACTTCATATGACATATGGGTATTATACATTTAAAGGGAATGAATAATCAATTGCCCTTCGAGGGCCTCAGGGACCCCTATCCCACCAATGCACTGGAGATATTGAAGCAATTGTCGCCGATGTGTTCGATGGCGCGGACAATATCAATATACAAAAGCTCGGCCTTAACGTCGGCACCACCTTCGAGTCGCTTGCGGGCAACTTTCTTGAGTGATTTTCTGAAGGCGTCAATTCCGTCTTCAAGTTCGCGTGCAAGCTCAAGCTTTTCCGGTGTGATTGTCTTATTAATATTAATGCGGATAAACTGAAGGAACTGGCGTACAAGCTCAATATATGGAAGAAGCTTTTCCAGATCTTCTGCTTTGAATTCCATTTTCTTTTCGATAGAACGGCAGATAAGCATGATTGTTCCGTAGCAGCTGTCGCTCATGTTTTCAAGTTCATCTACAATCTGAATCATGTTACTTACGTGATCAAGCTGCTTGTCTGTAAGCTGAAGGCGTTCACACTTGATAAGGTAATGAGTAATCTGCTCGTGCATCTGGTCTACATAGCTTTCTGTTTCGGCCATCTGCTCCTGATACTTTTCTTTGAAGCTTTCATTACGCTTTGTAACACCAATCTGGATTTTGTCGAACATGTCTGTTACAACATCGGTCATATCGGCAATGGCTTTTTCTACCTGGATGATGTGAGTTGCAACGCTGTCTTTTGTAGCAAGTTCAGTAAATTCCAGACGGAATATTTTGTTTTCCTGATCAGGATCATTTTTAATCATGATTTGTGCAAGCTTAACAAGAAGCGGCTGCATTGGCAAAAGCACAACTGTAGAAAGAGTTTTGAAAACTGTATGAAGCATAGAGATGCGGATTGCCATATTTGAATGTTCCTGGCCTGGTGTAAGGAAAACAACAAGGCGGAGGAACGGATGGAAGAAAATCAAGGCAAGCACTGTACCGAACACGTTGAACATTACGTGAATCAAAGCAGAACGGCGGGCATCGGCAGTTGTTCCCATTGCAGCAAGAATTGCATCTATTGTAGAACCAATGTTACTACCAAGTGTCATGGCTGCAGCAAGCTCCCAGTTGATGAGGCCTGTATATGCCATTGTAATTACGATTGCAGAAAAAGCAGATGATGAATGAAGCAGGGCTGTAATAAGAATACCAATGATAAATCCGATTGTAAGAGCTATAAAGCCGTTGCCCTGAATCTTAAAAAGCCATCCAAGCTGTTCCGGAGTGAATACGTCGGTCAAGCCGGAAAGTCCAAGGAAAAGCATACCAAAACCCATGATAGCTTCGCCAAAGTTTTTACCGGCATTCTTTTTAATTAATCTGTAAAGGAAGTATCCAAGACCAAAAAGCGGGATTGCAAAGGCAGAAATCTTAAAATTAAAACCAAAGATGGAAACGATCCAGGCGGTGATTGTAGTACCAATGTTGGCACCAAAGATAACGCCTACAGACTGGGTAAGTGTCATAAGTCCGGCGTTTACAAAAGTTACAACCATTACTGTTGTTGCACCCGATGACTGAATAATCATGGTTACAATAAGACCTGTAAGCAGGGCTACAAAACGGTTGCCTGTAATTACACTTAGAGCACGCTGGAGTTTTTCTCCGGCACTTTTCTGAACTCCGTCGGACATGAGCTTCATTCCGTACAAAAGGAACGCGAGGCTGCCTAAGAGCTGGATAACCGGGGTTATGATACTCATGAGACAATAATACTGAAAAGTTCGAAGGTTTTCAATAATGTGGATTGCCACGTCGCTACGCTCCTCGCAATGACGAAGCAATCCAGTAAATGACAAAACTCAGCATACATGCTAATATAGGGCTAATGAAGAAGATTATTTATTTTATTATTATCATATCAGTTATTCTGCTGGCCGGGTGCAAGAAGGCGAAGGCGCAGGTGCCGGGGGCGGATTCTATTGAGATTAGTGTGCAGCCTATTAATAATGAGAGTGTACTTGATTCGGACAATCAGACATGGCATGTTACTAATAAGCGAGTGTGCATTATTTTTGGGTACGATTTTAATTCGCCTGAGGCTGTTGAAAAATTTACGGCACTGCTTGGAGAACGTTACGGGCTCGAAAGTGAAGGCGGACTCATTTATACAATGATTTACCCGGACAGCTTTAAGCATGGTGCTAAAGGTTATGCTTCTGAACTTGCAGCTGCGCTTACCGGAACAGACAAAGATCTGGCTGGTATAATCATACTTGGCGCTCCTGAAAATACTCATACTGCTTTTGCAAAACTTCAGGATTTCTGGGAGATGGGAGTTCCCTACCCTATTTATGCACTCTTCCCGCAGGATGATGTTCTTGGACTTGAATCTACCTGTGATTTTGTTTTAGACAAGGAACAGGTTACAGACTTAACTGCAGACATTGCTCCCGAAGAAACTGTGAGTGAAATTATTCTTGAAGCTCCGGAAGTTCTTACAGACTGTATTGATTATATGCTCGAAATGGAAGGTCCTTTTGTAAAAGACAACACACTTCCAAAGCACATAACTCAGATGCTTAAAAACAAAAAGATTCATCATTATGTTGATCCTGAGTCGGGCATTCAGTCTATAAATCATTTTGTGTTGAATTAGCAAGAGGTGGGTTCGACCCCTTCGACAAGCTCAGGGACCGCAGGGACCGCAACAGGAACAACAGAACATTATCTTATGATTCAACTTTTACAAAACTCAGATTACACTATAGGTTCTCAAGCAGATATTATGGCGCTTACGATGAAGGAGCAGGCACGGATCTTAACTGTGTCTGATTCTCACGGAGACTGGCGCGGTCTTATGCGAATTGTAAAACAGTTTGGTCCAACCTGCGATGCTCTTGTAATAACCGGAGACTGCTGGCGCGACCTTGAAGAACTGCTTGAACTTGCAGAAGAAGACGCCGATGTTCGAGAGCTTATTCCACCAGTTCTTGGATTTGTGCGCGGAAACGGAGACCCTTCTTATTTTGCAGTTTCTTATGATATAGGAAAAAATAATTCAAATGCCAGAACGCTTCCAAAAGGTTCGGTTGTAATGCCACCAAGCCTTGTGCTTACTGTTAACGGTCAGCAGATTCTTTTTGTACACGGTCACATGGAAGGTGTAGATTACGGCTACAACAAGCTTGGTCTTGATGCAAAAATTCAGGGCATTCATGTTGCAGTTCACGGGCACACTCATGTTCCGGTTTTTGAACAGCGCGGAGACTTTACTTTTATAAACCCAGGAAGCATAAGCCGTCCAAGAGGCGGAAGCCCCGCAAGCTTTGCAATTTTAACTGTGGAAAAAGATTTTGTGGATGCGGCGTTTTTGAAGATAAATGATTCTATGGGAGATGAGGGGTCGTACTCGATTTTTAATCCTATAGGATAGATTGCCGCGTCGCTAAGCTCCTGTCGCAGAGCTTACCAAGTTTGCTTCACAAACTTGCGCAATGACGTTAGAGGACGAAATCTGAATCATGTCCTGGATAAACATGGGTGCCGGACGGAATAGTTTCGCGAAGCATTGCTAAACTGTGCATGATTTGGGCTTCGTCTCCACCGGCCATATCTGTTCGGCCATAGCCACCATAGGCAAAAATTGTATCACCGGAAATTAACTCGTTTTCTTTTTGATTGTAAATGCAGATTGAACCAGGAGTATGCCCAGGTGTAGAAATAACCTTCCAGTTTTCGGCGCCAAGGCCTGGGCCAACTACACTGTCTAAAGTTGCTCCATCATATAAAGCAACGTCTGCCGGCGGCTGCTCTGAAACTGCCTGAATCAATTCCATGCTTCCAAAAAAACGGATTACTGCTTCACCCATTGGTCCCGGCGGATTTGTAAGCTCGGATATTTCTGCTTTGTGAATTGCAATTTTAGCTTTAGGAAAAGCCTGCTTCAACTGCGCTATGCCTGTTATGTGGTCAAAGTGTGAATGTGTAAGAATTATTGCTTTGCAGTCAAGTTTTTTGTCGTGAAGATAATCTATGATTTTGTTCTGGTCGCCTGAATATTTACAGGCTGCAGGGTCTACAACAAAACAGGCTTTTTCTTCCAAAGGCACAACAAGTGTGTTTACGGAGAAAAAGCCTGTTCTTAAAATATGGATTGTCACGCTGCGCTCGCAATGACGGACTAGTTTCCGAATGGTTCACGATCTGCGGCAGCTTTTTCTGCAGCAGCGTAGGCAGCGGCGTCTTCGGCAGACATTACAGGAGGTTCTTCTCTAGGAGTCTCTTCTGTTGTTGCAGCAGTTGTTTCTTCTGAATCTGCGTCGCTCTTCTGGCGAGAGAAGCTTACTGCAAGCTTGCGTCCGCGGTAGTCGTAACCGTTGAGTTTATCTATAACCTTCTGACAGTCTTCTGTATAAAGCTGAACAAAAGAATAATTTGCCAATACTTTAATATCACCAATTCTTTCGCGGTCAATTTCACCAACAGCAACAATAAGGCCTACAAGGTCGCGTGGGTAAACACGGCGGTTCTTACCAATGCTGATAAAAATAGAAGTTGCCTTGTCTGGATCAATTTCTACGCGTGGGTGATGTGGTCTTTCTTCTGTTTCTGTAACTGCAGAATCAGAAGCCTTATATTCGGTTTTAAAGTTCTTATAATCATTTTTAAAATCGCGGCCGGAACGTCTGTCGTTGTTTCTGGCATTGCGTGAGCCACGTCCAAAGGAATGGAAATGCTTGAGTGACTCTTTGAGCATGTATGCAATAACATACTTGCGGCGTGTAAGAGGAACATACTTCTTAAAAAGCTTTGCCAACTCTACAAGAGTGTCAATATCCTCTTCTGTTGTAATTTTTTCAACTGCATTCTCAAGGAATTCAGCTGCCTTTTCTTCGTCAATTTCAAATCCACGGTTATAATTGTTGTAACCCATAAAAATCTCCTGTGTAAAAAAAATTAAAAATTTACTGCATACCCAAAATCAATTTTACTAAAACCTGTACGTAATAATAACGGTTCAAGAAAATCGGGTACTGTCATGTTTGGCATTATAAGCCAGGTCTTTCCAAGTTTCTTTAATTCTGAAAGGCACATATTAATAAGCTCTGTACCTATTCCTAAACCACGGAAAGCTTCAGGAACAAAAAGGCTGGTTAATACCATTACCTTTTCCTGCTTTTGTAAAAATTGAGATACCGTAATGCATCCTGCAAAATCGTTAGAAAAACTGCGGCAGATAAAACCAAGCTCGCCTTTGGATTCGGCTAATTCAAACTGTTCAAGCCAGATATTGTAAAGTGCCTGCGATAATTCCGGGCTAAGATTTTCATTACGTTCTCTGAATGCTGCGTTCATGTAAAGTACAAGTTCTTTTTTGTCCTGCTGATTATATGCTGTAAAAGAAAAATCATCATGAATCAGACTGTCATCTGAATCGGGCACATAATCAAGTTTTTCAAGTCCCCATACTTCGCGCAGGTTGTTGTACCAGTCGTTTATATAACACATCATTTTATTGTTTTTATAGATGTGCCATCTTTTTTCAACTTCCGGATAGTTTTTTATTTCATTCCTAAAATTCTTAAATACCCCCCTTCCTGAATGAAGAACCTCCTGCAATGCTTCGTGCGCTAAAGGAGAATTAAGCTTTGTTACAAAATCCTCGCGTAGTTTAAAACCAGCTGCAGAATCCCATTCGGGTAAAGCATAAAAAAGTTCATCATCTTCCTTAAAATCTCCAGTCTTCTGGACAAGCTTATTCTGTGCCGCATCTACAAGAAACTGCTGTTCCTGATTTTCGAGCGCAGTAATAATTTCGTCTAAAAGACTTTCGGTTAAGGTAAAGGTCATTACTTCAATTCTTCACGCTTTGTAATTATCTTACTGATTAAACCGTACTTAACTGCTTCGTCTGAATCGAGCCAGTAGTCGCGGTCTGTATCTTTTGTAACCTGTTCAAGTGAAACCCCGGTTGCATCAGAAATAATCTTGTTCAACTTTGCACGGATTTTTTCCATGTCTTTTGCATAAATTTCAATATCTGTTGCAACACCACGCATTCCACCCAACGGCTGATGAATAAGATAACGGCTATTTGGAAGTCCTACGCGCTGCTCTTTTGGAACAGAAAGAAGAACAAGTGTAGCAGCAGAGGCAATGAGTCCCATTCCAACAAGATAAACAGGAGACTTTACAAAACGGATTACATCATAAATTGCAAAGCCTGCATCTACATCGCCGCCTGGGGAATCGATGTACATATAAATAGGGTCATTGCTTTCTGAATCAAGAATCAAAAGCTGTCGGGCAATTGAATCTGCAAGATCTTTGTTGATTTCGCCTGTAAGGATAATCTGGCGTGTTTTAAGGAAACGGTCTGCAAAAGGTGCTTCGGGTTTCTGTTTTTTCTCCTCTTCGTCATCATCAAAACGCGGAGAAACAGTTGTCTTACTAATAAATTTTTCCATATATATAAATATATTAAAAATAATGTTTGGTGGCAATAGTTTGCATGTCAATGACATAAATCCTAAAATTTGCTATATTTATTTGTTATGAAGAAGACTATTTTTTATGCAGCAGCATCTATTCTGCTGGCTTTTTGTTCAACATTTTTAATTTCTTGTAAAGATAAGGTAATGGGCTACAGTGTTCTCTTGTGGAATTTGCCTGAATATAAAATTCAAAGCGGTGATATTCTTCCGGTATATATCCGTTCTAACATTTCGCAGGTTTATGTTGTTGGAATTGACGGCGAAAAAGTAGAAATTCCGCTCTGGCAGCTTACAGATCCTGTAAAAAAGGCAAAAGTGGGTTCAGTCAGCAAAAAATATCAGGAATGTGCACACACTTATGCTTCTGTAAAAATAGACGGACTTCCTTGCCGTGCAGAGCCTGTAAATACAGCAAAACAAGTTTACCGTCTGCGTAAAGGTGAAGTTATAAAGCTTTTGTATATAGGAAACGGTCAGGCACCAATGACAGGCGGACAACCTCTTGAAGGCAACTGGTACAGAATTCTTACAAAAGACGGAACTCAGGGCTGGTGTTTTTCTTATAACCTGAACCTTTATGAAACAGACGAAAACGGTGAACAGGTAGGCGGCCAGATACTTGAAGAAGAAGCAGAAGACGATAACTACTATATTTCTATTCTTGATAAAGCCTGGTACCCTGATAGCTTCAGTACAATGATTTCGAGCGGAAACATTGATATTTCAAAACTTCATCCTTCATACAACTTTACAATTGATACTGTAAACAACAAGGTTAGCCTTAATATGAGCGGCATTCACGAAAGCTGGGATTACACAGGCTATACAAAGACAGACGATTACGAATACACATTAAATGATATTCCAATTATCATTATTTATAAAAAGTCTACCTTTATTGTTGTACGCTACACAGGCGAAAGCGGAAAACCTCAGGAACTTAATCTTGTAACACTTGACGATGATATAAATGCAATAGTTGCAGAAGAAAAACAGCGCCGTGCAGATGCTTACAGCAAGGTTGCTTCTGCTACCGGTGAACTTTCAAGCTCAAGCTATGGAAAACTTTCTTTGAATACAGACGGAACCTTTAAGTGGTCTGGCTACAAACTGCTTGTTCCAGCTGTTATAAGTGCCGGTGCAAAAACTGCCGGAACCTGCAGCGTAAAATATGCTGTAAGTAAAGAACTTGCTGCTTCTTACGACGGAGTTCTTACCTTTAAGTTTGAAGGCACAACAGACGAAGTAAACTTCCTTTACAAGCTCGAAAATGACGGCCTTAGACTTGAAGCTGCAAACGACGCAACCTACAACGGTATTCTTGTAACAGGCAGAAGCTCAAGTCCTCTTATTATGTACTTCAGGTAATCCATGGCATTTGTTCAGTTTTCTCAAGTGTCTCTTGCGTTCGGCGACAGGGATATCTTAAAAAATGTAACAATCAATCTCCAGACAGGCTCAAAGGTAGCGCTCACCGGTGCAAACGGGTCTGGTAAGTCTACGCTTATAAAAGTTCTTGCAGGCCTTACTGCACCAGACAGCGGGGAACGCGCCGTACAAAAAGAATGCCGCATTGCTTACCTTCCGCAGTCGGGACTTACACACCATGGCTGTACCTTGCTCGAAGAAGCAGACAAGGCCTTTCAATACGGTTACGATATTCAAAATAAAATAGACCAGCTTGGCTCTCAGCTTGCAGAAAATCCTTCGAACATGCAGCTTGCAGAAGCTCAGGCAGAACTCATACAAAAACTTGATGACTCAGGGTGGCACAGAAGACAGTCTCTTGCAGAATCTGTTCTTTTAGGTTTGGGCTTCCTTCGCTCAGACTTTGACCGTAACACAGAAGAGTTCAGCGGCGGATGGCAGATGCGTATTGCGCTTGCAAAGGCCCTTATGCAAAACCCGGACATCCTGCTCCTGGACGAACCTACAAACTACCTTGATCTGGAGGCCCGCTCGTGGCTGGAAGAATTTCTTCAGAACTACAAGGGCGGATTTCTTCTTGTAAGTCACGACCGCTATTTTTTAGACGTAACAATAAACGAAGTATACGAGCTTTTTAACGGAGAACTCAAACGTTACCCGGGCAACTACACCCACTACGAAAAGGTGCGCGAAACAGAACTTAAAACACTCATGGCAGCCTACGAACAGCAGCAGCAGGAAATCCAGAAGCTCGAAGACTTCATTACACGCTTTGGTTACAAGGCAACAAAAGCAGCACAGGCACAGGAGTATCAGAAAAAGCTGGACAAAATGGTGCGCATAGAAATTCCTGAGTCGCTTAAGAAAATACATTTTACGTTCCCGCCGGCTCCACATGCAGGCCGCCTTGTACTCAGACTCAACGGAATTACAAAGTCATACGACGGTCACACAAACGTACTCAATAACTTAGACCTTACTCTTGAAAACGGACAGCGCCTTGTTGTTGCAGGACGTAACGGTGCGGGTAAGTCAACGCTTCTTAGAATTATTGCAGACCAGGACAAAGCTTTTACAGGTGAAATTACTCCGGGTGCCGGTGTAAAAATAGGCTACTTCAGCCAGGATAACGCAGAAACAATCAAAGGCAGCTGCACCATTTTAGAATACCTCGAAGGCATAGCCCCGCTGGACCTTATTCCAAAGCTGCGCGATATGTTAGGTGCATTCCTTTTCCGAGGCGACGACGTTTTCAAAAGTCTGGATGTTCTTTCCGGTGGAGAAAAGTCCCGCATTGCCCTGCTGCAGCTCCTTCTTAGTCCTGTAAACCTTCTTGTACTCGACGAACCTACAAACCACCTGGATCTTCATTCCAAGGACGTATTGCTCCAGTCCCTGCGCGACTTTGGCGGCACTGTAGTTTTTGTAAGTCACGACCGCGGCTTTATAGAGCAGCTTGCTACTCAGGTTCTTCATCTGGAACCGGGCAATGCAAAGTATTATCCGGGCGATTATAAGTATTATATAGAACAAACAGAAAAGACTGAGCAGGCGTTGCGGGCGGCGATTGAGCCCGCAGAGGGGGTAGCGAAAGACGGCAGTTCGCACAGCGGGCTGGCGGCTGAAGCGAGGGGGAGACTTCCCCCTTCTGCGCTTTCTTGGGAAGAGCAGAAGCGTCTTGAGGCAGAACGTCGCAAAAAAGAAAAGGTTATCTCTGAGCTTGAAGAAGAAATTGCCCGACTGGAAGAACAGAAAACTCAGTTAGAAAATAAACTGGCAGATCCTCAGGTTTATTCAAACGGCGAAAAAGCAAAATCGGTTCAGCGCGAAATTGAAGAAGTCAGCAAAAAGCTGGAAGAAGCAACAGAACGCTGGATGGAAATTGCAGAATAAATAAATATATTGTAAAATAGAAGCTAAATTTTCAGGAGGAATTTTTCAATGAAAAAAATCACATCATTTGCAGTGATCGCAGTTGCAGCTTTGGCTCTTATTACAGGCTGTTCTGGCACAACTACAAAAAATTACATTCTTGCTACTGGTGGTACAAGCGGTACTTACTATCCTTTTGGTGGTGCAATCGCTAATGTATGGAACACTAAGCTTGAAAATATGAACGTAACTGCTCAGGCAACTGGCGCTTCTGCAGAAAACCTTCGCCTTATTAACAAGGGTGAAGCAGAATTTGCAATTGTTCAGAATGACGTTATGGACTATGCCTACAACGGAACTGATCTTTTTGCAGGCGAAAAGCTTTCTAACATTATGACAATCGGAACTATGTATCCGGAAGTTGTTCAGATTGCTGTTTCTAAAGCAAGTGGAATTAAATCTGTAGCAGACTTCAAGGGAAAGAGAATCTCTGTTGGTGCTGCCGGTTCTGGTGTTGAATTCAACGCTAAGCAGATTATGGAAGGTTATGGTTTGACTTTTGATGATATTAAGAAGAGCAACCTTTCTTTCAAGGAATCTGCAGACGGTATTCAGAACGGTACTTTGGACGGATGTTTTATTACAGCAGGTGTTCCTAACGCTGCTTTGCAGGAACTTGCATTCACAGCTGGTCTTACACTTATTCCTGTAGACGGTGCTGCTGCAGACAAAATCTGTGCTAAGTACGGATATTATACAAAGACTGTAATTCCTGGCGGAACTTACAAGGGAACAGATGAAGACATTGGTGCTTTGGCAATCATGGCTACATTGGCTGTAAGCTCTAAGCTCGATGAACAGACTGTTTACGACATGACTAAAGCTTTGTTCTCTAACCTTACAGAACTTGGAAACGGTCACGCTAAGGGTAAGGAAGTTTCTGCTAAAACAGCTATTACTGGTGTTTCAGTTCCATTCCACCCAGGTGCAATTAAATATTACAAAGAAATCGGCTTGATGCAGTAATGGGACGTCATTGCGAGCGAAGCGTGGCAATCCATGAATAAAAAAAGTATTTTTTTATTTACATCAATCATTTTATTACTTGGAGGGGTGGCTTTATTCGCCCCTTCAAAAACCGTTCTTGCAATCTACAACAGAAAAAATCCTGACGAGCGGGTTTATTCTGCACAGGGTTACAGGAACGGTTTTATAATTTCGTATACGCATTCTGTAAACAAGGGGCGCATACACGATTACTATAAGTGTGATAAAAAACAAGGCGGACTTGTCCTGCAGAGCATGTATTTTGTTTCTTATGGTGCAGGCATTCCCGAGCCGGAAGAAATCCCCGGTGCTACATTTACAAAGCTTGATGACAGCTACATAATTTCAGACATAAACAGATTTGTACCAAAGCTTGTCATGGCAGTTGGCGTGATTGCAGATCACACCTTTGCAGTTGACGACTCGGACTTTAATGAGATTCCACTTAAGGATTTTTTTGAACCGCAGACAAGCCTTATTTTTGAAATTGAGAAAGTAAGTCCAGTCTCATACTGGACACGGAATATAGATAAATAGATTGTCGGGTCAAGCCCGACAATGACATGTCATGTTCGGGCTTGACCCGGACATCTTTTACAAGGAGACCTCAATGGACGAGTTCGAACAGACAGCCGAATCCCAGGAAGAAGAAATCCAGCCTTCTAGCGGACGTATTGAAGAAATTTTACCTACAACAAACGAAGACGAAATGAAAAAGCTCATGCAGGAGCTTGACCGCGAGCAGGCTTACCGTGAGCACAAATGCTGGAGACAGTATATTACAGTTATTGTTTCGTTTGTATTTGTATTTTTCCAGTTATATGCAACAATTTCTGGCCTTGTTACAGCCCAGGTTTTGCGCGCCACTCACCTTGCCTTTGTTCAGCTGCTTGCATTTTTGCTTTTCCCTCCTACAAAGAAAAGTCCAAAAAATACGCTGCCATGGTACGACGTAGTACTGGGCCTTGTTGGTGCTGCCTGCTGGATTTACATTGTCGGCGGCTACTCAGAAAAGTTCCTTAACTTCTTGAACGGAACCTTTAAGACAAACCTTCAGCCGTTGTTTACACGCGCCGGAGCATATACAACCTTTGATATTATTGTAGGCATTGTTGCCATTGTTATATTGTTCGAAAGCTGCCGCAGAATTGTAGGACTTCCTATTATGATTATTGCGGGTGTTTTCATTTTGTACGGATTTATTGGTAAATACCTGCCGGGATTCTTGAATCACCGCGGTTATTCACTTACACGAGTTGTTTCTCATTTATTCTATACAACAGAAGGAATTATTGGAACTCCGATTGGAGCCTGTTCTACCTTCATCTTCCTGTTCATCATGTTTGGTGCACTGCTCGAAAAAACAGGAATCGGACAGTTCTTTATTGATATCTGTAATGCAATTGCCGGTGGTGCAAGCGGAGGTCCTGCAAAGGTAGCAGTACTTTCAAGTGCACTGCTTGGTACTGTAAGCGGTTCGTCTGTAAGTAACACAGTTGGTTCAGGCTCGTTCACAATTCCAATGATGAAAAAGCTTGGTTACAAAGGCGAGTTTGCCGGTGCCGTAGAAGCCGCTGCCTCAACCGGTGGTCAGCTTATGCCTCCTATTATGGGTGCCGCTGCCTTCCTCATGGCAGAAAGTCTTGGTATGCCATACATCACAATTGTAAAAGCCGCAATTATCCCTGCAGTTTTGTACTTTGCAGGAATCTTTATTACAGTTCACCTCGAAGCTAAAAAGCTTGGACTTAAGGGACTTCCAAAAGATCAGCTTCCTCGTGCACTGCCGCTCTTCCTCAAAAAGGGCTACATGATTTTGCCGCTCATCGTAATCATTTACTTTTTGTGCGCAGGCTTTACAGCAGTTTTTGCAGCCCTCATGGGAATTGTTGCCTGTCTTATAATCGGTGTTACAGTTTCTATTGTAGACTTTGCTAAGGGACGCAAACCAACCTTTGGTGGAAAAGACATAGTAGAAGTTATTTGTGCCGCTGCCCGCAATGTTATTTCTGTAGCAATTGCCTGTGGTATGGCAGGAATCATTATTGGTATTGTAACTTTGACTGGTCTGGGCCTTAAGATGGGTGCAGGACTTGTTTCCCTGGCCCACGGAAAATTGTTCCTTACACTGTTCTTTACAATGATTGCTTCGATTATTCTTGGTATGGGTGCTCCTACAACAGCTAACTATTTGATTACATCTACAATTACTGCAGGTGCAATCATTCAGCTTGGAGTTCAGCCAATTGTTGCACATATGTTTGCATTCTACTTTGGTATTATTGCAGACGTTACCCCACCTGTTGCTCTTGCTGCCATAGCGGGTGCTGCCATAGCAAAAGCGCGGCCTATGAAAACGGCGGTCAATGCTACAAAGCTTGCAATTGGTGCGTTTATCATTCCATACATGTGCGTTTACAACCCGCAGATGCTCTGGCTTGATGCAACACCTCTTGGCGTAATAATGATTATCATAACTGCGTTGATTGGAATGTTCGGCATCAGCGTTGCACTGGAAGGTTATGGTCTTAAAGACACAGGCCTTTTTGCAGGCACAGGAAAGCCTCGGGCACTTGTGATTAGTTTTGATGTAATTGAACGCCTGCTTTTTGCAGTAGCCGGTCTCTTCTGCGTATTGCCGGAAACAAAGACAGATATCATTGGTCTTTCGCTTATGGCAGTACTGCTTGTTTACCAGGGACTGGTGAAGAAGTTTAGAAAATAATTCAAATGGCAACAAGAAATGAATTAGAAAGATTCTTTGGCGGTATCATTTTACTCGGTATCATACTTTTACTTGAAATAATTTCATTAGCAGGGTTAAATGTTTTAACTCTGCTTGAAAACATCCCACTTTTAGCCGGGTTAGCGATTGCCATAGTGATAATTGTCCATTTTATCCCCGAGAAGATTTATGATTTATACGACACCTACCCTGGTATATTTTACCTGATATATGGTTTTGAAATTGTCATGGTAATTATCTTAATCTTTTTCTGTCATAATAAATATTTTGCGTAACAAAGATGATTCTTTACACGCGGTTCAAACACTTCTTGTGTTTTCGCATGTAAATTTGTTTTAAGAAAAAAGCCAGCTACACGCGGAATTATGGATACCACTCAAAATCGCGTGTCCAAACTACCTCCAAGGAACAACAATGACACGCGAATTATAGATTATGAGGTAAATCGCGTGTAGCAAGGAGTTTCTCATACACGCGAAAATCCAAAAAAGATGTCTTTCGCGTGTAAAGGTTCCCGCATATCGCACATACCGACACGCGAAATCTAAATTACAAACTGAATCGCGTGTAAGAACGCCTTTATAAAATCTACAATGACACGCGAAACCCAAGTCACAAGATAAATCGCGTGTATCGGACATTTTCACTGACACGCGAAAACCTCAAAAGAATACATTTCGCGTGTAAAACAGCCTTTCAGATGACAAATCAATAACTGTGATTTATAATAAAGGTATATTCAAAACACAAATCTCATCTGGAGAAAAAAATGAAAAAGTCTTTGTTTTTAATTTCTGTTTTATTTGCACTTTGTATAACACTTTCAAGCTGTGTATCGACAAAGCAGTCTGAAGAAACAATCTTATCGGTTTTTGAAAATTCTTATAAAACTACAGATCTTGAAGTTTGCTTAAAAGATGGATTAAAGAAATTAAATGTTGACCTGACTTCTGAAATCCCGGCTGAAAGACTGTCTGTAATAAATTTCATTTTGAAGAATACTTATGAAATCAATATTCACAGAATGCGCGGCGAAGAAGAAAATCAGGTTTATACAAAGGACACTGGTGAAGAAGCTGTTTTTGACAAAGACGGAAATCTGGTAACAAATGACTGGAACCGTGGCTCCTATAATTATGGAACATATACAAAACCAATTCAAAAATTTGAATTAGATATCTGGCCATGGCTTGTCTGGGGTAACACAAGAGAAGACCCGACTACTTTTGATGAAAGATTTTATTATTACATAATGGACCTGAACGTTGGAATCCAGCAGTATATATTTTTGGACAATAAATCAGAGCTGGGAAAAATTAAATATTCCGACCTGAATGAAACAGATAAATTGGTATATCACTTTTTCAATTATCTTTTATTCAACAAAAATTACACATTTGATTTATCAGATAAAAACATCGCCGAATACAAAAAGAGCGCAGACAATTATTGGGCATACCTGTCTCAAGTTGTAGCACTCGCCGGATACACAGGAGCCGACTAATGGCCAACGAAAATTTCATCGCAGCAATTTTCGTTTATTTATCATTAAATGTTCTCTTGTTTTTTATTTATAAAATAACTTCGCATTTAAAAATATTACATCGGATACTATCAATTATTGATAATCTGCTTTTCATTCTTATTCTTGGATATGGGTTCTTCAGAATAAAGCCTTTGTTTTTAATCCTGGTGCCTTGTGTATTATTAATTGTATATCCGCTTTCGTGGGGACTGAACAGGGAATTAAGCGATGAGGACATAACATCCACTTCAAGAATACGAGGAGCTTTTTTCTTATCTGAAGACACGCAAAATGAAATCATTTTAGGAACAACACACTTTGTGACTTTTCCATTCTACTATCTTTTAGACAGCTGGCGATCAGGAGGTCAGGCATGAAAGAAAAAACTTTGAACATCACACACGTTGACGTTGAAGATCCAAAAATCAAAAAACGAAACCTCTGGTATTACCCGCTTGGAACTGTTGGACGAGACATGATTTACACAATGGTCACAAGCTTCCTGTATCTTTATGTTTTGTACACAAAAGAGCTTACAGACGCCCAGATTGTTGCAATTACTATGATCATGGTGGCTGCCCGAGTTTTTGATGCCTTCAATGATCCTATTATGGGAAACATAATTGAACGCACACGCACAAAATGGGGCAAGTTCAAACCGTGGCTGCTGGCTGGTTCTCTTTCAACTTCTGTTGTAGTTTTTCTGGCATTCAACACAAAGCTTACAGGCTGGTCTTTTGTAACTTTCTTTGGCGTAATATATCTTTTGTACAGCATCACCTATACGATGAATGATATTCCTTACTGGGGCATGGTTCCTGCCATTTCAAGAACAGGCGATTCACGAAACCAGATTACTGCACGTGCAACGCTGTTTGCAGGTATTGGAGGAACTCTTGCCGGACTTATGATTCCAATGTTTACAGCAGGGGCTCTTCAGCTGGGAGGAAATGCCTCTACCGCTTACGGAATAATTGCTTTGATTGTTGCAATATTGTCGCCTCTTTTTGCTGCATTCACACTTGCCGGAGTAAAAGAAAACCGCGATGACATGGAAAAACCTGCAGACAAAATTTCTTTCAAGCTCATTGCAGAAACAATTTTTGGAAACGACCAGCTTCGTTGGATGGTTTTAATTTTCCTGCTTCATCAGATTGCGAACGATCTTATAATTGGTGGCATTGGCGCAAACTATGTGTACTTCCGCTACGGTTACGAAGGCGGACTTTATTCGCTGTTCACAACTGTAGGTATGAGTGCCACTGCCCTTCTCATGATTTTCTATCCTGCCATTTCACGAAAGATGTGCCGGAAGACTTTTATGAAAATTCTTCTTTATGTTGCTGCGGTTGGTAGTGTTTTAATGCTTGTTTCCGGACTTGTTATGCCAGCTAATATGGCTGCGTTCTGGACTCTTACAATCGGCTACATGCTGCTTGCCTTTGGCTTATACGGTTATCACCTTGTTCTTATGATTTCGATTTTTAATACAGTTGAATATAACGAGTTTAAAACAGGAAGCCGACGCGAAGGAATCATTACTTCAATCCGACCGTTTATCACTAAGCTTGCAGGCGCTCTTGTTGTTGTAATCACTTCGTTCTGCTATCTGATTTTCCGCGTAACAGATTTTACAAACAAAATTGCAAATCTTGAACAGGCCGCAAACCAGAATCTCATAACTACAGAAATGAAAAACGCTCAGGTTGCCCAGGTAATTCAGAATGTAAGCCGGGGTCAGTCTGTTGGTATGCTGCTTTTCATGGTAATAGTTCCTTTTGTTCTGCTGCTCATTTCTTATCTTTTGTACAAACGCTTTTACAAACTTGATGAAGAAAAATACGCAGAGATTCTCCGTCAGCTCGAGGCATAGTTATGGGAATTACAAAGCTTGCAATAAAATTCGCCGCACCGTTTCCAAAGGTTCAAAGCTTCAACCGCTACCTTTTTGTAGGCCCACACCCCGATGATATTGAAATAGGCGCCGGAGCAACTGTAGCTGCACTGGCTGCTCAAGGAAAGAGCATCTGCTTTTTGATTTGCACAGACGGACGTTATGGAACTGTAAATTTGAAAGAGGAAGTTTCTGAAGAAAAACTGATTTCAACCCGCAAGGAAGAAGCCGTTCGTTCAGCAGCAGCGCTTGGTGTTAGTGATGTTCGGTTCCTCGAGCTTTCTGATGGCGGATTTTATAAAGATGACGAATTGCTGAAAGGTATCGCCGGTGTGATTTCAGACTTTCAGCCCGATGTAATTTTTGCACCTGATCCTTCCCCGACTTCGGAATGTCATATAGATCATTTGAACGTTGGCAAGGCAGTTCGTACGCTTGCAATAAGTTCTTTAATTCCAGGCATAATGAAAAAACTTGGAGCACAGGTTTGTCCTCTTAAAGCCGTGGCCTTTTATATGACTGCAAAACCAAATGTGTATATGAAAACAACGGGCTTCCTTAAAAAACAGCTGGCCGCCCTTTTTGAAAATCACTTAAGCCAGTACCCCAAAGACTGCCCTGACAAAAAATCCATAGAGCTCTACCTCAAGCTGCGCGCCAGAGATTTTGGTTTCCGTTCCTTCCACATAACAGCAGAAGGATTCCGCATACTTGGCACAACACATATGCATTGTCTTCCGGAAGCAGGGTTATAATATGTTTCGATACTGGATTTAAAGAAAAAATAGGCATTATTACATTTTTTTTTCAAAATTACTTCCTCTTTTAACAAAATTTTTTGTTAACTATAGTATAGGATTTTTCAAAGCAAGGAGATCTCATATATGGAAGTATCAATTAATCCTTATGACAATCATTATTTTTCCGTTCAGTTTCCATGCGGGTTTAATCAGGCGATTTTGGATTCAGTGCGGAAGGTTCCTCAAAGAAAATGGCTCAACGACCAAAAGATCTGGCTCATTCCAGATAATCAACAGTCGGTCGAGATTCTGCTGCAGAACATTTATGAAACCGGTTTGTTTAATGTTGAAAAAGAAATCACACCATCAGATATTTTTGAGAAAGTACCTCGCTCGGAACAGACTTCAGATATCATTAAGATGAAAGACCTTCTCAAAGCCAGGCATTACAGTCAGCTGACAATTGAATGTTACGAACGCTGGGTCAGGGATTTCCTTAAGGCTTATTCTGATTATGATGAAGCAGTTGGCCAGAAGGAAATAAATGCTTTTCTTACAAAGCTTGCTGTAAAAGAAAAGGTCAGTGCATCTACACAAAATCAGGCACTGGCCGCCCTTCTCTTTTATTTCCGTTTTGTAAAATGTGATAACCCTACAGATCTACAATCTGTGATTCGTGCCAAAAAGAAACCAAGAATCCCGGTAGTTTTCAGCCGCCAGGAAGTTCGAGATGTAATTTCGTACATGAGTGGAAGCAAACAGCTTGCAGCAAAGCTTTTGTACGGGACCGGCATGAGACTAAATGAACTTTTAAACCTTCGCATACTGGACCTTGATTTTGACCGCGGTGAAATTATTGTGAGATACGGAAAAGGTTCAAAAGACAGACACGTAATGCTGCCACAAAGCCTTGCTCCGGAATTAAAGCAGCATATTCAAAAGGTAAAAAAAATCCACGAACAGGATTTGCGTGACGGCTGGGGCTCGGTTCCGCTTCCCGGCGGGCTTGCCCAAAAATATCCCGATGCAGGGAAAGAATTTAAATGGCAATGGCTTTTCCCACAGAAAAACAGATGGAAAAATACCCAAACTGGAGAAGAGGGCCGATGGCATCTGGACGAAACCCTTTTGCAGCGCGCAGTAAAACAGGCCATTCTGGAAGCCGGCATAAACAAAAACGCAAGCTGCCATACCTTCCGTCATTCCTTTGCCACTCACCTTCTTGAAAACGGCTACGACATCAGAACAGTTCAGGAGCTCCTTGGTCATAATGATGTAAAAACAACCCAGATTTACACACATGTCCTGAATAAAGGCGCCAATGGAGTTGTCAGCCCGCTTGACAGAATGTAAGTATGGGGTTCTTATACGGATACGCATAAGAAATTTGCGTTTTGATATAAGTCATGGTAGTATAAAAACATAACGTTTTGGTGTAAAAACTTATTAACGACATTTTTTGCAGTAATAAAAAATTACGCCAGATACGGAGAAACAATGTTAGGTTGATGGCGCACTGCGCCACTTGCTGTTAGTAAGGTAAATCTTCCGACATTTTTTCTCCGTAAAGTAAAAAAATCTGAAGGAGGATTTTTTATGGATAATTGCAAGTACAGTAAAAACAAAATTGTAGATGGATTTAAACATGAAATCTGCTCAAATGAAGAATTAAAAAAATTAAACAAATCAAATGGTAAAAATATTCCTTGTATGGGAAGGGAATGCGGAAAATTTGAAGAGAAATATAACAAACAAGAAGAGGCAAAATAATGAAAAAAAGACTTTTTATTTTTTTATGTTTCTTCTTTATAATTTTTTCTTCACAGAATATATTTGCTTATTATTACCGTACACATATATATAATTGGAGAGGCGAAACCATATACAATGTTTCCGTAGGCGATTTTACTGATGGTTCTCATGTAGCACAAATAACTGATATAGACAGACTTACCACTTATTGTTTTGTTTGTCCAAACAAAAGCTCAGCTATGGAAATGTATCAAAGATTGAGTCGTATGAATATCGGAACGCTTGAAGAAGTCATACGAATAACAAAATGGAAATATTGGTTTACTCAAGATAAAGTAATTTATTATAAAGCAAATGGTATGTTATAATGTTTTGATGAAACTCTATTACAACAATTAAAGGAGTCTTTATAGAATGAAAAAACAGTTGTCTATAATAATTTGTTTATTTTTCACTGCATCAAATATTTTTGCAGGAAAGCCCATTCATAAAGAATCTTCTCCTATATCAATTGTTGTATCAGAATCTGAAAGAAAAAGTTGGTGTGAACACGATGGTTATGCTTTTGTAAATGGACAAGGAAATTTGCATTATTGGTTATATGATTCATATAAGTATCATGATGGTGAAATATCTGAATTATTGGAAAAGATTGTATACAAATGGTTTCAAAATTCTCTAGGATATTTTGTAGTCGAAAAATATGAAGTTTACTCCCCAAATAATGCACTTGCGGATTCTGTTAAAAATCTTATGAAAGAATTTAATTGTGATGTTAGCATTACATTCATACCTGAGAAAAACGGAGGATTTGCATCAGTCGTTTTTAATAGTTATGATAAAGACACAGGAATCTATACTACCTATGTCTATAAAGGAACTAAAGTAGATAGATAAAACCTAACATGCGCTTCAAATCGGAT
>JAFZLJ010000082.1 GCA_017551545.1 Treponema sp. | reverse complement strand
TTCTCCTTTACAAAGATCTAAGTCCTTACCAAATATGACGAACTGATGCCTGGGTTCCGCTGAATCACTTCAGCGTATCACATTACCGCTTGTTCGTTTACCTTTTTATCATGCCTCCTTATATTTTATTCTAATTTCAAAATATCACAATGTTCAGAATATTTCTATTGGTAATGGATTGCCACGCTTCGCTCGCAATGACGGGAGAAACGTTTACAATGACAAACGGGTGATTATACTTTATACTTTACTTATGAAAACTGCAGATGAAATTTTGGGGACACTTTCGGTTGATGAAAAAATCAGACTTTTGAATGGTGTTGGAAACTGGAATACTTTTGATGCAGGTGGAAAAGTACCTGTAATTTCGGTCAGCGACGGTCCTCACGGATTAAGACGTCAGACAAGCGATACAATCGATATTAATGACAGTAATATAGCAACCTGTTTTCCTACTGCGTGCGCAATTGCTTCTACCTGGGATATTGATGCAACCCGCAAAATGGCTTCTGCAATTGCAACAGAAGCTAAAGCCGAAAATGTTCAGATTGTTCTTGGCTGCGGAATGAATATAAAACGCTCCCCTTTGTGTGGACGTAACTTTGAGTATTTTTCTGAAGACCCTCTTCTTAGCGGCGAGCTTGCTTCTGGTTTTGTACAAGGCATGCAGAATAAAAATGTTGGTGCGTGTCTTAAACATTTTGCCCTGAACAATCAGGAAAAGTTCCGACAGAGTTCTTCAAGCAACGCAGACGAACGTACAATGCGCGAAATATATCTTGCAGGGTTTGAGCATACTGTAAAAAAATCACAGCCGCATTCCATAATGTGTTCGTACAACAAAATAAACGGCACCTTTGCAAGTGCAAACAAAAAACTTCTTACAGAAATCCTTCGAGATGACTGGGGCTTCAAAGGTTTTGTAATGTCTGACTGGGGTGCAAACATAGATGCAGTAAACAGCTTAAAAGCAGGGCTTGATCTTGCAATGCCGGACTCAAACGGATATTTTGAAAAACAGTTAAAGACAGCTTATGAAAAAGGCGAACTTACACAAGCAGACCTTGATAAAGCCTGTAAACGTATTATTACTCTTGCGCTCCAATATGAAGAACACAAGGATGAATTTGCGGGTGGTGCAAAAGCAGAACCTGTAGATTATAAAAAGCAGCATGAAATTGCCTGTGAACTTGCCTGTGAAAGTGCGGTGCTTCTTAAAAACGACGGGTTTTTACCGCTTGAACAAAAGCAAAAAATAATTGTTGTTGGTGAATTTGCAGAAAAAATGAGATTCCAGGGAGGAGGATCGAGTCATATTGCAACGGCTCCTTGTCCAAACGCGGTTAGTTCTTTAAAGAACCACTACGATATTGTATATGTTCCAGGCTATTATTCTGATTTTTGCAAGGAAAATAAGAAACAGAAGCTGAATAAAAAACGAAAAGCACAGGCTGTAGAAGTAATCCGCGACATTATCGAAAAAAATCCGCGGGTACCGGTGCTTTATTTTTGCGGACTGGAAGAATCTTACGAAGGCGAAGGCTTTGACCGCGAAGACCTTAAGCTTCCACAAAGTCATATAGACTTATACAACGAAATTATAAAAATAACAAAAAACATTGCGCTAATTACCTTCAGCGGGTCTGCAATAGACCTTTCGTTTGCGCCTGAAGCACATGCAATTCTACACATGTATTTATGCGGACAAGCATGTGGAGAAGCTTGTGCAGCCCTTATTTCGGGAACAAAAAATCCGGGTGGAAGGCTTGCAGAAACCTGGCCATTTAAAGTTGAAGTTGGAAACCCTGCAAATGATCTTGATGTTAATTATACAGAAGGTCCTCTTGTTGGCTACAGATGGTACGAAACAAAAAGCATTCCGGTTCAGTATGAATTTGGTTTTGGGTTGAGCTATACAAGGTTTGAATACGCGGATTTGAAGGTTCGCCCTTCGACAGGCTCAGGGACCGCGGAAGTGTCGCTCACTGTAAAAAACATCGGGCCGGTTGATGGCAGCGAGGTTGTACAGGTTTATATAAATAATCCGCTTGATGATCTTAAAATCAGTCGTTCTTCAATGGAGCTCATGGCATTCCAGAAGGTTTTCCTTAAAGCAGGAGAATCAAAAACAATCACACTTACCCTTGATGAAAAAGCGTTCACAGTATATTCAACAAAGAAACATTGCTTTGCAACGGTTAAAGGTGATTACAACATTTGTGTGGGTGCCAGCGTAAAAGATATCAGGCTTAAAGCAACTGTAAAAATCCAGGGTGAAGATATTCACGAGCTTGTTGGAACAGATTCCCAGGAACAGGCCGGTGTTTTCATAAAGCATCCTTGTCACAAAAAAGGCGAGTTCACCGTTACAGACAACCTTATTTCAATGTCAAAAGGAAACGTCTATATAAGATGGCTTTTAAAACTGTACAGACTCTTTATAATTTTAAGCAGTCAGAGTAAATCAAAAGATGACCCTGCAGTAAAAATAAGCATATCGGGAATTGAAGAAAATCCTTTGGAAAGTCTTATAAGCATAAGCGGCGGAAGAGTTACCGAAAAACGAGCAAGAAGAATTGTAAGAATTGCAAACCGCTAAACAATCATCATCTGGTGAACAAGCTTTTCTGCTTCTTCTGGTGACATTGGATGACCCCAGATAAAGCCTTGAATTAAATCGCAGCCGATTGAACGCAGAGTTTCAAGCTGGTCGTCGCCTTCTACACCTTCAGAAATTACATCAAAGTTCATAATGTGTCCGATTGAAATAATTGAAGCAACATACTGCTTTGATGAATCGCTTGAATTCATTTTATCGATGAATGATTTATCAATCTTAAGCATATCGGCAGGAACCCTGTTCAAATAGCTTAAAGAAGAATAGCCGGTACCAAAATCATCAATGGCAATTCTTATGCCCATCTTTTTGAGTTCATTTATATTTGCAATTGCCGGACCTTCGGAATCAATCATAATAGATTCTGTAATTTCAATTTCGAGCTGTTTAGGAGAAAGCCCAGATTTTTTAAGGACCTCGCGGACTTCATCAATATAATCATCTTTAATTAAATGTCGAACAGAAACGTTTACACTTAAAACTGCTTCAAGCCCTGTTTTTTTAACAAGCTCTCCAAAAAATTGAGCAGACTTTTTAAAGACATGACTGTCGATTCTATCAATAAGACCAACAGTTTCGGCAACAGGAATAAATTCTCCGGGAAGAATGATATTTCCTTCGGAATCTTTCATGCGGGCAAGTGTTTCAAAACCACGAAGCTTATGATTCATATCAAACTGAGGCTGCAGGTCATAATAAATTGTGTCTTCTTCAAGAGCAACTCTTATTTTTCGTTCAATTTCTACATTGTGTTCGCTGTTTTCAATCAAATTTGGTGTAAATCGAAGAATGTGTGCACTGCTTCCTGCGCGTTTAATTTCATACATTGCCATATCGGCATAAGCAAAAAGAGTGTCTGTATTATCGGAATCGGCCGGATATTCAGCATATCCAAAGCTTGCAGATGCAAAAAAGTCCTGATTTTTAAGAAGAATTCTTTTTTCCAGAACAGATTCGTAATATTTAATTGATTTATAAATATCATCATCAGTTTTATAATCACGAATTATAAGGGTAAATTCATCACCACCCTGGCGTGTAATAAAATCATGTGTTCCAGAAAGACCAGAATCGGCAGCAAACTTCCAGCGGGTTGCAATTTCTTTTAAAACTTCGTTACCGGCATTATGACCAAGGGTGTCGTTGATGCTCTTAAAATTGTTAAGGTCAATCATTGCAAGAGCAAATTTTTCGCCTTTTTTTACAAGAGTTTTTATAAGTTCATTACAGGCAAGTCTGTTAGGAAGTCCTGTAAGGCTGTCTGTAACGGCCTGCTCGCGAAGTTTTCTTTGGATTTTTTCTATTTGTCTGTTATTCAAAAACATTATGATAATTGCAAGAAGAGTAAACAGACCGGTAAAAATTCCCGCAAAACTTTCACCTTGAGAAGAATGAAAAATAAGATAAGAAACTTTTATTATTTGAAAAGAAATAATAAGGCTTGAAGTAACAAATCCGAGTGTGTCAAAAAGAACGACAAGAAGAATAAGACAAATATTTGCAAGAGAAGAAAAAACACCAGGCATTGTGGCTAAAGGAATAGGTGTGTTTCCAAGCATAAAAACTTCTGTAGAAGTAACTGTTGATTTAAGAAAATAATTGGCAACTTCAAAAAGAATAAGAAGAAGAAAATAAAAGACTATATGTGCCTTTTTTTTGGAGGTAAGACTATTTAATGTTTTTTCAATAAATTCGTGTCTTCCAGGTAATTTAAATTTCTTGGCCATTTAAAAAGACCTCCTATATATCTTAAAATTATAGCATATAAATGGGTTTTTTCAAGAAATCTATTTTTTTCTGATTGTCAAAGCACGGGCAGAATTCCAGGCCTGTTTCATTCCAACAGAAAATAAAACAGGCAGCAGTACACAAAGCATTCGGATTGATTTTTTACCACCACGGGCATACCAGGCATTTTTGATCTGCTCCCAGTTTTTTGAAACCTGAGGAATAAAACAGATAAATAAACCTAGTGTTTCCGAAAAAGCGTTATTTCCAAAGGCCTGTCTGAGCTGAAGCGATGTAGAAGTCTTAAAAACAAGAGAAGCTGTCTGTAAAACACAAAAAAGCTTTAAAAGTAGAAGCAGTGTTGGTAAAAAATCCTGGGGAAGTTGTTTTGAAAAAGCAGCTCCAATAAGCTTTGCAAAAATCAGGATTGCGGCGTAATAAATAACGGCTTTTAGGTCGCAGAAAAGCTCGCGTAAAGTAAAATGAAGTGCAAAACCAAGGATTGTGTGGATAATAATGAGCAAAATTGCTGCAGCCGCCGGAAGTTTAAAAACAGCAATGCTTATAACAGGAATAAAAAGAATTTTTAATAAAGCGGGGCAGCGGTGTAAAAATGAGTTTCCCTGTTTGTATGAAAAAGCAGTATATTGTTTCATGAAATCACTATTCCCAGATTAAATCCTGCGCTTTTTTATATGTTACAAGCGGATTTCTTATATTCCATTGTTCCAGATTCTGTTTAAGTCCTTCGTCTGGTTTTCCGTCAAAAACTTTGGTTCCCTTGAACAACACAATAAACCTGTCTGCAAGTCCCAGGCATTTTTCAATTTCGTGGGTTAGAATTATAACTGTTTTACCATATGATTTTAGTTTACGGATAAGCGTATTTACCTGTTTTACGCCGTTGTAATCAAGGTTAGCATAAGGCTCGTCCAGAATGATAATAGGGAGGTTCATTGCAAGCATGCAGGCAACAGCAAGACGACGTTTTTCTCCGCCAGACAAAAATCGTGCAGGAAAATCTGCTTTTTGGGTAAGGCCAGTTTCTTCCAAAGCCTTTTTTACAGCCAGTTCAATCTGCTCTTTTTTTAAGCCCTGATTTTTTGGACCAAAAGCAATATCTTCGGCAGGAGTTTCTCCAAGAATCTGTGTTTCTGCTTCCTGAAAAACTAATCCCGCAGAAGGTTTTGTACCGGAATTTACAGTGACAGTTCCAGAATCGCAAGTTTCAAGTCCTGCAATTATAGACATGAGTACGCTTTTACCGGAACCATTTTCGCCGCCAAAAACAACACATTCGCCTTCAAAAATTTCAAGGCTTACATCATTAAGGGCAGTAAGCTTTCCGTTTACAGTGCGAAAGGTTTTTGTAAGGTTTTCAATCTTTATCTGTGTTTTCATCTTCATACAAATATTGAGCTACAACAGGTCTGAGCTTTAACGCAACAAGAACTGCTATAACTGTTTTTAAAATATCACCAGGAATATATGGAATTACACATGCTGTAAGAGTGTACATCAATGCAGTTTTTTCTACAGGAACTTTTCCGGCTGCAGTTGCCCAATATGAAAAACGGATGACTCCTGGAATATATAAAAGAACCATACCGGCTATAACAGCAAGACTTATTCGGATTGTATTTTTTAAAGTGATTTTTTTCTCTTCAACAGACGGGCGGCCTGCAATAAAACCGGAAGCAACAGCACCCAAAAGATATCCCGGTAAAAAGCCTCCGGTTGGACCAAGCCATACAGCAATTCCTCCGCTGCCACCTGAATAAACAGGAAGACCAATTAGTCCTGCAAGAAGGAATAATGCAGTTGGAATACCGGCCCAGACACCTCCAAGAAGCACAGCACATAAAATGCAAAGCATGTTCTGCAAAACAACAGGAATAACTCCAAGAGGAATTTTTATGAGACAGCCAACGCAAATAATAGCAGCGAACAAAGCTGTAAAAGAGGTTCTAAGTGCTGATTTTTTCATAAGAGGAGTATAGCAAGAGCGGGAGGAAATGTAAACCACAAAAACGTTATAGGGTTTACATTTCCTTTTCGTCGGCGGCTTCCTGCTGGTCTTGTTTTATCTGGTTGATTTTTTTTATGCCAGAAATTACAAACCAGATGCACATGCCGCCAAAGAGTGTATAAATTACGATAGTAAAGATTGCCATATCATTTCCTCAAAAGCTATTTCATTTCTTTTAAAATAGCTTTTCGTTTATACATGTTTTCATCGGCCTGCTTAAATACAGAAGCAAAAGTTGCGCCGGCATTCTGCTTATAAGCCGAAAGTCCAACAGAAACAACAACTTTATTTGTTCGGGTGTTTTCTTCAATCTGGCTGTTAAAATCAGAAATCAAAGCACGTCGTTCTTCAAAATCGGAACCTTCCAGAATAGCAACAAACTCATCACCACCAATTCTGAAAACAGGACTATGTTTTAAAATATTACAAATAAGATTACAGGCGCCAATAATATGCTGGTCTCCTACATCGTGACCAAAATTATCATTTACTTCCTTAAGGCCGTTTACATCAAAAACAGCAATTGCAAATTCCTTGATTGTATTATCTGCAATTTTCTGTTCATATTGCTTGCGGATATCAATATAGGCACGTTTACTTTTTACACCGGTAAGCGGATCTGTATAAGCAAGAGTTCTTGTTGCACCAAGCTCTTCAATCTGCATTGCTTCACGACCCAAAGATTCTTTAAGTGCACTGATATTTTCGGCGCGTTCATCTTCGACTACAAAAGTATGAAGAACACAACAGCCGATTAAGTATCCGATTGAATAAAGCGGAAGGAGAGTGAAGAAAAGCTGAGCTGCAATTGCACAAATCATTGCAATGCCAAAGAAAGAAACTGTAAGATGTCTTCGTTTTTTGGAACCTTCAGATTTTGCGGCAATTACAAAAGAATAAATAGAGGCATTAAGCAAAATGAATATCTGGAAAATAAACAGTGCGTATCGAACAACATCCGGATGATATTCGCCGGCTTCATCAATATGAAAAACGATTGGAGCAAAAATATTAGCTAATACAGTTCCGGCCTGAAGCATAAAGAACAGTCTTCCAATGTAATTGATTGCAGTACAGAAAAAAGTTTTTTCTTCAAGATAATGAACAACAAAGAATGTCCAGAAAAGAACAGTAAGACCCATTATAAAGAAATAAGCAGTTGTATCTATAAAAAGAAGTGTAGAAAGGTGATGACTGTGGAAAAAACCCCAGAAGGCGTCTGTTATATGAAATGCAATTACTGATATTAAAAATCCGCGATAGCGTTTTACAGCAGGGAAAGAGCTTCCAACTCGTTTATGAAAGACATCATAATTAACAATGAGATGAATAATCACTGCCAGCAAACCAAATGCTGAATAAGTCAAAATGTTCTCCTTCCGTTAAAGATAATTATATCACACTTTCTATATTTCTGCCAATTCGAAGGGAAAAAAGAATTTGACGGTTATTAAATCCTATGTTATTCTATAGATAACAGTTGTTAAAAAACAATCGTAGTACAATTCTTAGGAAGTAAAGCCATGAAGTTTTTTGATACTCATGCCCACATCGGGCTTATATACGATGACCCTATTGAACAATTACGCGTTATACAAAAAGCCAAGCAGGCCGGTGTACAGCGCATTGTTAGCATTAATAACAGCCTTATGGATTTTCCAAAGGTATATAATTCTCTTAAATCGGTACCAGGATTGTACCACGCTGTTGGCGTTGCTCCATCTGAAGTAACAAATCCAGGTCCGGATTACGCTGCTACAATTGAAAAATATCTTGAATTGCCTAATGTTGTAGCTGTTGGCGAAACAGGACTTGACTATTACAAGCAGTTCGGCGACAAACGTTCCCAGATTGAACTTTTTATTACTCAGCTTGAAATTGCTCAGAAGCATAATCTGCCTGTAATTATTCATAACCGTGATGCAGGCCGTGATGTTTATGATGTTTTAACAGAACGTCTGCCAGATTCAGGCGCTATTTTGCATTGTTATTCAGAAGATGCCGAATATGCACAGAAATGTCTTGATAAAAATATCTGGTTCAGTTTTGCAGGAAACTTAACTTACCGCAATGCACGTAATCTGCATGAAACAGTTTTGAATATTCCGGTAGACCGCATTCTTATAGAAACAGAAAGTCCATTTATGATTCCGGCTGAATACCGCGAAAAGAAGCGAACAATGCCGGCATATCTTCCTTCTACAGCAAATTTCCTTGCCGAAATGCTTGATATGGACCTTGAAGAACTTAGTGATCAGCTCTGGAAGAACAGCTGCAAGGCATTTAAGCTTCCCGAATGACATTATATCATCCCGTTTCAATCGGAAACATCAACCTAAAAGGTAATCTCTTTCTCGCCCCTGTTGCAGGCTACAGTGATTCTGCGTTTCGTTCTGTCTGTATAGAAAACGGAGCATGTTTTACCTACACCGAAATGGTAAGTGCAGAAGCGTTGGTGCGAAAAAACCTTAAAACTGAAATTTTAATGCGCCGTGCCTGCAATGAATCTGCCTATGCCGTACAGATTTTTGGTGGAGAACCCGAAGTTATGGCAGAAGCGGCTCAGATTGTCCTTGAAAAAACTCATTGTGAATGTATAGACATAAACTGCGGCTGCCCTGTGCCAAAAATTGTGAAAACTGGGGCGGGAAGTGCGCTTACAAGAGATCCGGACAGGCTTTTTAAAGTAGTAGAGGCGGTGGTTGGGGCCCTTCGACAAGCTCAGGGACCGCAGGTAACAGTAAAAATCCGTTCCGGCTGGGAGCAAAAGCAGATAACCTGGCGTGAAGCTGCACAGGCTGCCTTAGATGCAGGAGCCGCAGCTATTACAATACACCCGCGCACAAAAGCTCAGGGCTATGAAGGTCATTCAGACTGGTCAATTATGCGCCAGCTTGTAGAAATGGTTGCCGGCAGAGTGCCTGTTTTTGGAAGCGGCGACCTTTTTAAGCCCGAAGACGCCAAAAAAATGCTCGAAGAAACAGGTGTAGATGCCGTTATGTTTGCCCGTGGCGCCATGGGAAACCCTTTTATCTTCCGAGACACGACCTCTCTGCTTACAACAGGAACATACGAACCAGTTCCAGCCCAGGTACGAATCCAAACAGGTTTTGCCGAACTTGAACGTCTTGCCGCCGAAACTTCAGAACAACATGCCTGCCTGGAAATGCGCAAACGCTTCCACGCCTACTCAAAAGGAATCCCAAACGGTGGGCCATTGCGAAAGGCAATTGTTCAGGCTGCAACAATTGAAGATTATCATAAGATATTTGATGGATTGTTGTTCTAATTCATAATCCGTGTTATAATTAGAAAGATTACGTAAAACAAAAATATGAGTTTTATACAGACTATTTCCGATTTTCTGGAATCAATATTCAAACGATCCTCGCCTGAAGTTCAAAAAAAGCAGCAGCTTAAAAAGCTTGATGCCGAATTACGCGAATTTCAGCCGGTTATTTATAAAAACGGAAACCTTCAGCCTAACTTTGCAGAGGCAATTTATAGTCTTTATAAAAACACAAAGGTTTTAGACGACCTTTTCAGCCTTACAGTAAGTTCAAGCGATATCCCGCGCCAGCATCGTTTTGAAGCACAACTTATTCTTACAGGTTATTCAAATGAATACCGCGGAATAATTGAAAGTCTTTCATTCGATAACCGTAAAGATGAAGTTTTAAACGAACTGCAGAATCAGGACAGAATATTTATTCATCAGCGTACACAATGCGAAAAGGTTATAAAAGAGCTTAATTCCGAAAATTTCCGCCGGGTAGATAAGGATATTCTTTCATTGCGCCAGCTTGTTGATTTTTGTCATATCATGTTTGTGCCAATCCTTCAGATTTTTGACCTTAACTTTAAGCCTGCAGATTTTTCATACACACCATCATATACAGAAATCCCAATTTCAAAGGCTGTAAATCTTCTTGAAGATCTTTACTATCAGATTTCGGGAATGAAAATCACAACTTCTACAGCCGATCAGGTTATTGCAATTGCACAGCTTAAAAAAGGAACTGTTCTTTCGAATGCCGAAAGCGACATTTATCTTTCTTCGCTTAAAAAAATAAATTATGTAATTACAAAGGTGCTTCCTGTAGAACGTCTTAAGGCTCTTGTACGCATGGCAAAGCAGGATGTTATTTACGAACCAAATGTTGCACAGTATACGGGTTCTCCGCGACAGGAATTTGCTACAATTTTCCAGGAAAAGTTCGATGCCGATGAACAGCGAATAAAATCTGAGCTTCAGGATGAGCAGATTACAAGTGAAGTTTCGGCTCTTTTCAAAAATCAGGCACTCGATACTTTGTTCGGCTACAATCAGGAATCAAATATCATGCTGCAGCCGACAATTTCGCTTCAGTTCCAGTGGATTTTACCTATGCGAATCCTTAAAACCTTCCTGCGCCTTTATCTTACAGAAGGAATTAAGGGTCTTTTGAACGACCTTGTTATTGAAGGTTTCTTTAATAATCCGGCTTATAAATCTGATTTTTCTACAACAGTTTATGCTGCTATAAATGCTGCTTCGGCACTGCAGGAATTTGAAGATTCTTTTGGAAACGACCAGCGTAACAGTATTGCGGTAATGCAAAGTTATGTTAAAGACAGCCATAAAGACAAAGATTTCTTCAGAAAGCTTGAAAAAATGGTTGTTACAACTAACAATGAAGCACACGAGCTTTTGCAGAAAACAACTTCAACTTTGCATGCACTTTATAAATATCTTGCAGAGCTTCTTGCCGACTCTAAAAAGCCTTCGAGCGAAATTATTTCTAACGTAAAAGTACTCATGATTTCATCTAGAAACAAAGAAAATACAAATAATCTTGAAATTCAGCATCCTGACTGGAAAATATTTTTTGAAATTATGAAAAACTATGTTATTATTAATAGTGGAGATGTTCAGTAAATGGAGTTTGATGCCATTGTAGACAAAATAAACTCTCAGGAAGACAAGCAGGAACGTAAGCCTTTTGACCTTGCTAAGGATAAAGAAATTCTTGAGCAGTCAACTTATTATGAAAAACGCATTTACGACCTTGAACAGCTTCTCGATATTGCAAAATCTTTCTGTTCTACTCTAGACTTCAGTAACCTTCTGGAATCTATTGTTTATATTTGTATGGCACAGATGCACGTTCTTGGTGCCGAAATTTTTGTACGCGACCCTATTTCGAACGACGTATTTAATCTTGAAACTTCAAAATCTGACAATAAAGAAAAAAAGCTTTCTATTCCTGTAAATTCTCCTGTTGCTAATAAACTTCTTACAATGAATAAACCGGTAACAGTTGCTTATCTTAAAGAGTTTATTGGAGACGACCAGGATCTTAGAACTCTTGAAAGCCTTTCGCCAACTCTTATTGTTCCGCTTGTAGAAAAAACAAATCACCTTAGCGGTATTCTTATTCTGCAGGAACGTATTGCCATAGAAGAGGAAACAACTTACACCGAATATGAACAGAATATGATTATGTCTATTGCATCGCTCGCTACTGTTGCAATAAACAACGCTTCGCTCATGGAAATGTCTTCTACAGATATGATGACACACCTGCGCTTGAAGTACTTCTTCTTTAATCAGCTTACAGAAGCTATAGATAAGGCTTTTGAGCAGGAAGAAAACATTGCTGTTCTTATGTTCGACATTGACTTCTTTAAGAAATTCAACGATACCTATGGTCACGAATGCGGAGACTTTGTTCTTATTACTGTTGCAAATATCATAAAATCAAGCCTTCGTGAAAGTGATATTGCAAGCCGCTATGGTGGTGAAGAGTTTACTGTTCTTTTAAGAAAGGGCAATAAAGAAGAAGCAATGAAGGTTGCAGAAAGAATCCGCCAGAAAATAGAAGATTATGATTTTGTTTATAATGATCAGCATCTTCATGTAACAGTTTCGGGTGGTGTTTCGATTTTCGATAAAAATACAAATCCGGTTGAGCTTCCAAATCTTTTTGTAAATCAGGCAGACTCAGGCTTGTATATGTCAAAGAACAATGGTCGAAACCAGGTTACTTTCTTTGATCCTGCTGTTCACAAACTTAAAGACGACAACGAATAATGAATAATCCGCCATTCTTCCGCCGCCCTTTTAAATATGCATATTTTCACGCTACTTTTTGTTTAATACTCATAAACGCAATAGTATATCTTTTGTGCAATTTTATGCCGAATTTAATGTACTATTTGTCGATGAACGTTGTTTATATAGTAAGAGACAAGATGCTCTGGCAGTTTGTAACATATATGTTTGTGCACGGGAATATAAGGCACCTTTTGTTGAACATGCTGGGACTCTTTTTCTTTGGAGTAGGCGTTGAAAGAGCTATAGGCTCAAAGGAATTTCTGTTGTTTTATTTTACTTCAGGTATTCTTAGTGCAGTTCTTTCATTTGCGCTTTATTATTTTACAGGCAGCTACATGGTCTTTTTATTAGGAGCAAGTGGTGCCGTTTATGCAGTACTGTTTGCGTATGCTGTGTGTTATCCACGATCGATAATTTATTTATGGTGGGTAATTCCAATACCTGCGCCAATAGTAGTACTGATTTTTGCTATTATTGAAGTAGTAAGCGGCTTCTTTAGTTCATCAAATATTGCGCATTTTACGCATTTGTTCGGATTTTTGATAGCCTTTTTCTACTTTTTAATAAGAATGGGAGTGAATCCGTTTAAAATATGGAAAAACACTTACAAAGAATAAAAATTTTTCTTGTTTTCACTCTGATTTTTACAGGCGGTGTGCTTTTTGCACAGACTCCGTCTATTATAAGGCATATAAGGTTCCCGATCTGGGCCGAAATTGATGCTTATCCTGGAACAGAAGCTGCTGCTGCCGATGTAGATGCCGAAGAATTCAGCTATCCGATTGCCAGAATAAAAGAAACTGTTCCATTTTTGATTGAAGGACTTGTTTACGGCTGGAAATTTACATATGTTCCTTCTGATAAAACTCGTGGCGTAGAAGAATATTTTGAAATTGAACCTATTCAAACGCTTGCAGAAGGCCAGAAAAATGACGGTGGAACAATAGAATATTCTTCTGTGTGGATTGAAAATAACCGTTTTAACTGCTGGGTAGACTTTACTCGTACAGATCATCAGGTTCAGTTATACAATCTTTGGGCATCTATACAAAATCCTACAATTCAGGGTCGTGGTTATGGCGATTTAAGTAAGGGTTTTGAAGGAATTAAAGAAGCCGCTCAGGATGCTTTAAAAAACGCGGTTCGTGATTATTACAGGAACCTCGTAAAAAATAAACCAAAGGAAATTACAGGCTCTGTACTGCTCCGAAAAACTCCGCTCTTAGGAATTGATTCAGGACGATACGTAATAAATCTTGATTTTTTTCTAGAATGTGGTAGTATAGAAGGGTACACTCAGTTCTGAAATTTAGCAGGAGGCTATTATGAAGAAGATATTTACAATTGCAGCAGCTTTAGTGCTTGGTGCATGTCTGTTCGCACAGGGAATCACAGGACGTGGTTCTAACGAAGATTATGGCGACGCAGAAAACTTTGAAGCAAATAAGACAAAAACAGAAGTTATCATACCAAAAGAATTCCATTCAAGCGATTCAACAGCAAGCGTAAAAATTGAATATTCACCAATGTATGATGAAGTTCGTATTTATTATGAATGTATGTACGTTACTTATGATCGTGGTGAAGCTATGAATGCTGTTCTTGAATGTCTTAATGACTTCCGCGTAGAACACAAGTACAATCTTTACCGCTATCTTAAAGATGATAAAGAAAAGTTCTTTAAGGACGACAAAGGACGCCGCAAGGCACAGTACAGTTCATATGTAAAATTTTACCGCTAATACTTCTTATTTTCTTTAAAATATAGTAAAATGAAAGCCGGTGTGAAAGTTTCATGCCGGCTTTATTTTTTTAAAGATTCCCGGGTCAAGCCCGGGAATGACATGACTGGGGTCCCTGAGGCTCTCGAAGGGCCGAAACCCCTGTGTCATTGTCGGGCTTGACCCGACAATCTTTGTAGGAAAAAACATATGGACATTAAAAACATCATCAAAAACCTCCATCCTCTCGAAATTAAGGTTTTGTTAAAGTATTCGGGACAGGATGAACTTACTTCAGAAAAACTTCAGAAGGAGCTGGACTATAAGGAAGGTCACGCAAACCAGGCTTTCTCTTGGCTTAGCGGAAAGGAACTTCTTAAAGAAATCCGCCGTACTCCTCACACATATTTTGAAATTACAGATTATGGCCGCGCAATGGCTAAGACAGGCACTGTAGAAGAACGCATGGTAAACTTTTTGAAGGCAGACGGCCCTCATCTTATGCCTGAAATTGCTGCAGGAATTGGCCTTGAACAGAAGGACGTTGGTTCTGCTTTTGGTCCCCTTGTAAAAGAAGGCGTTCTTAAGATGAATGCAGAAAAGAAGGTTGAATATACCGGTGCTGCATTGCCTGAACGCATTACTTTGACTTCTGGGCTTATTAAGAAGGCCTGCGACGCTGCAGACGGTCTTTTGAACAAGGACGATTTGACTGGCGCCGAAATTGAAGCAATGAACGGTCTTGCTAAAAAGCGTGGTGCTGCAGATGCTCCATTCAAGATGATTGAACGCGAAACTGTATTCTATAAGCTTCAGAGTGGTTTTGAAGCTGTACGCGATGCTCTTAAGAGTGCCGGAGTTACAGGTAACGAAATTGGTGAAATTACTCCAAAAATGCTTGCAACAGGCGACTGGAAAAACGGAACATTCCGTGGTTACAACATTGCTGTTCCACCTGCACGTATTATTCCTGGACGCACAAACCCTTATGTTCAGTTCCTTGAAAGTGTAAAGGATAAGCTTTGTTCTCTTGGTTTCCAGGAGTTTGATGGTCCGCTTGTAGAAACAGAATTCTGGAACGGTGACGCTTTGTTCATGCCACAGTTCCATGCTGCCCGCGATATTCACGATGTATACCGCATTAAAAATCCTACTCATTCAAAATTTATTGAAGAACCATATTTGAGCAACGTAAAGGCAGCCCACGAAACTGGTGGAAACACTGGA
>JAFZLJ010000009.1 GCA_017551545.1 Treponema sp. | reverse complement strand
TGAGACTGACACGATTCGAACGTGCGACCCCCACCTCCGCAGGGTGGTGCTCTAATCCAGCTGAGCTACAATCTCAGGATAAAAAAAATGCAGCAGAGCTGCTTTCTCGGAAGCGACAGGAGTTGAACCTGCCCACCCCTTTCGGAAGTGACGGATTAGCAATCCGTTGTATTACCGCTCTACCACGCTTCCTTATTTAGCGGAGCGAGAGGGATTCGAACCCCCGGACCCGTGAAGATCAACGGTTTTCAAGACCGCCCCAGTACGACCGCTTTGGTATCGCTCCATTAAGTGTTATAAGAATATAGTTTTTTGGGTTGATTGTCAAGTATTTGTACGCGCCTTCATTGATTCTGCAACTTTTTTTACATCCTGGATTTTATCTTTGGCGGCAATCAAAAGTGAATCATCACTGTCGACTACAACAATATTATCCAGTCCGATTGTTGCAATTGTGCGGCTGCCTGCGCGAACATAAGAACCTGTTGTATCAAGCGCAATAACATCTCCCTGAAGCACATTCTGATTTTCATCTTTTGGGCTGATATCATATAAAGCACTCCAGGAACCTACATCATCCCAGCCGGCATTAAGCTTAACGATTTTTCCAAGCTTTGTTTTTTCCATTACGGCATAATCAATCGAATCACCTTTAATTTGTTCAAAGCTTTCTTTATCAAGACGGATAAAATCTGTTTCTACAACTGCTTTTTCGAATGACTGTTTAGAAAGACGAGCCATATCTGCATTATGTACGGAAAGTTCCTCAAGAAAAGCTTCTGCCTTAAAAACAAACATTCCGCTGTTCCAGGAAAATTCACCGCTTGCAAGATATTTTTGAGCCGTCTGTAAATCAGGTTTTTCTACAAACTGAACTAAATCATATGCACCATCAGCTTCATCTTTTCCGGCTTTTATATAACCATAACCTGTTGCAGGAAAAGTTGGAACAATTCCAAAAGTAACTAAAAATCCTTTTGAAGCATTCTGTGCTGCAATTTTCACTGCATTTTGAAAGGCAGGAACATCTTGAATTACATGATCACTTGGCAAAACAACAACTACGGCATCTTTATCCTGCTGCATTGCTGCACAACAGGCTGCTGCAATTGCAGGAGCAGTATTTTTTGCCATTGGTTCAAGAATTATAACAGGCTTTTTTTCGCTGACTTCGCCAATCTGTTCTGCTACCATAAATCTGTGCCCTTCTCCGCATGAAATAATCGGGCAACCAAGCTCAAGACCTTTGAGTCGTAAAAGGGTTTCCTGAATCATTGTACGTTCACTTACAAGAGGCAGAAACTGTTTTGGATGATTTCCCCACGAAAGAGGCCACAGTCTTGTTCCGGCACCGCCAGAAAGAATGATTGGAATTATGGTCATAGCAAAATACCTCAAAAAAATGTACTAATAAAAAGAGTCAGATAATCCCAATCACAGTTCGTTCCGCATACCGCTGCTGCCTTCCGGCTCTGACGGGGTTTTGCGAAAGATACTTGAAGGGCATCTGACTCAATACATTTATTATATGCGATTACCCCATTTGATACAACCCCCGAAAAATGATATTATATACGAATACATTTCATTATTAATGAAGTTGTGTCATTATCGGGCTTGACCCGATAATCTTTTATTAAGATTCCCGTATCAAGTACGGGAATGACGGACTTCAGGGGGATTTTTATGGTACCAGTATTAATTAAAGATTTATTATCTACTAAGCCGGAGGGACAGCAGGTTAAGGTCTGCGGTTGGATTCGTTCGGTTCGTGACTCAAAGGGTCTTGTCTTCATTCAGGTTAACGATGGAAGCTGCTTTGCTAATATCCAGCTTACTTTTGACCGCAATAATCCTTCTAATAATGCAAATGTAAATAATATTGAAGAAACTCTTAAGGTTTTGAACACCGGTGCAAGCGTTCGCGCAGTTGGAACTCTTATTGAATCTCCAGCAAGCGGACAGGCTGTTGAAGTTACTTTGGAAAGCATCGAGTGCCTCGGAAAGTGTAATCCAGATGAATATCCATTGCAGAAAAACAAGATGTCTATGGAATATCTTCGCGATGTTGCTCATCTTCGTGCACGCACAAACACTTTTGGTGCAGTTTACCGTGTGAGAAACCAGATGGCATTTGCTGTTCATTCTTTCTTCCAGGAAAGAGGCTTCCAGTACATCAACGCACCGGAAATCACCTGCTCTGACTGTGAAGGTGCCGGAGAAATGTTCCAGGTAACAACCTTGAGCATGGAAAAAATTGCAGAAATGGGTGTAAAAGCCGGAGCCGGCGGAATGAAGGTGGAAGATGCATGGAAAATTGTTGACTACAAGAAGGACTTTTTTGGAAAGAAGGCTTCGCTTACTGTATCAGGCCAGCTCGAAGCAGAAACTTTGGCAACTGCCCTAAGCCGTGTTTATACATTCGGACCAACTTTCCGTGCAGAAAATTCAAATACTCCTCGTCACCTTGCAGAATTCTGGATGATTGAACCGGAAATGGCTTTCTATGATCTTGAAGACGACATGGACATTCAGGAGGATTTTGTAAAATATCTTTTGAACTGGGCTTTGACAAAGTGCCGCGAAGACTTGGAATTCTTTGACAAGAGAATCCAGCCTGGCCTTATCGAAAGTCTTACAAAAGTTGCAAATGCAAAGTTCACACGAATCAGCTATACTCAGGCAATTGAAGACCTTGAAAAGGCAGCTGCCGCAGGTCATAAGTTTGAGTTTAAGCCATACTGGGGCTGCGACATTGCAACAGAGCACGAGCGCTATCTTACAGAACAGATTTACAATGGTCCTGTAATGGTATTCAACTATCCAAAGGAAATCAAATCATTCTATATGAAACAGAATGAGGATGGAAAAACTGTAAAGGCAGTAGACGTACTTGTTCCAGGTATCGGCGAGCTTATTGGTGGTTCTGAACGCGAAGAAGATTACGACAAGCTGCTTGCAGAAATCAACCGCAGAGGAATGGACGAGTCTATTTACGACTGGTACCTCGACCTCCGCAAGTTTGGTACAGTTCCTCATTCAGGCTTTGGTCTTGGATTCGAACGCCTTATGCGCTACGTAACAGGTATGGAAAACATCAGAGATGTTATTCCTTATCCAAGAGCTCCGAAACTTGCTGATTTCTAAGCCTTGTCATTCCCGTGCTTGACACGGGAATCTATCATCTAAAGAGATTGTCGGGTCAAGCCCGACAATGACAAACTGGGGTAAATGAAGAACAAGCCACCAAAGATAAAAATAAAGTTAAAGCGTTCTCAACGTCTTACAAAGATTGGACAGATAATTTACCTTACCTGCACCAACTTTGGCAGCAACAATCTTTTGGAAAGTGCCAGTGCTTGTTCCTTTGGTTTTATCTTTTCTTTTGTACCGCTCGCTCTGATTATTTTTACAATTCTTGTGGGAATAATCAGAGTGTCACCGGGCATCCTTGAATACGTAAATGCCCTTGGTGCCGAAATTGAAAGCATTGTAGATATCCGGCCTTTTATAAACAACATTCTGAACAAAAAGAACTTCCACTTTTTTGATATTTTCTTAGGTGTGTGGATTATCTGGATGGCCCGAAAAATGTTCCTTTCAATAATCCGCGCCATGGCAATGATTTTCAAACCTGCAATGAAACGCCGCGGCTTTCTTAATCAGGTTTTGATGTTTGTTTCGGAATTCATTCTTGTAATTTTTGTTGCTTCGGTTATTATCTTTATGTTTGGTTTTAATCAGTTAGTCTCGTCTAACTTTTCGGAACCACTCAAAGAAATATTGCCTTCGATTGTAAATCAGAATTCACACACGATTGTTTCGCTTTCGATGTACTTTGTAATTTTCATCAGTACATTTTATGTTTACAGAGTTGTATCAGGAACAAAGCCTCCTGCAAGCCTTTGTTTTATTTATGCACTGCTCGACACCCTTTGTTTCTATTTTATTTCACACTGGGTAACAAAGTTCATGAACCTTACAAACTACAACATCGTTTATGGAACAATCAGCACAATCATCGTTTTGATGATGAAGGTTTATTTCTTCTTTATATTCTTCCTGTTCTTTGCGCAGATGATTTATGTTACTCAGTATTTCGAGTTGCTGCTTAAGTGCGAAGTTTATCTTTTGCCTGACAGTGAACACCGTGGCTGGATGGTACAGCTCCGCCGCATGCTTTTTATAAATCCCGCTGCGCTCAAAACTGCAACAAACACCAGATCAGTACAACAAGGCGAAGTAATTTTTAATTCCGACGAAAAAGCCGATTCAGTTTATTACATAAGAACAGGAACAATCACTGAACAGTTTGAAAATGGAGAATGTCAGATTTTTGAAAAAGGTTCCTTCGTTGGCGACACACTGTGCCTTCTGGACGAACGTTTCCGTGGCACAGGTGTTGCAACAACAGACTGCAAGTTGATTATTTTCTCTGCAGAAGAATTCAAAGAGCTGATGAAAAAGTCACCTAAGGCTGCATCAAAAGCGCTGTCAAAGCTGGCGGAGATTTAGAATCAGAATCCTGATCAAGCAGTTTGTATATATATTTTATCAAAGGTATTTTGTCAAATGAATAATGTGTTATTTCTTTTCTTCCAATAAACATGAATCTTTCCCTTTCAAAAAGTCTGAATATAATTCATAATTAATATATATGAGCGATTTTACTGCAATTAACTACAAAGAAATCGATTTATTTCTCAAAACTCATTTTGAATACGAATATAAAGAGGAAGTTTTTGAAGTAAAAACCCCTACGCCAGATTATGGTTCAATCAACGACAGTATCACACCAACAGACGACATACTTCAGGAGAAAATCCGAAAAACAATTCTTTCCTCGCATGTCGTCTTCTGTTTTCAAGGTCGCAAATTGCGACCTTGAAAAATCTTTCTGTGTTTTATCCTCAATTTTCAAGGTCACAAATTGTGACCTTGAAATATCATCAACTTCACTCTTTGTAAGCTGAAACATAAATTGCTCAGGAAATCTAGAAATATTACGTCTTACTTGTTCATTTAAGCGTTTTGTTTCAACCCCATACAATTCAGCTATATCACGATCGAGCATAACCTGCTGATTACGAATTATGAGAATTTTATCTTGAATGCCACGTATTTCATTATCCATAATATAGTGGCTTCATGATATATCATTTATGATTTCTTATGGTCGTTTTCAAAGCGACATTTTTTAGGAGGTATAATTTCACCAGCTTATCAATATATATTCTTGGTATTACTGTGCAAGGCGCTTGTTGTTCTAGGCTTCATTGATGGTGTTGTTTTTCTTTTCTTTGATTGAATTCTTTTTACTCTCTCAAATGCTTTTTGTTTTTAAATAGCACATTTTTTTTACATGATTTTCAATGCATCTGAGCTGCTTAGAATTCTCATTTATTTTTCATTTGATTCAAGGTCGCAATTTACGACATTGAAAAAAACAAAATATGATTGAAAGATTGTATAGTCTTTATACTGCCCTATATTCTCTCACGATCATTATGACTCCATTTGGATAATAGTCATACTCATACCAGATTTCTTCATTACTATTATTTTTAAAATAGGTTTTATTTCCTTTTGAATCATATTCACGCCAATATTCCTGTTCTGAATCTTTGTAATGTATAATTTGTTTATTTTCATTTAATTCGTATATAACGTCGTTCACGTCAAACCTTTCTTCTGTTCCATCTTTATGTTTAGCATAAATTAATATGTATCTATCATTATATTCAAATACTTCTTCCGTTCCATCAGCATAATAATAATGATAGTTATTTCCATTTTGTAAAAGTGTAGCTTCTTCTATATATTCCTCATCTTCATCTGTTGTTTCCAATTGTCTATAATGAATCATTCTTATTTCCGAATCTGAGAGAATCCATTCTTCATACCATTTTCCCTCTTTCCAATAAATTAATTGTCCATTTTCATCATATTCCCAAATATATTCATTTCCTTCTGAATCAATAGCATAAATAGCATTTCCATCATCATTATATTGTGTCCATACTTCAGTTCCACTATTAAACTTATGATGAATTAAATTTCCTTTATCATCATATTCCATCCATTCTTCTAAACCATTACTATCCTTGTAATGAATAAGATTTCCTTTATCATCATATTCATTAAAATATTCCATATATTTACTTTTATACGATGTTATTTTTCCGTTAGAATTGTATTTTGTAATTGCATCAAGGTTAACCCATCTATATACTTTCTCATCATTTATTAGTACAGACTTATAAACTTTTTGTCCAATTTCAATAGAAAAAATGGAAGAGATAAATAAAAGACTTAAGATACAAAACAAAAAATATTTCTTCATTTTTTCTACCTCATAATACTCATACACTGTTATATAGAATTATGTTTAAAACTATAAAACAATACAATTTGTACAAAAAAACACAAACAATAATAAAATTCGGTTAAAATTCTCAAGATCATCTATATTTTATACTTAATTATAACACAGTTTTTTCTCTTGTAAACAAAGTTCAAGAAAAGCTCAGCATCGTACTACACCGTATTTCGCACAAAAGAAAGTTTTATATTTTCATACAGCTACTATTTCTGTGGAGAGAAAAAAAGAACTAAACACCAAATAGCAACAAATGCGAAATCTTCTATCATTTGCTTGATTATACCTTTATTATAAAGTATAGTGTAATCTCTATGACTGAAGAAAAGAACGAAATTATTGATGAACAGACAGAAGAACAGATTGTTGAGACTCAGACAGATACAGACGACACTGATGATACTGATGACATTTCTTTTGAAGATTTAGGACTTGATGAATATGCGCTTAAGGCGGTTGCTAAAAAGGGGTTTGTTACTCCTTCGCCTATTCAGGTGCTGGCTATTCCGCGGCTTTTGAATGGGGATTCTAATCTTATTGCACGCGCGCGAACCGGGACTGGTAAAACTGCGGCTTTTGGATTGCCTATTATTCAGAATATTCATGATAAATCGGACCATGTGGAGGCACTTATTCTTGAGCCTACGCGTGAGCTTGCAATGCAGACCTGTGAGGAAATGAAGTCCTTTACCGGAAACAAATATCCGCGTACTACTGTACTTTATGGTGGTGCTTCTTATGCGGCTCAGATCCGTGAGCTTAAGGCTGGCTGTGAAATTGTTGTTGGAACTCCTGGCCGTATAAAGGACCATCTTGAACGTAAAACACTTGACCTTAGCAAGATTAAATATTTTATTCTTGATGAAGGCGACGAAATGCTGGACATGGGTTTTATCGACGATATCCGTGAGATTTTTGAAAAGTCGAATACTGATGCGCGAATCCTTTTGTTCAGTGCTACTATGCCTGCCCCTATTCTTAAAATTGCTGCTGACTTTATGGGCGAGTACGACATTATCGAAGAGGAAAATGTTGTTGATGAGGCCCTGCTCATTGATCAGAAATACTGGTTTGTAAAAGAAAGTGAAAAGACTGAGGCCCTCGTACGCCTGATTGATTCTTCGCCTGATTTTTATGGGCTTGTTTTTACTATGACTAAAATGGATGCCGACCGTGTTACCCGCGAGCTTGATATGCGTGGCTATGAAGCGGCTGCACTCCATGGTGATATTATGCAGAATCAGCGTGAAAAGGTGCTGGAGAGATTCCGCCTTAAGAAGACACGCATTCTTGTTGCAACAGACGTTGCTGCCCGTGGTATTGATATTACAGGCCTGAGTCACGTTGTAAACTACTCTCTTCCATTTGATACAGCAACTTATGTTCACCGAATTGGTCGTACTGGTCGCGCCGGAACTACAGGTATTGCAGTTACTTTTGTTCGTCCGGAAGAACGCCGCAAGCTTGGATATTTTATTAAGAATGCGGAAAGGGCTACTAAGAAGAAGTTGACTGAAGAGAAAGTGCCTTCAGTAAATGAAGTGCTGACACTTAAAGAAACTCGCGTGATGAATGAGCTGAAGGAGAAGCTGTTTAAAAAACTGGATTGCCACGCTGCGCTCGCAATGACGGATGGAGTGCAAGTTTTCGAAGAAAACTTGGTAAGTTCGCGAAGCGAACGACTCCCTGAGCCTGTCGAAGGGCCAACTGATGGGGTCCTTCGACAAGCTCAGGAACCCCAGGCGGCGTCACTTCGTGAAGTTCCTGAAAAGTTCACTGGCCTTGCTGCAGAAATCTGTAAGGACCAGAACGCACAGGCTGTTGTTGCTTCTCTTCTTTCTATTATGTATGGTGAAAAACTTAGCCCTAAACATTATGGAAAAATCAGTACTAAGGATATGGGGCCTCGCGGTGACCAGCTCAGGATTTTTGTTTCGCTTGGTAAGAAGGACGGCTACCGTGCACGCGAGCTTGCTGAGTACTTTAGTAACCTGCTTCATATTCCGGGACGCATGGTTGATGATATTGATGTGGCACAGCAGTTCTCGCTTTTGAGTTTGCCTGCTGCTTCTGCAAAAAAAGCTGTTGAAATGTCGCGCAAGAATAAGAAGCTTCCACATATGCACATTGATGTAAAGGAAGAAGGCAGCGGACGCAAACGAAATACACGCCGACATTCAGAAGATGCTCCTAAGACAGAAAAGAAGACACGCGGCAATTCAAGCTCACGCTCACGAAAGCCTGACACAGAAAAGAAGACTTCTAAAAAATCTGAGAAGTCTTCGTCTAAGAAGTCGGGAAAATCTGGGAATAATGCAAGTGCGTTTGTGAAGGGTAAGAAAAAAGCCGAACGCTTTTAACGAGTGAGATTCCCGTGTCAAGCACGGGAATGACAAAGGCATGTCACAGTTCGGGACGACAAAGGCATGTCATTGTCGGGCTTGACCCGACAATCTCTTATCTTTGGATTCTTCCTGAACCGTTTCCTGCGGCAAGCTTTTCTACTTCGTCTACGCTTACCATGTTGTAGTCGCCTTCTATTGTGTGCTTGAGGCAGCTTGCGGCTACGGCAAACTCTACGGCATCCTGGGTTGACTTGCCGTTCAAAAGTGAATATATCAAACCACCACCAAAACTGTCACCGCCACCTACACGGTCAACGATATACATTTCGTATTCCTTGCTGAAGCAGTAATCAGTTCCATCGTACAACAAGGCAGCCCAGTTATTGCGGTTGGCATTGATAGAAGTGCGCAGAGTAATTGCAACCTTCTTAAAGCCAAACTTATCAGCCAGCTGTTTTGCTACAGACTTATAGCCTTCCTTATTAAGTTTACCGCCTGTGATATCTGTGTTTTCTGCTTCGATTCCAAAAACATCTTTGGCATCTTCTTCGTTGGAAATGCAGACATCAACATACTTACAAATTTCACTCATTGCTTCGCGGGCCTGATCACGAGTCCAGAGCTTTCCGCGGTAGTTTAAGTCGCAGCTTACTGTAGCACCGGCAGCCTTTGCAGCTTTACATGCTTCGATACAAATCTGAACAAGGTTTCCGCCAAGGGCTGGAGTAATTCCTGTAAGATGGAACCATTTGCAATCCTTGAAAATTGCTGCCCAGTCAAAATCCTCAGGCTTTGCTTCTGCAATAGAAGAATGAGCGCGGTCGTAAATACATTTTGATCCACGCTGGCTGGCACCACGTTCGTTGTAGTAAATGCCTACGCGATCACCGCCACGAACTATGTATTCTGTGTTTACACCATAACGGCGCAAGCTGTTTATTGCTGCCTGACCAATTTCGTGCTTTGGAAGCTTTGTTACGTAATAAGCATCAAGACCATAATTTGCAAGAGAAACTGCAACGTTAGCCTCGCCGCCTCCAAAGGTTGATGTCATTTTATCTACCTGAACAAATCTAAAGTATCCTTCAGGTTCCAAACGCAGCATTATTTCACCGAATGTTACTACTTTCATAATATTTCTCCTTTTTATTTAGGGAATAGGGATTAGGGGATAGTGAATAGTATGGGGGGCGTTACGGGGGTGTCCCCCGTTAGAGGGGGTAGTGAGCAACATAGTGCGAACGAGGGGGAGACTTCCCCCACACACTACTTACTATCCCCTATCCCCTATTTACTATCCCCTAATCTCCTTAACAATCCCACTAGCTTCGCGGGTAAGGCGTTCTATTTCCTTAAAGTTTCCCGCATTAATCAAATCACCCTTCACCATCCAGCTGCCACCACAAGCAAGAATCTTATCACAAGCTAAATAATCACGCACGTTTGTTGCATTGATTCCACCTGTTGGCATAAACTTCATCATTGTGTATGGAGCGCTCATTGCTTTAATCATCTTAAGACCGCCGGCATTTTCTGCGGGGAAAAACTTTACTACATCAAGGCCAAAGCCAAGTGCAACCTCGAGCTCTGTTGGAGTCATAATGCCCGGGCAAACCGGATAGCCTTTTTTAATACAATATTCAACAACCTTTGGATTAAGACCAGGAGAAACTATAAACTTTGCACCGGCTCCGATTGCGCGGTCTACCTGTTCTGTGCTCAAAACTGTTCCGGCACCTACAAACATATCCGGGAACTTTTTTGCAATTGCGCGGATGCTTTCTTCGGCGGCGTCGGTTCTGAAGGTTACCTCGGCACAAGGAAGGCCTCCTGCAACAAGAGCGGCAGCAAGCGGTTCGGCATCTTCTACCCTGTTCAAAACTACAACAGGTACAATTCCTGTTGCTCCAATTTGTTTTAGTGTATCATTCATATAAGCCTCATCTAATATACTAGTATTCTAGTTACCCTATTTTACCATGTTCTTCCCAAAATGTCACTAAATATTAATACGACCAGAAAGCCTCATCATCACCACCGGGAAGAAGCGAAGCATAGTATTTTGCAGAAACTCTTGCTCCATCTGAATCGTATGCATATTCAAGGTCAAAGGCATAAACCATATAGGTCTGAAACCAATAAAGATTTTTTGCCCAGTAGGCCTGCATATACTCTAAACCACTCGGCTGAGCAACCCAGGAATCCTCAAAACCAGGAAGTACATTTACAGTAAACGGAATGTCGTTTTGAATATACTCGCGCATTTCCTGAAGCGAAAGCGGAACTTCATCCTCGCCGGTAACATATTCCACCATGTCGCTGTCTATCATTGCCCATTTTTCAAGCTCGGGCAGCCACACAATATTTACAACATGGCAATCTCCATCGTTTTTATCATATGGAAGACATGTTATAAAGCTGTTTCTGATTCCTATAGAAAGCAAAAGCTCACTTAAAAGAGTTGAATGCCAGCGGCAGTTAAAGCCTGTTGGAACTTGTCTTGAATATTCCCACAGTGTGATTGCATTGCGCTCCTTAAGAAACCGTTTTTGATTATCATGCGGAATATTTTTTGCAACAAAAACTGCAAGCTCTACTGATTTTTCCCAGGTTGATTTGTCTGATGCAGCAAGGGCATCAAGATCAAGGCCTGCGTTCTCCTTAAAATATTCACGAAGTTCACGGGCACGCTGTTCATCGACAAGATATTCCTTTTGAACAGTCTTTGTCCCTGCCGCATAAGGCTCACAGGTTTTCAACAACTCTACATTTTTTGAATAGTTCTTTTCTACATAACCTGTACTTGCACACGAAACACAAGTAAGAACAAAAGCTGCAATTAAAATATTATAGAAAAATTTTTTCATTTTTTATGCTCCAAAAAAATCAACAGAATTCTGCCAGCAGATATTTTTTACCATCTGGCCAAGTGATTCTTCATCCCAAGGGAACTCGCCCTGCTCTACCTGATTTCCAATATAGTTGCAAAGGATTCGGCGGAAATATTCATGACGTGGATATGACAAGAAGCTTCTGCTGTCTGTAAGCATTCCAACGTACTTTCCTAAAACAGAAGTTCGCGCATATATACGAATCTGTTCTTCTATTCCATCCTTGTGATCATTAAACCACCATGCTGGTCCAAACTGACAGTTACGGAAATTAGCGGCCATAGTTGCAAGCGCTTCGTTATCTTTTGGGTTCAGGTTGTAAAGGATAACCTTTGGGCCCTTCGACCCCTTCGACAAGCTCAGGGACCGCAGGGAGTCCATGCCCGCATCACTGTAAATGCCATTTAAAACTGCACCAAGCTGTGGGGCGTAATTAAAATCATTCAGGCTGTCTTCGCCAATATTTTTTCCGGCTTTCTGGAACATTGCGGAATTGTTGTCGCGGAGTGCTCCAATGTGAATCTGCATTACAAAGCCTTTTTTTGCATAAAGCTTTCCAAGTTCAACGAGTACCCAGCCCTTATATTTTGCAAGCTCGTCGTGATTAAGCTTTTTACCGATCCAGGCTTTTTCAAAAATATAATTTACATCTGTGAAATTTGCAGGCAGATAAAAGTCGCCTTCGAGTGAGTGGTCGCTTACTAAAGAACCAAGCTCCTTAAAATAATCCATTCTGCGGCCAACTGCAGCAAGCATATCTGAAATTGTTAAAAATCTATTTCCGTCAACCTGCTGTAATCGTGAAATATATTCAGGAAATTCCGGAGAATCTGCATTTATAATAAAATCAGGACGGAAAGACGGGAGGACATGCAGCCCTTCTCGCCCTTCGACAGGCTCAGGGACCCCGGCACCAAGTTTTTTATGCCACTGTAAATCATCGAGCGGGTCATCTGTTGTACACAGGATTTTTACACCCATTTTTTTGAGCAGGCCCTGTGGTGCATATTCCGGTTTAGCCAGAAGTTCATTGCATTTATCCCACACTTCGCGCGCATTTTTTTGTGTAAGCGGCTCGGTAATTCCAAAATATCTTTGAAGTTCAAGGTGGCTCCAGTGATAAAGTGGATTTCCAACACAGCCTTCGAGAGTTTTTACAAAAGCAAGATAACGCGTGTAATCGCGCCCTTCGACCCCTTCGACAGGCTCAGGGACCCCGGAGGTTGCAAGGTGGCCTGTTATCAAGTCTTCATCTACTCCTGCTGCACGCATGGCACGCCATTTGTAGTGATCATGATCAAGCCAGGCATTTGCAAGGTTTCCTAAAGGTTTATTTTCGTAAATTTCCTGAGGCGACAAATGGTTGTGAAAATCAAAAATCGGTTCGTTTTGTGCATATTTGTGATAAAGTGTTTTTGCAGTCTGTGTTTGCAATAAAAAATCATCATTTAGAAATGAAATCATAAAAAATCCACCTAAAAGAGATTGTCGGGTCAAGCCCGACAATGACAATTTTTATTATACTACATATAAAAAGTATTTGCATTATATTTATGATAGTAATAAAATAGTAATTACGAAAATAGTATTACTTTATATAGAAACTCAGGGGGAAATACATGAATTCTAAACTTAAGAAAATTAGTATAATCCTGGCAATAATCGGTGTAATTGCGCTTCTGCTTCTTTCTGTCCTTATTGATCAGATTGCACGCAAACGTTTTAGAACCCAGTCTTATGATGATATGGAGATGATTGCCCGCGTAAAAATTGCAAACTTTGAAACTTCCATGAACGAGCAGCTCACTCTTGTTCTTCAGATGATGAAAATGCCTTCTATAAAATCATATCTTATTGATCCTGATGATGACGCAATCCGCGAAGCTGCAATTAAGGATTTGCTTACTTTTAAAGATTCTTTCAAATCAAAATCAATTTTCTGGATTTCTGATACAGACCACAAATTCTGGAGTGACATGGAATATGTTTACACTCTTGATCCTGATAACCCTGATGACTACTGGTACAACATGACCATGTATGAAACAGATGTTTATAACTTTAACATTAACTACAACCCTTCCCTCAAGCAGACAAACCTTTGGGTAAATGCTGTTGTAAAAGATAACGGAAAGCCTATTGGTGTAATTGGAACAGGTATTCCTCTTACAGATATGATTACAGAAATGTATGAAGGCCTTGATGCCCGCACAACAATGTATCTTTACAACGACGGACTTGAAATTACAGGTGCACTTGATGATTCTATTATAGAAAACAAGGTATCTATTCTTAATGTACTTCCACAGCTTGAGTCAATTGATTACATGAATAAAGAGCTTGATTATGCAACAATTAAATCGAGTGAATATGTTCTGGCCCCTATGAATCTTGTAAGCTGGCACATGATTTTGTTCAAGACATATTCTACAATTGATTTCTTGAGTTTTGGACGAGTTGCAATTATTTCCGGAATCATTGCTGCCTTTATCGTTATCACTCTTGCTGTTCAGATTATTACAATGGTTAATCAGCTTACGATTTTGAATGATGCAGTTAGTGATTTGAGTTCCGGAAACGCAGACCTTACAAAACGCGTTCAGTTAAAGGGACGCTCTATCTTCAAAGTATTCGGCCAGCTTGTAGAAAACGAAAATAAATTTATTGAAAAGCTTCAGGCTATTATTGATAACGTAAAAACTGCAGAGCTTAATTTGAATACTGTTGGTTCCGACATGGCAACAAGTTCGCAGAATACTGCAAGCGCCATTACACAGATTCTTTCTAATATTGATTCTGTTCACGGACAGATTACACAGCAGACAGAAAACGTTCAGGAAACAGCTGGTGCCGTAAACGAAATTGCCGCAAACATTGACTCTCTTGAAAAGATGATTCAGCAGCAGGCAGATGGAGTTACACAGGCTTCTGCTGCGGTTGAAGAAATGCTTGGAAACATTCAGTCTGTAAATATTTCTGTAGACAAAATGGCCGACTCTTTTGGTCAGCTTGAACAGCAGTCACAGTCTGGTCAGGAAAAGCAGCTTGCAGTAAACCAGATGATTCTTGAAATTGAAGACAAGTCTAAGATGCTTCAGGAAGCTAACCAGGCTATTGCAAGTATTGCGAGTCAGACAAACCTTCTTGCCATGAACGCTGCAATTGAGGCTGCACACGCCGGTGAATCGGGAAAAGGATTTGCGGTTGTAGCAGATGAAATCCGTAAGCTCAGTGAAACTTCTACTGCACAGTCAAAGAAAATTGGTGAGCAGCTTAAGAGCATTCAGTCTTCTATTCTTGAAGTTGTAGCCGGTTCACAGGATGCAAGCAACGCCTTTACTGTAGTTTCTGAAGAAATTGGTCATACAAATCAGCTTGTAACAGAAATTAAAGTTGCAATGAGTGAACAGCGTGAAGGTTCAAAGCAGGTTATTGAAACTCTTGCCGCAATGAACATGAGTACTACCGAAGTAAGCAACGCTGCACAGGAAATGATTGAAGGAAACAAATTGATTTTCCGTAACATTGCAGGACTTCAGGAATCTTCGGGCACTATGAAGACAAGTATGGATGAAATGTCTATTGGTGCAAAACGAATTAATGACAGCGGTGAACAGCTTTCTGAAATTGCTAATAAGGTAAAAGATTCTATTGGTGAAATCGGCGAGCAGATGAACCAGTTTACAGTTTAAGTTTTCTGTTTAAGTTTACATACTGAAATTCTTGCCAAGATAAACTTCACGTGCAAGTTCGCTGGCAAGGATTTCTTCTTTTGTACCCTGCAGCATAATTGTTCCGGTATTTATGATTATTGCTCTATCTGTGATTTCCAGAGTATCGCGTACGTTGTGATCTGTAATAAGAATACCAATTCCGCGTGATGCTAAAAGCTTAATTACACTTTTGATATCTGCAACGGCAATAGGATCAATTCCGGCAAAAGGTTCGTCGAGCAAAAGGAACTTTGGTTCAATTGCAAGTGAGCGCGCAATTTCTGTACGGCGTCGCTCTCCACCAGAAAGTGTATATGCCTTCTGGTATCTGATTCTGCCGATTGAAAATTCTTCTATAAGCTCATCAAGCCGCTGCTTTTTTTGTTTATAAGTAAGGTCACGCCTTGTTTCCAAAACAGACCATATATTTTCTTCTACAGTAAATTTACGGAAAACAGAAGGCTCCTGCGGAAGATATGAAATACCTAGACGGGCACGTTTATACATTGGAAGCCTTGTAATACATTTTTCGTTTAAGAAAACTTCACCTGCAGTCGGGCGGTAAAAACCTACTACCATATAGAATGTTGTTGTTTTTCCGGCCCCGTTTGGTCCAAGAAGTCCAAGGATTTCTCCTGTCTTCATTGAAAAATCTATTCCCTTTACAACTTCTTTTCGCCCGAACGATTTATAAAGGCTGTTTACACGAAGGAGCGGCGGTTCCTGAGATGTCTGGAGTTCCTGTTCAATTTCTTCCATAATTAGTTACCCCCTCCTTGCTGCCCTTCGACAGGCTCAGGGACCCCGGCCTCTTCTTTTGTTTTTGTTTCTGTTACAGAACCTTTTACATTTCCAGAAAGAGTAATACTTTGTGTATCAAGGTTAAGTGTAATCTGCTGGGCACGGAAAACATCATCTTCCTGTTTTACCTGGGCGTTTCCGCTTATTTCTAGCATCTGCTCATTTTTCATATAAACTGCATATGCGCCGGTACAAACATTCTTTTTCTGGGTAAGAGTAATATCTATCTGAAGCACTGCAATATCTGTATTCTGATTATATTCAATAAGCTGGGCATTTGCCTTAACGTCATTTTCGGTATCTGTAAGTTTTACGTTTCCCTGAAGCTGTGCAATTTTTGTTTCGCGGTCGTACGACATTGAATCGCAGGTAAATTCCATTTTTGTTTCAAGATTTGTTCCTGTAATGCTGCCGGTTGCTTTTATAAAACGGTAATCATCGCCGGAAAGTTCAATTGTGTCTGCGTAAATTTCAATGGAAGATGTCTGAACATAAGCACCGCCGGTAAGTGTTGTTGTAGCAGAAGAATCACCAGCCTGCCCGCTCATGCTTCCTGCCGAAAAAGTAATTTTTTCTGCAAACAAAGCAGTATAAAGAGAAAATATCATGAATGCGGCAAAAAGCTTTTTCATTCCTTGTCCTTTGCTTCTATTTCTCCGGAAACTGTTCCCGAAAAACTAAAGGTCTTACTTACACCGCTTGCCGAAAAGCCTGTTCCGTAAATAACAGTTCCATCTTTTTCTATTTTAGCAGTGTCGCGTTTTCCGCCTGTAAGCTGCTCAGTTTTTCCATTCCATTTTAACATATTTGCAGAAAAATTTGTATTCTGCGGATTGTTTGAAATTTTTATTCCGTCAAAAAGCTCATAAACTTCTGATTTTGTGTCGGCATAAAGATACCCGCAGGAACCTTCTGTTTCTACCTTGTGTTCATCATCATAAGTTGTAAAGCTTACATTTTTTCCATATGTGATATCTGAATTTTTGTACTGTTCAATACTTTCGGCATGAACGACTGTAGATTCTTCTGCATTTTTGTAGCGGATCATTTTTGCATGCTTAAAAACAAATTCCGGATTTGTTTCTTCTGCATTTACAGACTGATCATATTTAAGTGAGCAGGAAAGAAAAAGAGAAGATATTATGAGTAAGCAAAATAAACTGAAGCTGTTCAAATGTTTATTTTTCACCTTCTGAAATTCCTCCTCGCTTTATTTTTCCATTATACGTCTTTGAAAGCTCTTTTACAAATATAATTTTTCGCGGACATTTATAAAGTGCCGATTTTTCACGAACATATTCAAGAATTTTTCGTTCCAGATCTTTTTGCGCTTCATAGCCCGGTTTTATAACAACCTGAGCTGTAACTATAAAGCCTCGTTTTGAATCTTCTTCTCCATATACATAGCTTTCGGCAACTGCTTCATACTCATTTATTATTTCTTCAACTTCAAACGGACTTATTCTAAACCCTGCCGATTTTATCATATTATCTTTTCGGCCTATAAAATAGAAGAAACCCTTTTCATCTTTGCTTACAAGGTCGCCTGTTCTGTAAAAGCCTTCTTTCTCTGCCGATTTAGGATAATTTGTAAAAAGCCCGAGCGGTTTATTTTTTGAAATATCTACTACAAGCTCGTCAGTTTCATCAAGGGAAATTTGGTATAAAGGTGAAGGTTTTCCAAGGCTGCCTGAAACAGATTCACAATCATCAAAATCAAAATTGGCACAGAGCAATGCAGTTTCTGTCTGACCGTAACCTTCATATATTTTAAGTCCTGTCTTTTGTGTAAACTCATGCGAAATTGCCGGATTAAGCGATTCTCCTGCAGAACAACAATGAGTGAGGTTTGATAAATCGAATTTTGGAAGGTCAAGGTCTGAAATATAGCGGTAAAAAACAGGAGGAGCACAAAATGTATTTACTTCAAAGTCTGCAATTTTTTGAAGGACAGTCTGGGGATTGAACTTTTTACGGTCATAAACAAAAACGGCCGTTCCGCAGATCCATTGTCCGTAGATTTTTCCCCAGCTTGATTTTGCCCAGCCAGTTTCGGCCATTGAATAATGAAGTCCGCCGTCTATATTTTTCTGCCAGTATTTTGCAGTAATTATGTGTGCCAGTGGATAAAGCCAGTTATGCATTACAGGTTTTGGTTCACCTTGAGTTCCGGATGTATAATATAAAAGCATTGGTTCCTGCGGTGAAAGTTCCGGTCGAAGGATATCCTGAAGATTATGTTCCGGTGCGGCTGCATATGGTTCCCACTGCTCTTTCAAAAAATCCGGAGTGATTATAAGACGAACCATGCAGGCAGCAAGCCGATATTCAATATCTTTGTGTGTTAATTGTGAAGAAACAGGAAAAGCTACAGCTCCAAGCCTATGAAGTGCAAGAAGGAAAATCCAGTATTCATAACGGCGGTGAAGACAAAGCATGACAATGTCGCCTTTTGAAATGCCCTGCTCCTGTAAAAAGTGTGCTGCAATTATACTTTGTTCTGCAAGCTGCTTGAAAGTGAATTCTTTTGTTTCGCCGTCATCATTACACCAGACAAGTGCACGCTGATTGGGTGCCTGCTTAGCATAAACATCGACTACATCGTAAACAAAGTTGAAATTGTCAGGGATATTGATTTTACAGTTTTTGTAAAAGTCATCGTAACTTGAGAATTCTGTCTTAGGTAAGAAACTTGCCAAAAGATTCACTTCATTTCATTTTATCTTTTTTTGTGGTATTATTCAATTTATGAGTGAGCGCTGCTTTAAGTGTTTTAAGCCAAAATCTGTATGCCTCTGTAAATATGGAAAGGAACTAGATACCGGTGTAAAGTTTGTATTTTTAATGCACCCTAAGGAGTTCCGTCGTCAGCGTACAGGCACGGGTTACCTTTCTCACCTTTGTCTTAAAGATTCCGAAGTTATTGTAGGTCTTGATTTTACAAAAAATGCACGGTTCCAAGAGCTTCTGGCAGACCCGCAGTATTTTCCTGCGCTTATGTACCCGGGCGAAGATGCAATTACAGCTCAGACAATAACACAAAGACTTGCTGCAGAAAATGATGCCGCCGCCCCGCAAAAAAAACTTCTTCTCATAATTTTAGACGCCACCTGGTTCTGCGCTAAAAAGATGATTGAACATAATCAGTTTTTGCTTGAGCTTCCTAAACTTAGTTTTTCGGGCTCGTATCGTTCTATTTTTACATTTAAAAGGGAACCTTCACCGGAATGCATTTCTACAATTGAGTGCTGTTATTACATTATAAAGGAGCTGCAGGCCGGAGGATTTGTAGACAGTTCGCTTGATCCCGAACCGCTTATGAATATTTTTAAGGCAATGATTAAACTTCAGCTTACTGCTGAAAATGAAAGAGTACTTGGCATCCGTACAAACTCGCAGGATTATGATGCCAAGTACAATAAAATAAGGAAGATACCTGACTTTTTAGTTGTCACTGAAGAGCGGAGTTGAAAGGTAGCGGTCACCAGAATCTGGCAGGAGCACTACGATTGTTTTTCCTTTATTTTCAGGACGTTTTGCAAGAATGCTTGCTGCTTTAAGAGCGGCACCACTTGAAATACCTACAAGAATACCTTCGCTGCGGGCAAAAGCGCGTCCCTCTTCAAAAGCGTCTTCGTTTTCTATTGGAAGAATTTCGTCGTAAATCTTTGTGTTCAAAACATCAGGAACAAAGCCGGCACCAATTCCCTGAATCTTGTGAGAACCAGGAGTTCCTTTTGAAAGAACAGGGCTTGTAGCTGGTTCAACAGCAACAACCTTAACATCTGGATTCTGTGATTTAAGATATTCACCAACACCAGTCAAAGTTCCACCAGTTCCAACACCGGCAACAAAAATATCAACCTTTCCATCTGTCTGCTTCCAGATTTCTGGTCCTGTAGTCTTTTTATGAATTGCAGGGTTTGCAGGGTTTACAAACTGTCCTGGAATAAAACTTCCCGGAGTCTGAGCATGAAGTTCTTCTGCTTTTGCAATTGCACCTTTCATACCCTTTGCACCTTCTGTAAGTACAAGTTCTGCACCATATGCCTTAAGAATATTGCGGCGTTCAACACTCATTGTATCTGGCAAAGTAAGGATTGCCTTATAACCTTTTGCTGCTGCAACTGCGGCAAGACCAATACCTGTATTTCCGGAAGTTGGTTCAATAATTGTTGCACCTGGCTTTAAAAGCCCCTTCTCTTCTGCATCTTCAATCATTGCAAGAGCAATACGATCTTTTACACTTCCTGCCGGATTAAGATATTCAAGCTTAGCAAGAATTGTTGCATCTGTAACACCTGCTTTTTTTGAATAACCATTTAACTGTAAAAGCGGAGTTCCGCCAATCAATTCCAATGAACTTTGTTTAATATCTGACATTATTGCCTCCTGAGCGAGCCCAATGTTGAACTCTAGAAATGAATATACACCCTATTACCTACTATGTCAATAGGTTATTATAAAATTTATTTTTTAAATAAGAAAAACGGCAATTGTTACTATTATTATCATTACAATTACGGTGTACCACTTTATAACATGAACAATACTCCAGGGGTCGTCTGTTGGGATCCTTTCACGTCTGTAATGTATGCAGCCCAAAATTAAAAAGATATCTATTAAAATTACTTTTATTCTTACTGGAATGGAAGAAGCATTAATGAAAAAAACTGCGGCTATTATTAGAAGCAGCGTCAACACCACGAAAAGAAGGATTTTTAATGTTTCTTTAAGTCTGTTATTCATTTAGTATATTATAACAGATATATCTTGAAAGGGGTAAAAAAAACCCCACAAGTAATGACCTGTGGGGTTTTTTATTTAATCCTGAAGAGCCTCATATCCCTCTTCACCAGTTCTAACCTTAACTACATTCTGAACATCGTATACGAAAATCTTTCCATCTCCGATGTGACCGGTGTAAAGAACTTCCTTTGCAGCGGTTACGACAAGGTCTACTGGGACTTCGCTTACTACGATATCTACCTTGATCTTTGGAAGCAATGTCATATCCATTTCAACACCACGATACTTCTGTGTGTTTCCATGCTGAACACCGCAACCAAGTACGTTTGTTACTGTCATACCTGTTACGTTGATGTCGTTCATGGCAGCCTTGAGTTCGTCGAACTTGCTCTGGCGGGTGATAATAGAAACCATGTGGAACTTTGCATCCGGACGACTTGTAGCCTTTGCAACAGGAACTGCCTTTTCTACAGGAACTGTACCAGCGGCATCTTCTGAAGCAGCACCACCAAGAACCTGTGGAGCCATGATAAAGCCTGCGTAGCTTGAATCAATTCCGTGTTCGAGCTTATCAAGTCCGACAATTTCTTCTTCGCGGCTGGCACGTAATCCGTGGAGCTTCTTAATCAATGTGAAGGTGATGATCATACAAACTGTTGTCCATGCAACAATTGAAACTTCACCAAGACACTGTACTCCAAAGTGCTTGAATCCGCCGCCGTAGAATACACCGTTTTCAACGTTGAACAAACCGTCTGACAATGTACCCCAGATACCGTTTGCAAGGTGAACTGCAACTGCACCAACAGGATCATCAATATGGAGCTTCAAATCAAGGAACTCTACAACAATTACTACTATGAAGCCGGCTACAACACCGATTGCTGTTGCACCAAGTGCGTCTACTGTAGCACAAGTTGGTGTGATTGCAACTAGACCTGCCAAAGAAGCGTTGAGTGTCATGGAAACATCAGGCTTACCGTTCTTTACCCAGGTAAAGATCATTGTTGTACAACATGCAACTGCAGGAGCAATTGTTGTTGTTGTGAATACTGCAGCAAGACCACCTACTCCAAGAAGCTGTGTACAAGCAGCACCGTTGAATCCGTACCATCCGAACCAGAGGATGAATGTACCAAGTGCACCAAGTGTCAAAGAGTGACCTGGAATAGCATGTACCTTTGTTACCTTTCCGTTTTCGTCGCGGTCATACTTTCCAATACGTGGGCCAAGGAAGATTGCTCCAATCAAGGCAGCTGTACCACCAACTGAGTGGATTGCAGCACCACCGGCAAAGTCTACGAAACCAAGCTGAACTAACCAGCCCTGTGAGTTCCATACCCATCCTGCTTCAATAGGATATACAACTGCAGAAATTACAGCTGAATAAATACAGTATGCGCTGAACTTTGTACGTTCTGCCATAGAACCAGAAACGATTGTTGCGGCAGTAGCACAGAATACTAAGTTGAATACAAATGCTGACCAATCGCCGTCTGCAAAGTTTGTGAATAACTGCAAGTTAGGCTTACCGATAAGGCCAAAGAAATAGTTTTCGCTCATCATCAAGCCAAAACCAAGCAGCATGAACATAGGGGTTCCGATACAGAAATCCATCAAGTTTTTCATGATAATATTTCCTGCATTCTTTGCCCTTGTAAATCCTGTTTCAACCATTGCAAAACCGCACTGCATAAAGAAAACAAGTGCAGCACCAATCAAAAACCAAACACTCCAAACTTCACTCATATTATCCTCCTGAGTAAAAAAAATGCCACAGACACTTCCTTTTCCAGAAATCATCTGTGGCATCATTGCCTAATTTTTAGACCTCCGGGTCAAGCCCGAAGGTGACATGTCATTGTCGGGCTTGACCCGACAATCTTTCTAACGTACGCTGAACAACAAATCTCCATAGCTTGGGAACGGCCACAACTCTTTTGGTGTGATTGTTTCAAGCTCGTCGGCACAAAGTCTCAGCTCGTTCATTGCCGCAAAAACGTGCTCGCGGTAGAAGAACGCTGTTTTGCTTGAATCACCGGCATCTGCAGTTTTCTTTGCTTCTGCAACTTCCTGCTCAAGCTTTTCTGTTTTGTTGTAGATACAACTTGTAAGGCAAGAAACTTTTTTAAGCATTGCGCTTTCGTAAGTTGTATCACATTCTCCACAGGCAGCTTTTTTCAAGCCGATTGTTTCTGCCAGTTTGTTAGCATATTTACTTGCTGTTGGCAGAATGTCTTTTTTAGCCATCTCAAGCATTGTTTCTGCTTCGATGTTGATAATCTTTGAATAATTCTCGTTATGAATCTCGAAGCGGCTTGTAAGTTCAACCTTGCTGTAAACACCAAACTTTTCGAATACCTTAACGTTCTTTTCATCAAGGATATGTGGTAAAGCTTCTGGTGTAGACTTAAGATTGTAAAGTCCGCGCTTCTCTGCTTCCTTAACCCAAGAATCATCATAACCGTTTCCGTTGAAAATGATTCTCTTATGATCTTTAATAGTCTTAAGAATCAAGTCATGAAGGTCAGCTTTGAAGTCCTTAGATTTTTCAAGGATATCAGCAAACTGACTGAGCTCTTCTGCAACAACAGTATTCAGGAATACGTTTGCACATGCAATTGATTCGTTAGAACCAAGCATACGGAACTCAAACTTGTTTCCGGTAAATGCAAATGGTGATGTACGGTTGCGGTCTGTTGTATCCTTGTTGAAGTCAGGAAGAACAGTTACACCAATCTGCATTTTTTCTTTTTCGTGTTTACCGTAAGGAACACCTTTTTCGATACTGTCAAGGATTCCGCTAAGTTCGTCACCAAGGAAGATCGAAATAATTGCCGGAGGAGCTTCGTTTGCTCCAAGACGATGGTCGTTTCCAGCAGATGCAACAGAAATACGGAGCAGATCCTGGTATTCATCAACACCCTTGATGATTGCACACAGGAACAAAAGGAACTGTGCATTCTGATCTGGAGTAGCACCTGGATCAAGAAGGTTCTTTCCAGTGTTTGTGCTTATAGACCAGTTATTATGTTTACCACTTCCGTTTACACCGGCAAATGGTTTTTCATGCAAAAGACATACCATACCGTGGCGGGCAGCAACCTTTCTCATCATTTCCATTGTGAGCTGGTTGTGGTCACAGGCAAGGTTTGTTGTGCTGAAGATTGGAGCCAGTTCGTGCTGAGCCGGAGCAACTTCGTTATGTTCAGTTTTAGCAAGGATTCCAAGCTTCCACAGCTCTTTGTTCAAATCCTTCATGAATGCCTGAACACGTGGTTTGATCATACCAAAGTAATGATCTTCAAGCTCCTGTCCTTTTGGAGCCTTTGCACCAAACAAGGTTCGTCCTGTATAAATCAAGTCTTCGCGCTTGTCGTAAACAGATTTATCTACAAGGAAGTATTCCTGTTCTGGTCCAACAGTTGTTTTTACGCTTGTAACAGCGTCGTTTCCGTCGAACAATTTAAGAACACGAACAGCCTGCTTGCTGATTGCCTGCATAGAGCGGAGCAATGGAGTCTTTTTATCCAAAGCTTCACCAGTGTAAGAACAGAATGCAGTTGGAATGCAAAGTGTTCCGTCCTTGATAAAGGCGTAGCTTGTTGGATCCCATGCTGTGTAACCGCGTGCTTCGAATGTTGCACGAATACCGCCGCTTGGGAAGCTTGAAGCATCAGGTTCACCCTGAACAAGCTCTTTACCACTGAACTCCATGATAACTTTTCCGTCGCTTATAGGAGTAATAAAACTGTCGTGTTTTTCGGCAGTAATTCCTGTAAGTGGCTGGAACCAGTGTGTAAAGTGTGTGGCTCCTTTTTCAATTGCCCAGTCTTTCATTGCGTTGGCAACTACTGTAGCAACTGAAGCATCAAGTTTTTCTCCACCTTCAATAGTTTTCATCAGCTGTTTATAAGTTTCTTTAGGCAGCCGAGCTTTCATAACTGTTTCATTAAAAACGTTCTCGCCAAAGATTGGTGTTACTTCGTCCATAAGGTTCTCCTTTTGTTTAATTTGGGAGGGGAAAGCCTTCCCCTGCGGCCGCACTTCGTTGCGTCCTACCCTTTCGCCTAGGGCTGCCGCCCTAAGACCCGCATTAAAAAAGCCGCAATAATTTTCAGGGCGTCCCCTAAAACTCATTGCGGCTTCTTTGCCAAATTCAGGTATAAAAACAAAAAGGTCGCAGAAATACTATTTCTGCGACCTCATTGCCGTTTGATACTCTTGTTATACAGTTTCGAAAAAAAAATGTCAATATTTTTTTTAAAATTTTTTTTATAATTTTTTTTCGTAAAACCTATTGACATAGTAGGTTTATACCGATATAAATTACATATAACCTACTTATCAAATAGGTATTACGCATTTTATACAGGAGGTATGACATGAAATTTTATTTTGAAAAATTAGTCCGTGAAAATTTCCGCAACGGAGTCATGTGTGTGTAAGCCCGCTGGCGGGCGGTGTTCAATAGGAAACCGTTAAAAAAAATGCGAAAGCATTTTTTAGGTTGTCCTTATTTATGTCTTCCAAATTCAATTAATTATAATAATAAATATTAAGGAGAAATCATTATGTCATATAAATTCGAAACATTACAGTTACACGTTGGACAGGAACAGGCTGACCCTGCAACAGACAGCCGCGCAGTACCTATTTATCAGACTACATCTTATGTATTCCATAATTCAAAGCACGCAGCAGATCGTTTTGGTCTTGCAGATGCAGGAAACATTTACGGACGTCTTACAAACTCTACACAGGACGTTCTTGAAAAACGCGTTGCAGCACTCGAAGGTGGTTCTGCTGCTCTTGCAGTTGCTTCTGGTGCCGCAGCAATTACTTACACAATCGAAGCCCTTGCTGCAAACGGCGGACACATTGTTGCCCAGAAAACTATCTACGGTGGAAGCTACAATCTTCTTTCACACACACTTCCACAGTACGGAGTTACAACAACTTTCGTAGATGCCCATAACCTTGCCGAGGTAGAAGGTGCAATCAAAGAAAATACACGCGCAATTTATCTTGAAACATTGGGAAATCCAAACTCAGACATTCCTGATATCGACGCAATTTCAGCCATTGCCCACAAGCATGGTCTTCCAGTTGTAGTTGATAATACTTTTGGTACACCATATCTTATCCGTCCGTTTGAGCACGGTGCAGATATTGTAGTTCATTCTGCTACAAAGTTCCTTGGTGGTCACGGAACAACACTCGGTGGTATCATCGTAGAAAGCGGAAAGTTCAATTACAAGGCAAGCGGTAACTATCCTCAGATTACTGCTCCTAACCCAAGCTATCATGGAGTTTCATTCTATGATGTTGTTGGACCAGCTGCATTTGTAACTTATATCCGTGCAATTTTGCTCCGTGATACTGGTGCTTCAATCAGTCCGTTCAACGCATTCCTTCTTTTGCAGGGAATCGAGACACTATCTCTTCGTCTTGAACGCCATGCAGAAAACACAAAGAAGGTTGTAGAATTCTTGAGCAAGCATCCAAAGGTAGAAAAGGTAAATCACCCTTCCCTTGCAGATCATCCGGATCACGCATTGTATCAGAAATACTTCCCTAACGGCGGAGCTTCAATTTTCACTTTCAATATCAAGGGTGGACGCGACGAAGCCTGGAAGTTCATAGATAACCTTAAGATTTTCAGCCTGCTTGCAAATGTTGCAGATGTTAAGTCTCTTGTAATTCACCCTGCTTCGACAACACATTCACAGCTTAGTGATGCAGAGCTTGCAGATCAGGGAATCGGACAGAATACAATCCGTCTTTCAATTGGTACTGAGCATATTGATGATATAATTGCAGACCTTGAAAACGGATTTGCGGCTATTTAATAAGTTTACTGGCTTTGATTCTTTCGATTGCCTCAATAGTTCGTTCGCGGGAACCAAAGCCTGTCAGGCGCAGGTAGCCCTCGCCCATTTTTCCAAAACCGCTTCCCGGAGTTCCAACAACCTGGCATTTTTCGAGTAATTCATCAAAAAAGCTCCAGCTTGTGTAGCCTTCGGGAATCTGCATCCATACGTAAGGAGAGTTTTTACCACCGAATGCCTTAAAACCGGCAGCAGTTACTCCTTCATAAATCAATCGTGCATTTTCTTTGTAGTAAGAAAGATTTTCCTGAATCTGTTTCTGACCTTCTTCTGAATAAATTGCAGCAGCACCACACTGAGTTATGTACGAAACACCATTGAACTTTGTAGACTGACGGCGCATCCAAAGTGCATTTAATTCAGTTCCGTCAAAAACAAGCTCGTGAGGAACTACAGTATAGCCGCAGCGCAAACCTGTAAAGCCCGCAGTTTTAGAGAATGAACGAAGCTCAATTGCGCAGGTTTTAGCGCCCGGAATTTCATAAATTGATTTTGGAATATCAGGTTCTGTTACAAAAGCTTCATAAGCTGAATCAAACAAAATCAAACTGTGATGGGCATTTGCATAATCAACCCATTTTTTAAGATAGCTTTTTGGAGCAACAGCACCAGTCGGATTATTCGGGAAGCAAAGATAAATGATGTCTGCAACAGGGGCACCCTCTGCAGGAAGTTCCGGCAAAAATCCGGTTTCTACACTACACGGCATGATAATTATATTATTTTTACGCCCGTTCATAATGTTTGTATCAATGTAAACAGGATAAACAGGATCGCAGATTGCAACAGTGTTGTCTGTAGCAAAAATGTCGCCAATGTTTCCGCAGTCAGACTTGGCACCATCAGAAAGGAAAATTTCATCAAGCTTTAAGTCAATTCCGCGCTTTGTATAATCCCATTCAAGAATTTTTTCGCGAACAAAATCATAACCCTGCTCTGGTGGATAGCCCCGGAAGGTCTTTTCATCGGCCATTTCATCAACAGCCTTGTGCATTGCATCAATTACAACTGGACAGATTGGCTTTGTAACATCACCAATCGAAATTTTTATAACATCACAACCCGGATGAGCTGCAATAAACTCGCGGGTCTTTCTGTTTACCGTAGAAAAAAGATAACTTGCCTCAAGGTCTAAAAAATTTTTATTAATCTTCATAATGATACATCTCCTGTAAATACATTTTCTGCAGGACCGGTCATGAATACGCTGTCTTCTTCACGGCCGCTCCATTCAATTTTCAAATCTCCGCCTACAAGATGAACTGTAACTGGTGTGCCCGCATCAACAAGGTTGTTCAAAATTGCAGCAACTACTGTGGCGCATGTTCCGGTTCCGCAGGCTAAAGTTTCGCCTGTTCCACGTTCCCAAACGCGCATCCAGATTGTATGACGGTCTTCTACATAAGCAAATTCGGTATTTGTGCGCTCCGGGAAAAATGGATCATTTTCAAAAAGCGGGCCTATGCCGCAAACATCAAACTCTGCAGGCTTTTTGTCAATAAAAACAACAGCATGAGGATTTCCCATGGAAACGCAGGTTATTTTATATTCCTTTCCGGCAATTGTGAGCGGGTGCATGATGACGCGCTTTGGGGTCCCTGAGCCTGTCGAAGGGCCGGCAACAGGTATCTTCTCCGCTTCAAGTATCGGCGCACCCATATCAACACTGAGCCAGGTTTCTTTTTCGCCGCGTTCACCCTGAATAACATTCAAATGCTTTACAGCACCCATAGATTCAACAGTAAACTCGCGGCCTTGAGTATAACCGGCATCATAAACATATTTTCCAACACAGCGGATTCCGTTTCCGCACATCTGACTTCGGCTTCCATCGGCATTGTACATAACCATTTCAAAATCAGCAGTGTGGCCTTTTTTAATTAAAATAATTCCATCCCCACCAATTCCAAAATGCCTGTCAGAAAGCTTAATAGCCGCAGCCTTTTCGCCTTCTGCCCCGACAGGAAAATCAGTTTTGGTGCAGTCAAAATAAATATAATCATTTCCGCACCCGTGCATTTTTGTAAACTTCATAGAAACTTTTTTATCGTTTACGGGAGGGTTTGTCAATAGCAGACAATCTTTTCTATAAATGCAATTAAATATAATACATCCAGCCTGTGTTTTCTTTATTTTTTTCAACAAGTTTATCAAGCGTTACAGAATCTACATAATTGTTAATTACTACTTCAAAATCCTTCCAGTAGTCGTCGTTACCAGTGTCTGTTATGACATTATTCTCGCGTACATTTATTGGCGATAAATCACCTTCAAGTGCACGAAGAATCTCGCCTGTTGTGTATTCTTCTGTCTTTTTTACAAGTTTGTAACCACCGTTACTTCCGCGAACACCAATTACAAGCCCTGCTTTACTCAAATGAATGAGAATCTGCTCCAGATATTTTACAGAAAGATTGTGTCTGTGAGAAAGCAGCTTAAGAGGAATAAATTTTCCTTCCGGCTGCTCTGCCAGCTCTGTCATTATTAAAAGTGCATATTGTCCTTTTGTAGAAATTTTCATCATTTTGAGTACCTCTTATTCTTTAAAAACCTTTTCTAACCGTTCAAGTGCATCCTGCAAAACAGGTCTTGGAGTTGCAATGTTTATTCGTTGGAAATTTGCTCCTTCCGGTCCGAACATCGTTCCGCGGTCAAGCCAGAGCTTTGCTTTATTTACAATTATGTCATCAAGCTCGGCATCGCTGTAACCAAAAGCAGAAAAATCAAGCCAGATAAGATAAGTTCCTTCCGGTTCAATCAAACGAACCTTTGGCAACTTGTCCTGTAAAAAGCTTCGTAAATAATCAAGATTATCCTTTAAGTGTTTTTTTAGAGCTTCAAGCCATTCTTTACCATTTAAATAAGCGGCACGTGCAGCAGTAAGTCCCATTACACTTGGTTCATCATAACCGGTCTTATCTTTTTCATCGTGAAACTTTTTTCTTAACACAGGATTTTTTATAAAGTTTGTAGAAAACTGAAGCCCCGCAAGATTAAAAGTTTTACTGACCGACATTGAAACAACACTATTTTCGGCTGCTTCATTCGAAAGAGTTGAAAAGACTGTATGCTCATTTGGTTCAAAAATAAAATCATTATGAATCTCATCTGCAAAAACAATTACATTATTGCGAAGACAGATTTCTGAAAGCTTTTGTAATTCATTTTTTGTCCACACTCGTCCAACAGGATTATGAGGACTGCATAAAATAAAAAGCTTTACATTATTATCTATTATCTTTTTTTCAAAATCTTCAAAATCTATAAAATACTTGCCATCCTTTTCATAAAGCGAAGAAGCAACAAGAGTGCGGTTATTCAACTCAATCATATTTTTAAAAGGATAGTAAACAGGACTTTGAATGATTACAGAATCCCCTTCTTTTGTAAAAGCTTTGATGGCACAGGCAATTCCAAAAACTACTCCGGGAGTTGTAACAAGATCGTGACGCTCCGGCGTAAAATTGTGTTCTGTCTGCATCCAGTTTTTCAATGCTTCAAAAAAACTGTTGTCCAAACACGAATAACCAAAAATTCCATGCTCCACTTTTTCGTGAAGTGCTTCAAGAATTACAGGCGCTGTAGGAAAATCCATATCGGCAACCCAAAGCGAAAGCACATCGGCAGGCTTACCACGTACTAAAGCAAGATCTGTTTTTATACAATTAGATCCGTGTCTGTCTACTACTTTATTAAAATCATAACTCATGGTGATCTCCGGATAGGTAAATCCTAAAATAATGCTTTCGCATTATTTTTTAACGGATTTTCTATTATTAACCCATTGACTTAATAGGTTAGTTGTAGTATAAATGTTATTACCTACTAAGTCAATAGGTTTTTATATATTAAAAGGTCTTTCAGGCCTTATAAAAGGAGCAGTTATGGCAAAGATTCTGGATCAGCCACGGTACAAATGTGCACTTGCTGCAATGCAGACCGTCCAGGCAATTCCCGGTGCAATTCCTATCCTTCATTCAGGACCGGGTTGTGCTTCAAAACTAAATGATAATAACGGAACAAGTGGACGTTACAGTCCTAATATTTTTCCATGTACTTCCATAAGCGAAAAGGAAGTTGTTTTTGGTGGAACTAATAAGCTGCGTTCTACTATAGAAAATGCGCTTAAGGTTATTGATGCAGATTTATTTGTAGTACTTTCTGGCTGTACCGGTGAAATTATTGGTGATGATATTGAAGAAGTTACCGGAAATTTTGCCAATGCAGAAAAACCTGTGCTTTGGGCAAAGACTCCGGGCTTTAAGGGAAACAACTATGTTGGCCACGACTGGATTTTGAAATCAATTTTTGAGCAGTATTTAGAGCGGGAAGATGTGACTGACCCTTCGACAAGCTCAGGGACCACGAAGGGCCTTGTAAACCTTTTTGTTGCTCCACCTCAGCAGGATCCTTACTGGCTTGGAAACCTTCGTGAAATTGAAGCGCTTTTGACCGAAATCGGACTTAAACCAAATACAATTTTTGGTTTTGGACGCAGTATTGAAAATCTTAAAAAAATCCCACAGGCAGAATTTACTATTCTTGTTTCTCCTTGGGCAGGTCTTGAAAGTGCAAAATATCTGCAGAGTCGTTTTAATATTCCGCTTTTGCAGTATCCTGTTTTGCCTATTGGTGCAACAGAAACTACAAAGTTCCTTCGAGCCGTTCAGGAATTTACAGGTGTTGATAAAGAACTTGTAGAAAAAGTAATCACAGAAAAAGAAGCTGAGTTCTACTATTATATTGAACGCTTTGCAGATACTCTGCTTGAAACCCGTATTCTTGGAAAACGCTTTACAGTTGCAAGCGACAGTGAATATGCAATTGCAGTAACAAAGTTCCTTGTAAATGACATGGGCTTGTTCCCGGAAAAGGTTTTCATTACCGATGATGCACCAAAAGCACACCAGCAGAAAATCACAGATGAATTAAACAATCTGAACTACGGAATTACAACTCCTGTTCAGTTTACAACAGACGGTCACGATATTCACGAGCAGATTAAAGCAGCCGATTTTGCCGGAACTCCGCTGATTATCGGTTCTAACTGGGAGAAAAAGCTTGCAGCTGAAATTGGCGGTCACTTTGTAAATGTTAGTTACCCTATGCTTGAAAAACTTGTAATTAATGACCACATTGCCGGATATTCAGGAGGTCTTCATCTTCTTGAACAGATTTATACAGCCGCAATGAGTAAGTTGAAGTTATAGGAGGATGCCATGCCATTTAATTTTAAGAATGCAAATATCGCAATACGCGAAAATCGTCTCGGGTCAATTACCGGCTTTGTAGGAGACCTTCAGACTCTTGTAAATAAATCGGAAGACGGCACCTTACGAAACCGTGAACGCTGCTTCAGTCAGTCTAGTTCCTGTCTTTCGGGATGTGCCTTGAACGCTCTTGCTTCAATAAGAAATGTTGCAGTAGTTTATCATGCTCCTGCCGGTTGTACTGCAATGGCAAGTAATGATGCCGTAAAGTTTGGCCAGATTGCTGCCCGTGTAAATAAAACAACCAATTCAGTTTTTGTCTGCACAGACTTAAACGAAAAAGACACTGTGTTTGGCGCAACTAACGACCTTGAAAAAATAATCCGCCACACCTACGAAACCTACAAGCCTGATGCAATCTTTGTTTCTACAAGCTGTGTTTCTGGCGTAACTGGCGAAGATGTTGACGGAGTTGCAAGCGATCTTGATGCAGAGCTGCCGATTCCTGTAATCCCGGTTCACTGTGAAGGTTTTAAAAGCCGCATCTGGGCAAGTGGATTTGATATTTCTGACCACGCCGTGTTGCAGGGAATTGTAAAGCCGCCAAAAGAAAAGCGCCGTACAATAAATATCAAAAACTTTTACGAAAGCGCACGCCCTCAGATTACAAAAATCTTTAAGGAAGTTTTTGATGCAGAACCTCAGTTCCTTTACTGTAACTCTACTGTTGAAGAAATTGAACATATAAGCGAAGCCCTTTGTACAGTTTGTATCTGTGGTACTTTGGGAACTTATCTTGGTAATGCTCTTGAAGAAACTTACGGTGTTCCGTATGTACGCACAATCAACCATTCTGGAATTACAGGCTTTGAAACCTGGCTCCGTGGAATTGGCGATGCAATTGGTAAACGCGCCGAAGTAGAAGCTTACATAGAAAAACAGCGTGCGATATTTATTCCTCAGATTGAAGAAGTTACAAAGCAGCTTAAAGGCTTGCGTGCCGTAATTGGAATGGGTCCTGGCTTTACTTATGAAATTGCCCGCGTTCTTCAGGAATTTGGAATGACAATTGATTATGCACTTGCCTGGCACTATGACTACAAATACGACAATGGAAAGGTTCCTCCAGCTCTTGAACATCTTTTGAAAACTTCACCAAAAGACATGAGAGTTGCAGTTGCCGACCAGCAGAACTACGAGGTTTTGAATATTCTTAATCACTTTAAGCCTGATGTTTATTTTAGCCGACATCCTGGTACAACAGTTTGGGCAATTAAACAGGGTTATGCAGCAGTATTCGTAGCCGATGAATACACTGTTTTTGGTTATGAAGGAACCTTGAGTTTTGCAAAGCTTATCCGCGATACAGTAACAAACCGTTCGTTCGAAAAGAACCTTGCCGCAAGAATCAAGCTGCCGTACACAAAATGGTGGTATGAGCAGAATACAGATAAGTTTATAAAACCGGAATCAGGAAAATAGGAGCACATTATGTCGAAACAAATACACGAATCATTAACAGAACTTGTAGGAAACACACCGCTGGTACATCTTAACGGTTATGAAAAAAAACTTGGGCTTAAGGCTCATATTTTTGCAAAGGTGGAATATTTTAATCCAATCGGCAGCATTAAGGACCGGATTGTTCTTCGCATTATTGAAGATGCAGAACGTGAAGGAAAAATCAAACCTGGTGTAACTACACTTGTTGAATACACAAGCGGTAACACTGGAATTGCCGTAAGCGCAATTGGTGCAATGAAAGGCTACAAGGTTCAGATTTATCTTCAGGAAGGTGTAAGTAAAGAACGACTTCAGGTAATGAAAGCCTTTGGTGCAAACGTTCAGAAAATTGGTGAAGTACCTGAGCTTCAGGAATCTCTTAAAGCAACTAACAATGACTTTGTTGCCGCTACAAATCTTTTAAAGCAGCATATCCGCGAAAGAGTTGCAGCCGGTGATGACATTTACTTTGTTGACCAGATGATTAATCCTTTGAACCCTCAGGCCCATCACGACACAACCGGAGAAGAAATCTGGGAGCAGACAGACGGAGACCTTGCCGCAGTAGTAAGTGCTGTTGGAACAGGCGGTACAATCCGTGGTGTAAGCGATTCCATTAAAAGCAAAAGTGAAGCAGTAAAAATTATTGCTGTTGAACCAGCTTTGGATGCCGCTGCCCTTACAGGTATTCA
>JAFZLJ010000081.1 GCA_017551545.1 Treponema sp. | reverse complement strand
CCAAGTGGCAGGCAAACAAACATCTGCAGAGAAAAGATACGCTCAGAGCGAAGTTCGCAGACTTCATAATAAGTCTATTAAAAGTGAATGCAGAACTTATGCAAAACAGTTTGTAGAAGCAGTTCAGGCTAAAGATCAGAAACTTGCTGAAGAAAAATATAAGACTCTTCAGAAGGCTCTTGACAGCGCTCGCAGTAAGGGTGTTCTTAAAAGAAATGCTGTTTCTCGCAAGAAGTCAAGAATGATGAACCTTTATAATGCTACATTTAATGCAGCAAAATAACTTTTCTCCATCATATTGGAAATCCAACCAGAACAAATGGTTGGATTTTTTTTTGTCCGAATGTTTTTTTCACAACATACATAAATTAACCATTTATACCGATAATCAATTATGGCAAAAATAATAAAATCTGATTTGGTAGAAGAAGTATATCACAACACTAATTTTCCAAAACAGGAAATAAATCAGATAACCGACTCACTTCTTGCAGAAATTAAAAATGCACTCTGCAAAGGAAACACAATTGAATTAAGAAACTTCGGTACATTTGAGCCAAAGCTTAGAAAAGGAAAAACAAATGCCCGTAATCCTAGAACAGGAGAAATTGTTCAGGGAGAAACTCATTACATTGCATCTTTCAAGGCGGGCAGGGAATTAAAAGAAAAAATATGGAATCTAAAAAAATCAGAAAAATAAAAACAAAAAATTTCCTGCAGTGCTCAAGTCTTGTTTTAATTGGAGCGCTTTTCTTTGCAGCTGCAAATCCTAATCCGGTTATAAAACAGGGATTATCATTTATTGGCTGGTTTTTATATGTTCCGTTTTTTTATTTAATCAAAAAATCATTATTAAAAAACTCCTGGTTTTATTCAGGCATTTATGGTGTTCTTTGTGTATGCTCGTATGCGTACTGGCTTTATAATTATGATCCGCTTTGTCTTTATGTTGCAATTCCTATAGCGTTTATTGGAACAGCTCTTTTAGGTCTGGTACTAAAATCAACAGAAAAACTTTTTGTAAAAAACGCATGGCTCGTTCAGTTTTTAATTATCTGTACTTTTGATTACCTTCGTACTATTGGATTTCTTGGAGTTCATTATGGACTTGCTGCCTATACTCAATGGAAATTCAGCGCTTTATTGCAAATCACTTCTGTTATAGGTGTGTTCGGATTAAATGCTTTTGTAATTTTTTCTTCTTCTTTAATTTTTGCATTTATTTCAAAGGCGGAAGATAAAAAGTACTTTATGCGCAAAATGATAAGCGATGACAAGCATTACGAAGGAGCAACATATATAAATTATATTTCAGATAATACCAGAAGTCTGAAGAACGCGTCTTTAAAAAATCCTTTGATTGCTTTGTGTATCTGGGCTGTTCTATTTATTTTAATAATCATTCAGGGGAATATAAAACTTAAAAAAGATTCTGATTATAAAACAGTAACGGCTGTAGCAATTCAGCATAATGATAGTCCTGATGAAAATGGAATTGAAAATTTTACAGAAAGTATTCAAACACTTATAAAACTGACTGATGAAGCTTTTGAAATCAATCCTCAGATTAAGCTTGTAATATGGCCCGAAACTGCTGTAGTTCCGTCAATCATTTATCACTATAATTCGGAAGAAAATACAGATAGAAAAAAGCTTGTTTCGTATGTGCTCAATTATTTTCAAAATCATAAGTCAAATTTCATATTAGGAAATCAGCATATAGAAACTAAAAACGAAAGGAAGAATAAAGAATATTATAATTCTGCACTTTTATTTACAGAAAATCAGTCAATGTTCCCTCCGGAACCGGAAATTTATAATAAAATGCATCTTGTTCCTTTTTCTGAATATTTTCCTTATGAAAAATACTTCCCGAATCTTTATAAAACAATATTAGAAAAACAGAAGTTTTTTTCTGAACCCGGAAAAGAGTTAAAGATATTTAAAACACAAGGACTTTCAATTTATACTCCAATATGTTTTGAAAATACTTTTCCCGATTTATGCAGACAGGCATATAAAAAAGGAGCCAGATGCTTTGTGTGTCTTGCAAATGATTCCTGGGCAAAAAGTGAATCTTGTCAGTATGCTCATCTTGCTATGGCTAAATTCCGAGCTGTTGAAAATGGAATTCCTGCTGCAATAAGTGCTGTTTCAGGACAAACTGCTTTTATTGACCAGAATGGAATACTTACAGCAATGGCAGTTCCTTTTACAAAATCATATGTAATCTGCGAGCTGCCTGTGCTTTCTGATGAATATAATCCTACTGTTTATAATCAAATTGGTGATGTTTTTGGTTATGGAATTGCATTTTTATTGCTTGCCGTGTTGATAATTCGTGGTTTTATTGTTATAATAAATAAAGTTTTATGTCGGAACGCACAGAAGCAGTAAAAAAGAATATAACAATTTTTGGCTCAGAAACAGAATTTGACGGAACACTAGAGTTCAGAGACAGACTTGTAATAACAGGTAAATTTTCAGGAAAAATCATTGCACCAACTGGTGAACTTGAAATTGCAAAAAATGCTACTTGTAATGTAGAAAGCATTCAGGCTTCGTCAATTGTAGTATGTGGTTCTGTTAAGGGAAATATGAATGCTTCTGACCGTGTAGAAATCTGCTCAGGCAGCATGGTTGAAAGTGATATTACAACTGCAAGAATAAGAATAGCAAATAATGTAGAGTTTAATGGGCAAATAACAATGCTTCAGGAAGAGCCAGATGTAGATCTTTTTTCAGTGGCATCTTCTGAATTTAAACAGGTCATGCTCATTCATTCAGATGTAGTAAAATAATAAGAGGACCTTCAAAACCTTTTTAGATATTAAGGCAAAGAAGGAACCCCCGTTTTTATATAATCAAAAAAAATCTCAAATAAATTTTTAATTGTTTAATGGAGAATTTTTAATGGCAACATTAAGAAGAAAACACAGCGAAGAAGAAAATTCGCAGGAAGAAAACGGACAGACCTCACTTGGTCTTGAAGATCAGATTCAGGAAACTAATTCAGAAAATTCCGAAAAAGTTGTAGTGAAGAAAAAGCGTGTTGTGAAAGTTAAAGCCGAAGAAGGGGCAGAAGGTGAAGTAGCCCCAGACCCAGCGCCAGCAACAGAAACTGCACCTGCTGCAACAGAAGAAAATAAACCATATTATAATAAACGAAATGGAATGAACAAGCGTCCTTATTCGCGTTCATATCCAACTCCAAGTGGAGAAGCTTCTGAAGCAATTGCAGCAGAAGCAGCCTCTTCAAATGAGGATAACGCAAATAAACCTCGTCTTTTGATTAATGACCTTACAATTAAATCTATGCCGGAGCTTCGTGAGCTTGCAATGCAGTATGGATTTACTGCAGATGATCTGGCTCCAATGAAAAAGCAGGATTTGATTTTTGTAATCCTTAAGGCACATACAGAACACGGTGGAATTATTTTTGCTTCTGGTGCATTGGAAATCTTACCGGACGGCTACGGATTCTTGCGTTCGCCACAGAACAGCTATTTGCCTGGTCCTGATGATATTTATATTTCACCAAGCCAGATTCGTCTTTTCAACCTTAAAACAGGTGATACAGTTTACGGACAAACTCGTTCTCCAAAAGAAGGCGAGCGTTTCTTTGCCTTGCTCCGTATTGAAAGCGTAAACTTTGACGAGCCACGCATTGCTCAGACACGCGTTCCTTTTGAAAACTTAACACCGCTTTATCCTGATGAAAAGCTCAGACTTGAAACTGTTAGTACAGAAGTTTCAACACGTATCGTAGATTTGTTTGCACCAATTGGAAAGGGACAGCGTCTTTTGATTGTTGCTCCTCCAAAGGCAGGTAAAACAATCTTGATGCAGAAAATTGCAAATGCCATTACAACAAATAACCCAGAAGTATATCTTATCGTTCTTTTGATTGATGAACGTCCTGAGGAAGTTACCGAAATGGAACGCGCAATCAAAGGCGAAGTTATTTCTTCTACCTTTGATGAACAGGCAACACGCCACGTTCAGGTTGCAGAAATGGTACTTGAAAAGGCAAAGCGTCTTGTTGAACACAAGCGTGATGTTGTAATTTTGCTTGACTCAATCACTCGTCTTGCACGCGCTTATAACCAGACAGTTCAGACTTCTGGTAAAGTTCTTTCTGGTGGTGTTGATTCTAACGCACTCTTTAAGCCAAAGCGCTTCTTTGGTGCTGCACGTAATGTAGAAGAGGGTGGTTCACTTACAATCATCTCGACTGCCTTGATTGAAACAGGCTCACGCATGGATGAAGTTATCTTTGAAGAGTTCAAAGGTACAGGTAACAGTGAAATTGACCTTGACCGCAAGCTTGCAGAACGTCGTTTGTTCCCGGCTATCAATATCAAAAAATCCGGTACTCGTAAGGAAGAACTTTTGCTCAGCGAAAACGAACTTCAGAAAATCTGGATTCTGCGCAAGGTTCTTAACCCGATGGAAGACGTTGAAATTACAGAACTCATCCTTGACCGCATGAAGAAGTCAAAGACCAACGAAGCCTTCCTGGCAAGTATGAACGCAGGTACGGCGGGGATGGAGTAGTTTAGGGAATAGGGAATAGTAAATAGGGAATAGTAAAATAGTTAATAGTATAGCGGGGTTTTTAAGGGGCGCAGCGCCCTTAGGAGAAGGGGGTGTGGTGAAGATGCGGTGGTTGAGCTTGTCGAAACCACTGTAGCTGAACCCAGGGGGAAGGCTTTCCCCCTCAAATACTATTTACTATACCCTATTTACTATTCCCTGATTTTCTTATATAATAATTAATCATTTTCTTGTGATATTATTTTTTTAGTTGACGGTAGCGGAATGATGGATGTACCCGCGTACAAGCCAGTGGCGGCCGGGCGTAATATCGGGCAAGAGCATAGGAGTTATAACATGAAAAAGGGAATTCACCCGGACTACAAACTTACAAAGATTACTTGCGTTTGCGGTAATGTAATCGAAACCCGTTCAACAGTTGAAAACATCAACGTTGAAATTTGTTCTGCATGCCACCCATTCTATACTGGTAAGCAGAAGCTCGTTGATACTGCAGGTCGTATCGATCGCTTCAACAAGCGCTACGGAATTAAAGCAGACGCTAAATAATTCAAAGGGGCTGTCCAAAAAGAAAGGACAGCCCTAATTATTTTTAAAGACAAAAGAAATTTTCTGTGCTAAAATTTAAGCATGAGCAGAGGCGTAAGTGATAAGATAACTTTCAAACCGTACAGTCAGAGTGAGCAGTGGCTG
>JAFZLJ010000080.1 GCA_017551545.1 Treponema sp. | reverse complement strand
ACATTCAAGAACAACGTCTACCTTGAGTTCACCCCATGGGCAGTTTACAGCTTCTTTTTCTGCATAAATCTTAAGAACTTTTCCATCTACAGTGATTGTTCCAGCATCATCATCAGCAGAAACAGTGTGAAGGTTTTCACCAATCTTACCACAGTATCCGCCCTGTGCTGTATCATACTTCAAAAGATGAGCAAGCATAGAAGGCTTTGTCAAATCGTTAATAGCTACGATTTCGTATCCCTTAGCGCCAAACATCTGGCGGAAAGCCAAACGACCAATACGGCCGAAACCATTAATAGCAACTCTTACATCTGCCATTTTATATCTCCTAAATATTTGATTAGAATTTATTACCTATAAAATACCGAATTTTTGGGAAATAGTCTATAGATTTGAGTTTTTAGTTGTTACTCCGTGAATTGTACTTTATAATAGAAATCAGGAGAATAAAATGAAAAAACTATTTTTAATTACAGTATTATGTTCAGTATGTGCAGGTCTTTTTGCAGGTCCTTTAATTGATGCAGCAAAGGCCCGTGATTATAAAACCTTTGAAAAACTTGTAAAAAGTAATGCCGATTTGAACGAAACAGATGAAAACGGCATGAATGTGCAGCTTTCACTTGCCTATTTTAATGTAAAAGATTTCAAAAAAGCCTGTAAGCTTCTGGCAAAAAAAGGCTTTGATTTTGATGTGCCTGTTGCCAATAACATTTCACTTGTTTACGTACTTGCCTATTCCTGTGCTCATGAAAAACTTTCTGTTTTGCTTAAGTATAAGGTTGATGTAAACAGAAAAAACTCTATAACAGAGCTTAAACCAATTGAAGCAACCCAATTCAGTACTTTTAAATTCTTTTCTGAACAGATTATTCCCGACGATGCCTATGATAGAGCACAGAAAACCCGAAAGCTTTTATTACAACATGGTTCAGATGCCTTTAAGTATTGTGATTTAACCTTTGGAAATGTAGGTAACTTTTTCTTTTGTTTAGCAAATGTTTTTTCTTCCATTGACCCTTTTATTACTCCACAGGAACTTAATTCATATAATTTATTTGATTATTCAAATTTCAAGGATCAGACACTTGTAATAGTAAATCAGCAGCTTCTTGAAAAGGTTTTCCTTGAGTTTGGCGTAGGAGCTACAATAAACAATTATTATGATTCACAGGAAATTCTTGAAAAACTTATTGAATGCACTGAATCACCGTATCCTTTTGTACTCATTGGTAATACCGGAAACAATCCTATAGCACCGTACCAATGGGTAAATATCAATGGCGGAAGTTATATGGAAGATAATTCAATAACAGCAAGTCTTGATACTTTCAGCCCGGATGCGCTTTATGATTTTGTAAGTTATGATGTTCAGGATATAAGTCAGCTTGTTACTATTCAATTGAATTATTTATACGATTTAGATAATTTAGAAGATGAAATGGAAGAAGCTGAAGAAGAACCTGTAATTATAAGTTCTTTACATTGATGATTCTTTTTTTCTTGTATCAAAGTAGCCGCCGTCTTCAAGATAGCGGCGTCTTGTCATTAAAAGTGAAATAAGCTCGTTGTACATGTTAAAATCTACTTCCAGAGCCATTGGAAGAAGGAAATATTCTGTTTCGTCACAGTAGCGTTCAATGAATTCAGGGTCGGTAACATAACCGAGCGAAATCATATTTGAAATGCGGTCTGCACATTTAAGGATTTTTGCCTTCTGACTTCCGTAATCAAGGATACGGCGAAGGAACTGCTTTTTATCTTCATTCTGGCGGCGGGTTACTTCAAGAACTATTTCAAGAACATCAGGACCATCGCTGTCTGCATGAATAATAAGGTTTTTATCAAAGCCTTCTATATCTTCTACAGTATCGTGAACGATTGAAGCCTTAAGAAGGACAGCATCTATATAACCGTAGTCAATAAGGATTGCAAGCGTATCCATCTGGTGGCGGAACATGTTACCACCGGCATGGCGTTCTTTACCAATAAGACCTGTTGCAAGCTGCATATATGGAGCAAGACGCATGTCCGAAAGCTTCTGCATCTGCTGCTCTGACATGTTCTGAGGCTTATCGGTTTTCATTTCATAACGCTTTTTTGTCATAACAATCCCTTTATTATCGGCTCAAGACTCTGTACAAGTTTATTCAAACTTTACAAATTCCTCCAGCTGATTTCCAAAAATATCCTTGCCTTCTCCATAAAAATAATTCTTAGGGCGGATAAGTTGCAGGTGATAGTTTTCTGCACCAGAATCTTCCTGAACAAGACCTACTGAATACAAAAATTCACCTGTGTAATATTTTATAAATTGTCCTGATGTATATTTACTTACAACTTCGCCGTCTTCGTAGCGTAAGCATTCTGTAAAATTAAACTTGAATTTCTTGGAATCTACTTTATAAGTACCCTTCCACACAATAATGTTTGTAGAATCTGCGTAAGAAACTCTGAGCATTACCTTGTGACCAGGCTCAAGGATCAGATGATGATAATAAAGGTCCATATTATTATCATAGTTTGTCATGACCCATTGGCTGTCATAAAATGGACTGTTTTTTTCATTAAAGCAGCTGGTCATAAAAAGAGAAATCAGGATTATGAATAAAAAGTTCAGTTTCTTCATAATTTCATCTAAAATGAGATTCCCGCGTCAAGCGCGGGAATGACATGTCATTGTCGGGCTTGACCCGACAATCTCTTTTACATAAGCTCCTTCAAATAACCCTTCAAGGTTTCTATTTTGCGCTGGCTTTCTGCAAGGCGGTCGCGTTCTTCCTGGATAAGGTTTTCAGGAGCGTGCTGTGCAAAGTTGCCGTTGAGCTTGTTTTCGCTCATGCGTGCATAGCCTTCTTCTTTTTCAAGTGTCTTCTGGAAGCGGGTAACAAGCTGTTCCTTATTGATATTTTCATCAACAAGAATAAACGACTCAAAGCCCTTTCCAACTGTACCAATTGAAGATTCAGGCTTAGACTCTACAAAGTCAATCTTTGCAATACCTGCAAGCAGCTGAATCATTTCTACCTTTTCGCGGCAAACTTCTGCTTCACTACCCTTTTCAACGCGGATAGCAATATTGATTTTATTTGCAGGATCAATACCACAGTCTACGCGGAGTGCACGGGTTTTAGTAATGAGTTCCTTAAGAACTTCAAAGCGTGCTTCAATTGCAGGATTTTCTCTGCTTGCAAGAACCTCCGGATAAGGTGCTGTAATGAGCATGCCTTCGTGCTTTTTAACAGGAAGCTTTGCATAGATTTCTTCTGTAACAAACGGAAGATATGGATGCAAAAGACGAAGGTTTTCTTCAAGGATGTTCATAAGAACACTAGCCTGTCTGTCTTTTTCTTTATCATCACCGTTCTTAAAGTTAATCTTTGTTGCTTCTACATACCAGTCGCAGAATTCATTCCAGAAATATTCCATAAGTGCACTGGCTGCATCATTGTAGCGGTAAGATTCCAAAGCTTCGCGTGCAATTTTAGCAGCATTGTTCAAACGGCTGTAAATCCATTTATCAAGTTCTGTAAGGTCTGTATCTGTAACCGGAACAAGGTTTCTGCCTTCCAGATTTCCCAAAAGGTAGCGGCTTGCGTTCCAAACTTTATTACAGAAACGTGAACCAAGCTTGAAAGAATCCTTATCAATAAGCACATCCTGTCCCTGAGCGCACATAAATCCGAGTGTGAACTTAAGAGCGTCGGCACCGTACATGTCAATAATTTCAAGAGGGTCCATTCCGTTTCCAAGAGACTTAGACATCTTGCGGCCCTGCTTATCGCGAACAAGTCCGTGAATGTAAATATCGTGGAAAGGAGCTTTTCCTGTAAACTCAAGACCAGCCATAATCATGCGGCTAACCCAGAAGAAGATAATATCATATGCAGTAACAAGTGCTGTTGTAGGATAGAACTTCTTAAGGTCATCAGTTTCCTGTGGCCAGCCCAAAGTACTGAACGGCCAGAGCCAAGAACTGAACCATGTGTCGAGTACGTCTTCATCCTGCTTGAGGTCTGCTGCCCCGCAACCGCATTTTGGACACTTATCCGGGTCTGTGCGGCTAACTATTACTTCACCACACTTCTGGCAGTACCAAACTGGGATTCTGTGACCCCACCAGATCTGGCGGCTTACACACCAGTCGCGGATATTTACGAGCCACTGTTCATATGTATTTTCCCATTTCTGCGGGAAGAACTGAATTTCACCTTTTTTCCATGCGGCTAAGGCCTTGTCTGCCATTGGCTTCATCTTTACAAACCACTGGTCGCTAAGATATGGCTCAACTACAGTCTTACAGCGGTAGCAGTGACCTACAGAGTGAACCATTTTTTCTTCACCCTTGAAAAGGTCTGCTGCAGTTAAATCTTCTATTACAAGAGCTCTTGCCTGTTCAGGTTTAAGTCCGCGGTATTTTTCAGGAACGTTTTCGTTCATGCGTCCGTCCGGAGTAAGAAGATTTACAACTTCAAGGTTGTGGCGGAGTCCTACTTCCCAGTCGTTAGGGTCATGAGCAGGTGTGATTTTTACCATACCTGTTCCAAACTCTTTATCTACATAGTCATCTGCAATAATCGGGATTTCTTTTCCTGTTAGCGGAAGCTTGAGCATCTTGCCAACAAGCTTTGTATAGCGCTCATCAGTCGGATTTACGGCAACAGCAGTATCACCAAAGAATGTTTCAGGACGAGTTGTTGCAACTTCAATCTTTCCGCTGCCGTCTGCGTATTCATAATAAATATGATACATGGCACCCTGTGTATCTTCGTGGTCTACTTCATCATCTGCCAAAGCTGTACCACAACGAGGACACCAGTTTACAAGGCGTTTACCACGATACATAAGTCCGCGTTCATACAAAGTTACGAATACATCGCGAACTGCAGCACTAAGTCCTTCATCATAAGTAAAGCGCTCGCGTTCCCAGTCTGTTGAGTTACCAAGCTTTTTCTGCTGTTTTACAATTGTATTATGATGGTCTTCTTTAACTGCCCAGGTGCGTTCCAGAAATTTTTCGCGTCCAAGGTCGTTACGTGTAAGGCCTTCTTTTTTGAGCTGTCTTTCTACTACGTTCTGAGTTGCAATACCTGCGTGATCTGTACCAGTGAGCCACAAAGTATTATCACCCTTCATGCGGTGATAGCGAACTACGATATCCTGTAAGGTGTTGTTGAGTCCGTGACCCATATGAAGAACACCAGTTACATTTGGAGGAGGAATGACGACGGAATATGTAGACTGACATTTTTCACACTGACAATGTACCGGGCTTGCTTCATCGCTGGCCGGCTTAAAATAACCTTTGCTTTCCCATTCGCTGTAGATACGATCTTCAAAGCTTTTAGGATCGTATGCTTTTTCAAGTTCAATTGCTTTCATATTCCTTCCTCCATTCAATAAAAGCATTTAAAATATTGCAAAAATTATAATGGAAAAAGGAATTGTTTTCAATTAGCCCTTCGACAAGCTCAGAGACCGCGCTATTTCATGTGTGGAAGTTCGTCGAGGGATTTTATATCTGAAGATACATCTTGTTTTTCGGCTTTTTCGTTTTCGTAGGTTTTCTGCTTGTGAACATACATTATGCTGTCTGCCTGATTAATGTAATCAACGAGAGTTGTAGTAGCCGTTGGATCTGAAAGAATATAACCACAGCTTATTGTAAGCGGGTACGCAAGATGCATGCCTTCTACCTGCTTGCGCAAGGTTTCGTTCAGACGGTCAATATAATCCTTTACGATTTTTTCAGATTTACAAACCCCTACAGAAATAAATTCATCGCCACCATAGCGGATACCAACCCAGCCTTCAGGCATTTCCTTAAGCAAAGAAGAAGCAACTGTTCGAATTGCAAGGTCACCATGAAGATGTCCAAAGTTATCATTGATATGCTTCATACGGTTAATATCTGCAAACATAATTGCACATTTCTGATTCTTTTTGTTTGCCTGTTCAAGCACCGGAACGGCATTCTGCTCCATACCAAATCGGTTATTTAAGCCGGTAAGCTGGTCTGTATTAGAAATATTGCGCAAAGCCTTGTTTAATTCATCAAAGCGGCAATTGCGGCGGAACTGTTCCAGGTTGTAGTTCATCTGAATCATATAATGATTTAATGAAGTATCCTGAATATGTTCAATTGAATCGCTCAAAACTATATAGCCGAACAGGTTGTCATCATAGTGCATGGAAGTAAAGGTATAAACCTTAGGCTTGTCACCCTTTTCGTAACCGGGGAAAAGTTCCTTGCGCTGAAAGTCCCCTTTATATTCTGCTATTCCGTCTTTTACGGCAACAAGACAGCACATTTTATTTGAATACTTTTTTTGAATCGGAAAAGAACTGCTTTTAATAGTCTTACGGGCATTATCATCAAGAATAAAATAAAAATCGTGGCCTTTGAAATTATTTTTTTCTTTATAATACTTAAGGATATTCTTCTTAAAATCTTCGTAGGTTGAGCCTGTAAAAAGATTTCCAGCCATTTCGGCCGATTCAGCCTGACTGATAAGGCTTTCCATTTCTTTCATATAGGCATTTATACAAAACTGGTGTCTTACCTCTTCGGCTTCGTGAGTCTGTTTACAACCGCAGCTTTCGTTTTTTACAAAAGATGAAGATACAACAACCTGGTCGGCATGCGAAGTGCCTTCTACTTTTTCCATAAGCTGCCAGGCAGCAATATAACCGATTTTTTCATAATCCTGATATACAGTTGTAATTGAAGGATAGAAAGTTTCGGCATGAGCAATTTTATCAAACCCTGTGACAATAAAATCTTTTGGTACTGAATACCCAAGCTCGTTAAGTCCTACTATAGTAGCAATTGCGTTATAGTCATTTGCACAAATAAAGGCATCAGGCGGATTTTTGCTCTGGGCATACTCCTTTGCAGCTTTCATGGCAGTAAGATATTCCCAGTTTGTATAGTAAATGCGGTCATCAGGAAGTTCGATGCCATTCATTTCAAGAGCCTGTCTTGTTGCGTTTATACGGTCATTTGAATCGGGATGATCTATAGTTCCGGCAAGGAAAACAGGCTTTTTTATGTTATGTTCCTTAACAAGATGATCAACCATTTCGAACATACCCTTGAAGTTATCTATACCAACAAAGTCAAGTCCTTCAAGAGGCCAGCCTACACTAACGCCAGGTACTTTGTGTTCAACAATAATTTTAGCAATTCTTTCGGGTGTTTTCTGAGAATTGAGCATGCCTGAAAAAATGATTACACCGTCAAACTCAGAATAATCAGTTATATCAAATACAGAATCTTCACCATCATTACGTGCCTGTGACTGAGCAAATGCGGCAAAGCTTAAAAAGAGAAAAACATCGATGTTAAGTTTATCCGTAACGCTGCGGATACCTTTGAGGGCGCTCGCAATACTAAGATGATTCCAGCCGTTTGCAAGTACCGCGATTTTTCTTTTCATTTATAAATTCTATTATAACACAGGTTTTTCTATTCGTCTAATGTAATTCTATTACCTGTGTATAAAAAGTAATAACGTCCTTTTGCATCAATAAGCTGGTCGTGAGTTCCTCGTTCTATGATTTTTCCGTGTTCCAGAACAATAATCTCATCTGCATTGCGTACTGTAGAAAGACGGTGCGCAATTACAAAGGTTGTACGTCCACTCATAAGAGAGTCCATACCTTTTTCAATGAGTGCTTCTGTACGAGTATCAATAGAAGAAGTTGCTTCATCCAAAATCAAAACAGGAGGATCTGCAACTGCGGCACGTGCAATGGCGAGTAACTGGCGCTGACCCTGGCTAAGACTTGCACCGTCTCCTGTAATTACAGTATCGTAACCGTTTTCAAGATGACGGATAAAATGATCTGCATTTGCAAGTTTGGCTGCTTCGTAAACCTGAGCATCGCTGGCATTCAAATTTCCATAACGGATATTTTCGCGGATTGTACCTGTGAAAAGGTGTGTATTCTGCTGAACCATTCCAAGAGAACGGCGCAATGCATCTTTACTTATTTCATTAATAGGAATGCCGTCATAAGTAATCTGGCCTTTACCCTCTTCAACATCATAAAAGCGTGTAAGAAGATTTATTGTTGTAGTTTTACCAGAACCTGTAGAACCAACAAGCGCAATTTTCTGACCAGGTTTTGCATGAATGTTTATGTCGCTAAGAACTTCTTTTTCGGGAACATAACTGAATGAAACGTGGTCAAATACAACTTCGCCATTGAGTTTTTTAAGCGAGCCGTCTGCAGGATTTTTCCATGCCCATGTTCCGGTGTTTGCAAATGACTGTACAAGAACTTCTTTTCCATCCTGTTTTGCTTCACAGGCATTTACAAGAGCATAGTCTCCTTCATCAACTTCAGGGAGTTCATCAATAATTCCAAAGATTCTTTCTGCACCGGCAAGAGCATTTAATACACTTGTTGCCTGCTGACTCATCATGGAAATTGGCTGACTGAACGAGCGTGTATACTGAAGGAATGCTGCAATAGTACCAATATTAAGGGTTCCAAGCAAAAAGTTTGTTGGTGCTGTACCTGCGTGCTGCATAATTCCAACAGCGGCGGCTACCATAGAAACAATTGCATACTGAATATGAGCACTGTTTCCCATAATAGGCCACATAAGTCCACCAAAGGTCATGGCTGCAGTTCCGGCTTTACGAAGATCATCTGCAAGATTATTGAATTCAGTTTTGGCGTGTGTTTCGTGATTAAATACCTTTACAACCTTCTGACCTTCAATCATTTCTTCTATAAAACCGTTCATTTTTCCAATGCACATCTGATTCTGGCGGAATGCATTTGCAGAACGTTTACCAATACCCATAATCAGTCTTGTAATCAAAATCATTGTAATAATCATTACAAGAGTGAGCATTGGGCTAAGAATAATCATCATTACAAAAACAGAAATTACTGTGAGCGAAGAAGAAAACAGCTGTGGAATAGTCTGGCTCATCATTTCGCGGAGTGTGTCTGTATCGTTTGTAAAGCGCGACATTAATTCTCCGTGAGTACGCTCGTCGTAAAATCTTACAGGAAGCTTTTCAAGATGCTCAAACAAATCACAGCGGATATTGTACAAAAGATTTGTAGAAATATAGAGCATAAGGCGCGAGTTACAGTAAGAAGAAATTACTCCTAAAAGGAACATTGCAAGAACTGCAACAAGCAGGTGTGAAAATCCTGTAAAATCAGGATTCTGTGAGCCTATCATTGGAATAATATAATTATTGAGTGCAGGCTTAATTAAATAAGCACCGGCAACTCCGGTAAGCGAGTTTATAAGAACGCACAGAAAAACAATTGGCCAGAGTACCTTGTATTTTCCCATGTATTTTATGATTCTTTTTATTGTACCTTTTGCATTTTTTGGTTTGGCAAATCCTCTTCGTGGTGGCATTAGTCTTCACCTCCTGCAAGGTCTGCATCTCCGCTACCCTGCTGCTGCGATTCAAATACTTCGCGGTAGATTTTGTTTTTAGCAAGAAGCTCGTCGTGAGTTCCAAAGCCGCTTAATGCACCTTCGTCCAGAACAAAAATTATGTCTGCCTCTTTTACAGAAGAAATGCGCTGTGCAATAATGATTTTTGTAGTTTCCGGAGCAATGTCGCGCAAAGCTGTACGGATTCTTGTTTCTGTAGCAGTATCTACGGCAGAAGTACTGTCATCCAGAATAAGGATTTTTGGATTTTTTAAGAGTGCACGTGCAATACAAAGTCGCTGCTTCTGACCGCCGCTTACGTTTACACCACCCTGTCCAAGCATAGTTTCATAACCGTCAGGGAAAGAACTAACAAAGCTGTCTGCATCTGCTGCCTGGCAAGCCTTTTTAATTTGCTCGTCTGTTGCATCAGGGTTACCCCAGCGTAAGTTTTCTTTGATTGTACCGCTGAAAAGAACGTTCTTTTGAAGTACCATTGCAACACTGTCGCGCAGAACAGAAATATCATAATCACGAACATCGTGACCACCGATTTTTACAGAGCCACTGAATACATCATAAAGTCGTGGAAGAAGTGAAACGAGTGAAGTTTTAGAAGAACCGGTTCCTCCAATAATTCCTACAACCTGACCGCTTTTAATTTTTAAGTTTATGTCGCGCAAAATGCAATTATCGGCTTTTTTATTGTAGCTGAAGCTTACATTGTCAAATTCAACTGAACCGTCGGGAACTTCCATAACTGGATTAGCCGGGTTTGTAATATCAGATTTTTCATCAAGAACTTCAATAATACGTTTGTTAGAAGCCTTTACCATGATGAGCGAAACAAACACCATACCAAGCATCATGAGTGAAGAAAGAACCTGAGTTACATAAGTAAAGAAGCTTATAAGTTCACCGCTGAGCATTGTACCTGCAACTACCTGTTTTCCACCAAACCACATTACAGCAATCATGGAAACATACATTACAAGCATCATGAGCGGCATGTTAAAGATAATTACTTTTTCTGCCTTAACCTGAGCTGTACGAACATCATCTGCGGCCTTACGGAATTTTTCTTCTTCGTATTCACCGCGTACATAAGCTTTTACAATTCTAATACCAATAAGATTTTCCTGAATTGCAGCATTAAGCCCGTCAAACTTTTTCATCATTCGTTCAAAGCGTGGATGTGCAATAGAAGAAATAATAAGAATACCAATTGCAATAACAGGAACAGCAATAAGGAAAAGCACAGCAAGGCGCGAATTAATCTTAAATGCCATAATTGTACCCGCAATAAGCATGAACGGAGAACGAACGCACATATGAATAAGCATACGGTAAACGTTCTGAGCCATATTTACATCTGTAGTAAGTCGGGTAATAAGTGAAGCAGTGCTGAATTTGTCTATATTTGCAAATGAAAAATCCTGGATTTTGTTGAAAATGCGCTTACGAAGAGTGCAGCCAAAGCCCTGTGCACCATAAGTAGAACAGAAAGTTCCAAGCACACCACACAAAAGCGAAACACAGGCACAACCAATCATCAAAAGCCCGTAACGAACAACAAAAGAAAGGTCTCCAGCTCCACCGTTTCCGCCAATGCCATCATCAATAATCTTTGCCATAATGAAAGGAATGATAACTTCCATTACAACTTCGCCAATCATAACAACCGGCGACATCATAGAACTAAAAATGTACTTTTTCTCCAAGCCGGTTAACAGTTTTTTGAGTTTAGACATAAGTTAATGGTATAGCGGAATGAGAATATAATCAATAACAAGAGGGGATTAAAATTTTGTTATTATATAATAAAAAAAGGGGCGCCTGCCCCTCGCTTCAACCACCTGCGGTGTTTTCCGCTGCCCCCTCTCCTAAGGGGCTGCGCCCCTTAAAAACCCCGCAGGAAGTAATAAAGATTTTTTAAACAATAAAAGTTTATAGTTTTTTATTGCAATTTATACAAGTATCAAATTTAGGATTTATTTGTGTATAACAATATGGGCAATAAACATTATCTGGATTTCCATTTTTTACTATTGCAAATTTCTTTCCATCTTTTTCAATGATTTCATAACCTTCTCTTATTGTTGGTTCTTTCTTTTCCAGTTTTTTTTCTTCGGAATCTGCAGATATTGAACTGTTTATTTCTTTTCCGTTTGTTTCTAAGATTTTCTTTATATCACGAATTTCTTCAATAGTCGCAACTTGCCATGCATATTTATCATTGATAATAAATAGTCTAATAATACCAATGACAAGCCCTCCAACTATTCCTAACCATGCAAAATCATCATAATATCCATCATTTATCCAAACAAATGCAATAATTCCAATTATTATCCAAAAAATAAGAGCAATTACAGCTCTTACACGATTTAATAAAGTTTTTGTTGCAACATTAATTCTTTCAGTCATAATAATCCTCCAACTGTTTTTATTTATAATTATTCAGCCTTTACGACAGACTGTTCCATTACTTCTTCAGTAATTTTTCTAATCAAATCTTCTGAAACTTCATTCTTAATATTTTCAAGAGAGAGATTTAATTGCTTTTTGAACAAATCTTCATTCATTGAATAGATTACTAAATAGTTGTATTGGTATGTATATTCAGAAGCATCAACATTAACCTGACGAGTCTTTGTCCACCAATCAGTTTCTTTTTCAAGACCGGCTGTATTTACATTTGCAGCACGTTTAGAAATTCGTTCAATTTCTTTACTGTCAATCTTTGAATCAGAACCTCTTAATTCAGCTATAACAGTATCTTCAATTCTTTGATTTATAGCTGCAGCAATCTCTGAACGAGCATCGACCTGATCTACCCAGTTCTGTAGAAACTCTAATTCTTCACCAGAACGTGTAAGAACCCAAATCTTCTTATCAGTAAGTCCTAGAGCTTTACACAAAGATTTTTGATTTACAGTACCAATTACTTCTGCAACCCAGGCAGGCTGATCAATTCCCCATGCAGTTCCCTTGTGTTCAACAATTTCAACTGTGGGCGAAATATCTTTTGCCTTTGATTTTGTTTTTGGTGTTGATGCACATGAAGCAAGTAATATTACTCCAGCAAGCATAACAATTACCCATTTTGTTGTTTTCATTTTATCCTCCTCCAATTTAGATAAAATAATCTTATTTAATCGCCTCTATAAGCTATTAAAAAATTTTCTTCCAAATCCTGCTGAAGTCTAACTAATGCAAGATTATATGCATTCTCCATAGTATTATGACTGTATCTTGGATATACTTGAGAATAAGAATCAATAGATTCCCCTGCTCTATTTGTTATTGTTATATTCATATCTGGTCTAACAAAGTTCCCAGCATCATATACTTCTTCAGTAAAATGCAAGTCAACAAATATATAATACATAGGTTTACTTTTAGTTAATACAAAGCCACTTTCTTGAAGGATGCTGCTAATGGCGGTGCAAATTGAACTATATTGTTTATCATTACAATCAACAGAAAAACTAATCTTATTCTTTTGGGTATTTACGAGGCCCTCAATTGAAGCAATAAGATTTATATTTTCTTTGTATTTTTCAGACTCCGAAGGATTAATTATCACCGCAGCATCTATATAATATTGAATCAGTTTTGAAAGCTTAGAAGCTTTTTGATAATTTAATACTGAGTACAAAGACTCAGTTTCATCTGTAGCAGAATCCAATATAGTTTGTATTGTAGTTGTTAGAACATATATTTTCTGATCGTAATACTCAGAAGCTTCTGTTCTGTCTATATATCCTACTACATAATATACTTTCTTCTTTTTATCATAATATGGTTCTGAAAACTGAACACATAGGAATTCTGCTTCAGATGTTATTGTTGTCTCTTGTGTTAAAGAATACGATTTTGAAATTTTAGTTTTATTTTCTTCAATAATAGAATTGTAATCTTTAATGGCATTGTTTATAACTTTTGTTTTGGCATTAAAACTTAATGAAATAGATGAAAGAGCTTCTGTTTCAGCTTGTTTTATTGAATCACCCTCACCTATCATTCTTATGTAATTATTCGTAGGATAAACCTTTTCTAACTCTGTTAACCATTTAGGTGCTGCTGCAAATAGAGGAACAAAAATAAAAACTAAAAGAATCTCAATAAATAATCTTTTATTAATCAATTTATTCTCCATCTTTTGAAATTATTTCATTCCAGTTTTTCTTAGATTTCTTTTTTGTTGCTTTTTTATTATCTTCGTTTATTTCAATTACCGCTTCAATTTCTTTAGTCATTGTTTCTATCCCCTGCTGCAGCCCCTCTGAATATGCTTCTGAAACTTTATTCTCATAATTAACTTTGTCGGTTGATAATTTGTTTTCAAAGTTATTAATTTCCTGTTCCATTTTCTTCTTGTAATAACTTTCTGCTTCAACCTGGCCCTTAGAAAAACCTGTATTATATCCTCTGTCTTCTTCTTTTTTTAGATTTAATTCACTTCTATTTGAACATCCCTTAATTCCAACAAAAAATACTATTATGAGGCAAATAATAAAAACAAAACCATCTCCTTTCAATTTACAAACTCCCCAAATTTAATTATTCTTTACATCAAACAAAACATCATTCCAATTTTGTTTTTTTTCTTTCTCAGCAGCGGTCTTTGCTAAATTTGATTCTACTTCAGTTTGTTTTTGTTTTTTTCCATCTTGGAAACCACTTTCTGAAGATTCTTTTATTTTACCTTCGTACAACTTTGTCTGAGCAACTATCTTCTTGTTGTATTCTGCTGTTATGTCATCTATTTTTTTCTTATACTCTTCTTCAACTAAAGAATATCCAGAATCATAACCGTTTTTTTGTCCTCTATCATAAGCGGCTTTTGTAACTTTTTTAGTTTTTGAGTTTATGCAAATGCAAACAATCAAAGCGAGGATAATAAAAAACAATGAAGCTTTCGTCATTTTGCCACCTTGGAGTTTTTATCAATCTTTTTACTAGAAGAATAGATTAGTTCTGCAGTTTCAATATTTGTTATCTTTGCTTCGAACATACCATATTGATTTATTTTTGAGATGACCATGTAGTTACCACCAAGCTCACGTCCCATATCAACCATTATTTTATCATCAACATATCCTGATTGCTGAAATTTCTGTTCTTTTAAAATTCTATCCAGATTTTGTTTATCTATTACTTTGTAGTTTCCAGATCTTACAAATCTGCTTTCCAAATTAGACTGAATCCAATTTGAGATTACTGTCACAGTATTTTCACCAAAACGTTCGTCATAACAAAAGAAAACTATAACAGAGGGTTTTCGTTTTAATGTCCAATTACCATCAATTGATTCTTCCATTTTTGGAAATTCTTCATCCAATATTGGTTCCATCATTTCATCACTAATTACTTTATTCGTTGAAGCACATGAAAAAAAGAGGATTCCAAAACACAAAAAAAATAGAATGTTAGTTAATTTTTTCTTAAAATTATTCATATTGAAACCCTTAAATCACGCTAATTATGGTATTTTCACAAATTATTACTTACTTATAACAGATATTGATAAATAATAACTCACTATTAACAGTTTGTCAATTTTTAATACTTAATTCAACGTATTATACGGTATGAGTTTTAAAGAAAACCTTAAATCAGAGCTGTCCTATCAAGGAGTTCTCGTAAAAGAACTTGCAACTAAAACAGGAATAAGTCGAAGGACTCTGGATAATTATCTAAGAGAAAAGAGCTCTCTTCCTCCAGTCGATGCAGCTGTAAAAATTGCGAATGCATTAAATGTCAGTGTGGAATACCTTGTTACAGGAAAAGAAAAAAGCGATTTTGTCTCGGATAATCATTTCAAAATACTAGATCCTACCTATTCAAAACTTTCACCAAAAAAGAAACGCATTGTTGATGAAACACTTCAAACGCTTATAAAATCACTTGCAGATGCTGATTTATAAAATTCTGTAAACATATTTCACAAAAACGACACTTGTTTTTCTTTCTCAATACCTCTATATTAAAATACAGGAGGTTTCATATGCCTAAGTTAGCTGAATCTAATAATCCTGTATTTCTAAAAGCAAAAGAAATCTTTGGTTCTCACGAAAAGGCTGCTTTATGGTTGGAAAAGTCTAATCCTGATTTAAATGGAAACACTCCCCTAACCCTTCTTAATTCTCAATCAGGTTCAGAACAAGTGATGGATGTTCTTACTCGCATTGAACATGGAGTTTATTTCTAAAACAACACATCCGGTGACAGCTTTAAGAATTCTTCAAGTTTGATGCAGCCGGAATTATCTGAAGGAATTGCGCTTACTACATACATTTTTGCTTTTGGATATTTGGTTTTAAACACAGACATTCCTTGATTTGTCGTTCTAAGTCCGCTTTTAACTTCTATGCCACAGATTTCTTCTCCGCGGGTAATAACAAAATCAACTTCATCATTACCATCACGCCAATAAAGAAGCTTGTAATTACATAAAGGAGCATTGTTTATTAAATGTGTACCTATACAAGACTCTACAAACCGTCCCCAAAGATCTGGAGTTGATTTTACAGCTTCAAAAGTCTTATTTGTTACAGCAGAAAAAAGAGCATTATTGAAGACTTGTAACTTTGGACTGGATGATTTTGAATGCTGTTCACTGCCAGAATATTTTTGTAATCCTCCAAGTAATCCACTTTGCGAAAGCAGTTCCAGATAATGTGCAATTGTTACTGTATTACCTGCATCTGTTAATGTTCCAAGCATTTTATTATATGAAAGGATTTGTGAAGTATATTTAGTTCCTAAATCAAAAACCTGTCGTAATAGGGCGGGTTTTGTGATTGTTGTGAGCATAAGAATATCTTTTGATATACTTGTTTCGATGATTGAATCTCTCATATAGTTTTTCCATCGATTTTCATCTTTGATAAGATGAGCAGCACCAGGATATCCACCAAAATATATATATTGCTCCAACGAAAAACCAAAAGCTTTTTTCATTTCTTCAAAAGTCCAGTGAGGAATTTGAATTAATTCAAATCGTCCATGCAATGATTCTGATAAACCCTTTTTAATTAGCAGCCTTGAAGAACCACTTAAAATAACCTTTATATTTGTTTTATTACGAGTATCTTCATCCCAAAGCTTTTTTACAATTTCACTCCAGTTATTCAGTTTTTGTATTTCGTCAATAATTAGAATAACTTCCTTAATTCCAGATTTTATTCTTAACCTTGCAGTATTCCAGATTTGCTCAATCCATGCAGAAGGATTACCTTCTATGGCATCACCTGTTTCATAAATATAATTATACTTTGTTTTTTCCAGAAGTTGATTTATGATTGTTGTTTTTCCAACCTGACGAGGACCTGCTACAACTTGAATAAATTTTCTTTTTTCTGCAAGTCGCTTTTTTAATTCAGAAATATAGACAGTTCGCTCCATAAAAATACCTCCAAAGACTGAGTAAAATTACTCAGTGCATTGAGTATATTTACTCAGTCTATTAAGTAATTTTACTCAGTGTTTCGTTTTTTTGCAAGAGTTTTTTTCTATAAATGGATTGCTTCGCCTACGGCTCGCAATGACGGGAGGAGACTGTTCATGTTTGCGTGAGGTTTTATCTGAATCTTTTTGCCAGATCCTGAAGCTTACTCATGTCCATGCCTTTGAGGGCACTTGGGTCAAGACCGCCAAGGCCACCCATTCCGCCGGTACCGCCCATGCCGCCAAGGCCCATCTGGCTCATCATGCGGTTTTGCATGCCTTTGTTGCGGGACATTTTTTTCATCATGAGTTTTGTTTTTTCAAACTGTTTAAGGAGTTTGTTTACGTCGGCTACTGTTGTACCGCTGCCCTTTGCAATGCGCTTGCGGCGACTTGGTCCAATGATAAGATGGTTCAGTCGTTCTTTGTAGGTCATGCTCTGGATAATGGCTTCGTTCTTTTTCATGCCGCTCATATCCATTTGCGAAGCGTCCATGCCGCTCATACCTGGAATCATATCCATGATAGACTGCATGTTGCCCATTTTTTTAACCTGCTGGAACTGTTCAAGATAATCCTGCAAAGTGAACTCGTTCCGCTGAAGCTTTTTCTGCATTTTGAGGGCGGCTTCTTCGTCCATGGTTTCCTGGGCTTTTTCTACGAGGGAAACAACATCGCCCATGCCAAGAATGCGGCTTGCAATTCGTTCAGGATGGAATACTTCAAAGTCTTCTGTTTTTTCGCCGGTACCAATAAAGAGGATTGGTTTTCCTGTAATTGTTTTAAGAGAAAGAGCCGCACCACCACGGGCATCGGAGTCAAACTTGGTAAGGATAACACCAGTAAGTCCAAGCTGTTCGTCAAAGCTCTTTGCAATATCAACGGCATTCTGACCGGTCATTGCATCGGCAACAAGCAGAACTTCTACAGGGTCAGTTGCCTTTTTGATTTTTACAAGCTCGGCCATCATTTCTTCATCAATCTGAAGACGACCGGCAGTATCTATGATAATTGTGTCGTAACCGTTTTTGCGTGCAAAGTCTATTGAATCCTGTGCATTGCGTACGGCATCTTTTGAATTTTCTTTATAAACCGGAACACCGATTTTGGCTCCAAGCTGGCTTAATTGTTCTACGGCTGCAGGACGAACCAAGTCACAGGCAGCAAGAAGAACTTTGCGTCCATCTTTTTGAAGGCGGGCGGCAAGCTTGTGGGCAGCAGTAGTTTTACCGGCACCCTGAAGACCAAGCATAAGGATTACAGACTGAGTATCAGGTCCCTTAAGGTGAAGATCTGTTTTTGTATCACCGAGCATGCTGACCATCTTGTCATAGATGATCTTTGTAAACTGCTGGCCCGGATTTACAGAGCGGAGAACCTTTTCTCCCTTGGCTTCTTCAATAGTAGAATTAACAAAACGGCGTACAACACGAAGGTTTACATCGGCTTCGAGCAGGGCCATTTTAATTTCTTCTACTGCATCCTCTATATTCTTTTCGGTAATTGTAGATTTACCGCTGATTTTCTGAAATATTCCACTAAATGTGCTGGTGATTTTTTCTAACATTTTTACTCCATCATATAAAAGATTCCCGTGTCAAGCACGGGAATGACACACTTTGTCATTGTCGGGCTTGACCCGACAATCTTTATTACAAATTCAGTAACTCTTTTACCATCTGCTCTACTGTGCTTTCTTTATTCAAAACTCTGTACAAGGCGTTACACAAAGGAAGCTTGAGGTCTTTTTTCTGGGCAATTTCGTGAACGTATTTACAGGCAATTGCACCTTCCGGCAGGTAACCGATTTTTCCTACGTTTGCAATAAGGTCATCAATATCCTTAAAGCGTGAAAGCATATCTGTTTTTACAATATCCTGTCCAAAGCGGCGGTTGCGTCCGTATTTTGATTTGCAGGTTACATCAAGATCGCCTACTCCGCTTACTGATGTAAAGGTTTCTGCATGAGTTGCACCCATTGCAAAACCAAGAGTCTGGATTTCATTCAAGCCGGCTGCAAGCAAAAGTGATTCTGTGTTGTCTCCTACAATATCACTTGTTTCTGCAATTGCATCCATTGCGCCATAAACTGCAGCAACTACGTTTTTAGCAGCGGCACAAATCTGAGTACCAATAATATCAAAGCTTGAAAAAACCATAAGACCCGGAACTTTTAAAAGCTCGCGGACACGGATAGAATTTTTTGGATTTAAAGAAGCTGCAACAAGACCTGTGATTTTGCCCATTGCAACCTCTTCTGCATGACTTGGACCTGCAACATAAACAGTGCAGTCCTTATAAACTTCAGGGAGTGCCGATTCTATTGTTTCAAGAATAAGCTTTGGACCGCTTTTAGAAGGAACAAAGCCTTTTGTAAGAGCGGCAATTACTGTAGAACCATCAACAATGTTTGGAACAGTATTAATTTTTTCGAGCGTGCTTGCCAAAAAGATTGATGGAGACGCTACAAAAATAAATTCTTTTCCAAAGGCTACCTGCCAGATATCATTTGAACAGGTAATCGAAGGCTCAAGCTTAAAGCCAGGAAGGAAGCGTTTGTTTTCGTGCTCGTTATTTATAGAAGCAACAACATCCTCTTCCAGAGCCCAGATTTCAACCTTGTTACCGCCACGTGCAAGCGCCTGAGCAATACCAGTTCCCCAGGCACCGCCACCGATTATACCAACTGTTTTTTCACCCATATATACTCAGTGCCTCCCAAAGTAAACGAGTCGCGCCAGCACAGCTGTCGCTCTGAGACATTCTATCGATAATCCTAAAACGACCCTGTTCGGCTCGTTTTTTAACGGATTTTCGATTATCGTCTAATACCAGCCGTCCTCGCAGTCCTTCCAGTCAAATACTTCGTCTTCTTTGAACCAGAGTGCGATTTCGCGTGCGGCACTTTCGTCGCTGTCAGAAGCGTGAATAATATTGCGTTCTGTATGAATACAGTAGTCTCCACGGATAGTTCCAGGCTGAGCTTCGCTAGGCTTTGTAGAACCAACAAATTTTCTGATTAAGGCAACACAATCATCTGCCTGCCATACCATTGCAATAACCGGACCCGAAGTAATGTAATCCACCAAACCCTCATAAAACGGCTTACCTTCGTGCTCTGCATAATGTTTAGCAGCAAGGTCCTTTGAAACATGAACCATCTTCATTGCAACAAGTTTGAATCCTTTTTTCTCGAGGCGTTCAATAACCTCTCCTACCAGACGGCGATTTACAACACCTGGCTTTAACATAACAAAACATCTACTCATAGTCTTATTATTATAATGTAGATATGGAATGTAATCAATAAGGGGTTTATAAATGGTTTCATGTGGAAAAATACTGCCTGCTCCCGTGGAAATTGTCTGTCTGCTGCGGGCTGAGCTTGCCGCACGCACAACTCAGAAGCAGCAGCCAGCCAATTTCCACTCCGCAGGCAGTATTTTTCAAATTGGATTATGTTTTAATTATTGAATATTGATTCCACATCTCGAATTATACTATCTGGTGTAGATGCCCCTGCAGTTATACCGATTGTTTTTAAGCTATAAAATTCTTGCGGGATGTCTTGTGCCGACTGAATATGTGCTGCATGAGGGCAATTTTCTTTTGCAGTCTGGTAGAGACGTTTTGTGTTGGCGGAGGTTTTGCCTCCAATTACTAACACTCCTTCTACCTGTTTGCATAACTCCAGCAGGGCTTCCTGGCGTTCGTTTGTGGCGGGGCAGATTGTATTCATTACGGCCAGATTTTTGAACTTTGTGCGGAAGATTGATTCTATTTTTTCGAATTCTTTTGGGCTGTAGGTTGTCTGGCTCATGAAGATTACGTTTATTTTGTCGCTGCCGGGAATATCAACTGAACGGGCTTCTTCTTCGTTCTGGATCTGGATAAAATTGCGGCCTGCAAAACCTGCTATGCCGATCATTTCGCCGTGATTTTTGTCACCGCTGATTATTACGTAATCGTTCTGGTTTGTGTAACGCTCTACCATTTTCTGGCTTGCTTTTACGCGCGGACAGGTTGCGTCTATTATTTTGCAATTTTTTGCTTCAAGAGCATCTGTTACTTTAGGAGAAACTCCATGTGCACGAATTATTACTGTAGCTCCGTCGGGAATTGTCTGAAGGTCTTTTTCTTCAACAGTACAAAGTCCCCTGCTCTGTAAATCGGCCAGAGCACTTTCGTTATGGATTAGCGGACCTAGAGAATAAACTGTTCCATTATTTTCTTCAAGAGCCTGTTCTGCAAGTTCAACTGCACGTCTTACTCCAAAACAGAAACCCAGTACCTTTGCACGAATAACCTTCATAAAAACACTATAGCATAAAAAAAACGTCATTGCGAGAGTAGATTGCTTCGCTACGCTCGCAATGACGTTTATTTTTTTGGGCCCTTCGACAGGCTCAGGGACCCCAGATGAATCTATAAACTACTCGTCTTTCTTTGCAGCTTTCAATGAGTGATGTACACCAAATTCTGGTCTCCAGTTCTTGCGGCATGCAGAAATGAATGCGCTTGAAATGAAGATAGAAGAATATGCACCACTTATCAAACCTACGATAAGAGCGAGAGAGAAGTCTTTGATGCTTCCTGTTGTGAATACGAACAAAGCAACAACTGCGAACAATGTTGTAACAGTTGTCAAAATAGAACGTACTAAAGTATCGCTCAAAGACTTGTTCAAAATCTCGTTGAAGTTCTTTGCTTCTGTCATGAACTTAAGGTTATAACGGATACGGTCAAGAATAACGACTGTAGCGTTGATTGAGTAACCGATGATTGTAAGAACAGCGGCAAGAACAGTTGTAGAGAATTCCATCTGTGTCCAGATGATGAAAGTAAACATAATCAATGTATCGTGCATCAAGGCAATTACCGAACCAAGAGCGAAATCCCAGTGGAAGCGGATTGCAGCATACAGCCAGATAAGTGTTACTGTAAGCACGAACATAATGATAGACTTAATTGCAATTGAGTGAGAGAAAGAAGAACCGATAAAGTCTGTCTTTACGATTGCTACCTTTTCCTTACCAAACTTGCTGTAAAGCTTTTCGTTGATTTTTGCAGTTACGTCTCCAGATTCTTCTCCGTCAACACCGGCACGAATCTGATAGCTTGCATCTGCACCATTACCAAGCTGTTTAATTGAAATGCCTTCGATTGAAGAAAGAGCATCGCGAACATCGTCAGTTGTGATTTCTGATGTTCCAGCAGGATAAATATAAAGTGTAGTTGTTGTAAGCTGATTTGTAGCAGCAGAGTTCAAGAACAATTTTGTTGTTGGGAAAGATGAGTTCTTTGCAACCATGCTAACGCCATCAATCTTGTTCATTTCTGTTGCAAGTGCACCAACTGTTGTAACTTCATTAAAGTTGATTGAACGTGTTTCGTTTGTTGTTCCAACACCAGTAATTACAACATCAAGCTGTCCGGCACTCAAATCAAGAGAAACCTTTGCAGCACCACTGTATGTAACTTCTGCTACTGGAGGAGCAACGCGAACTTCTTCAACAAGACCAGGCTTAAAGTCAATACCAAGATTAACTCCGCGTGTGAACATTCCAACAATTCCAAAAATAATGATTGCGCAACTGATTATTGCACAAGGAATAAATCCTTTATTAAAGCTAAGTGTCTTTTTCATTATTTAATCCCCCATGCAATGCTAACTTTCTTTGCGTGCAGGACATCTGTATCAAAGTCGAAAATCAAGCGTGAAACGAACAAAGCTGTGAATACAGAAGAAACAACACCTATTGCAAGTGAAACTGCGAATCCCTGAATTGCACCAGTTCCAAGCCATGAAAGGAAGATTGCTGCAATAAAGGTTGTGATGTTAGAGTCCATAATTGCCCAGAATGCGTTGTCGAATCCCATAGAGATTGCAACAGGGCGGCTCTTACCGTTTCTAAGCTCTTCTTTAATTCGTTCAAATACAAGAACGTTAGCATCTACTGCCATACCAATTGTAAGAATCATACCGGCAATAGAAGAAAGTGTAAGAGTAAGGTTGAAAGCAGAAAGGATTGAGAACATCATAAAGAGGTTCAAAATCTGTGCAACTACTGCGTTCAAACCAGATTTCTTATAGAAGATAAACATAAATACAAGGATAAGGCTCAAACCAAGGATAATTGCCATGATTCCCTGATGAATTGCTTCATCACCAAGAGATGCACCAATTACCTGCTGGCTTTCTACAGAAAGTGGAACGTTGAGCCAAGCTGTCTGCAATACCTTTTTAATATTGTTAGCTTCTTCCTGGCTGAATGCACCAGTAAGCTGAACGGCACCAGTGTTGATTGCATCCTGAATGCATGCATTTGATTTAACCTTGTTGTCGCTTACGATAGCAAGATAATCACCTACGTGAGCAGCAGTGAATTCACCAAAAATTGTTGTTCCTTCTGCATCAAGATTAAAGCAAACCTGTGGCTGACCTGTGTACTGGTCTGAGCGAACTTCTGCAGACTGAACATGCTTACCGTCAAGAGCAATATCTTTCTTAACAACAAGCCAGTCTTTGCGTTCATCAAGACCATATGAATCTTTTTCGTAAACACCGAATACTTCGCAGTCTTCAGGAATGATTGAAGGATCCATAAGTTCACCAGCTGCATTGAATGTGCTAGCCGGATGCTGTGAATAATATGTCTTAAATGATTCTGTGGCAGTCATATCTGAAAGACGGAAATTAAGGATACCCTTACCCATAATCAAAGTATTGATAGCATCTGCCTGAGCAGCACCTGGAATTTCAATGTAGATTCTGTCATCACCCTGCTGTCTGATTACAGGAGATGTAAGACCAAATTTATCGATACGGCTTGTAAGGTTTTCAATAGCATTTGCCATTGCTTCTTTTTTGAATTCAGAAGCACTGTCTGCAGCAACTGTGTCTCCCTGAGATTCAAGCGCTGCATCCAAATCTGCCTTAACGATTACGTTCATACCACCAGAAAGGTCAAGACCAAGCTTTACAGAGTTATCGTAATATTTCTTAGCCTTAAGAATTTCATCACGATACTTTGCCTGAATTACATTCATAAAATCAAGCTCTGTGTCATAAGCACCAAGAACAGCTTTAACTGTCATTGTTTCTGGAACATTCTGTCCGTATGATTTGTACTGTTTGGCAGCTTCTTTATTAAGCCATGCAAATTCACCGTCAAGAACGGCTTCGGCATCTTTTGCCATGCTTTTGATTGTGCGTACATCTTCTGCGGCCTTACTTTCGGCATAGTTCTTGATATTTTCCGTAGAGCCCAAAGCAAGCTGCTGAACTTCCTTAGGAGTTCGTGCATACCAGCTGATTGATGGCCAGAGGAAAACGAAACAAATAGCAAGAACAGCAAGAAGAATAAGCAAGCGTGTTCGTTTGTTCATTTTTATTTAACCCCGAATTATATTTATTTAGTTTCTTCCGCAGCGGCTGTCTCTTTTACAGGTTCAGCGGCTTCGTCTGATTTTTTTGCTTTACCAAATGCAAATTTCTTCTGTTTCTTAGCAGCAGCTTCTTCTTCAAGCTTAGCTTTTTCTGCGTCTGTAAGTTCTACAGTAGAAATTGCTGTGCGGTTGAATTCGATTTTGCAGTCGTCATCAACTTTTACAATTACAGTGTGTTCTTTTACAGAAGAAACAACACCATGAATACCACCAATTGTAATTACTTTATCACCCTTCTTAAGAGCGGCAAGCATTTTTTCTGTCTGCTTCTGCTTTTTATTCTGTGGGCGAATAAGGAAAAAATAGAATATTACAATGATAAGTAATAAAGGAATAAAACCGGTAGCCATACTAGCAGGACCTGCAGCCTGTTCAGCGCCGGCAGTCAAAAATGGAATGAAAGACATATATTTTCCGTCCTATTTTAAATATGTTTTTTGATATTATTATCAATTTTACTAGAATATCATTTATACGGGGGTGTGTCTAGTGATAAACTCTGGATTGCCACGCACTTCGTGCTCGCAATGACGCTGACAGGAATGATACGTCATTGCGAGGAGCGCAGCGACGTGGCAATCCAGTTATTGAATAAGCTGAGTTAACGCCTCATTCAGTTTTCGTACAGAAGAATCATTTGGATTTATGGCGACAACCTGCTTCAGATAGTATTGGGCTTTGCGGTAGTCTTTTTTGTCGTAATAGATTTCGTACAGACGGAAAAGTGCATCGCTGTTACGTGGATTTGCAATGAGGCTTGAGCGTAAATCGGCAAGAGCTGTTTCTTCACTGCGTTCAAGGAAGCTTCTTCTGTAGTACAAATAGCTTTTTATTTTTGAAGAGGCATTCGGAAGCATTGAATCTATAAGCTTTATTGATTCATCACGCGAAAGAACCTGTGTACTTGCAAGAATATATGCTTGGGTTATTGTTTCATTTGAAGAATTTGAATTATATGCTCTTTGAGCAACTTCCATTGCTTCTGTTTTTCTACCAAGCTTAAGGCAGACAGTTACATGCTTAAGAATAAGGTTTTCATTATCAGGCTGCTTTTTTACAAGACCGCTGCTAATGTTATATGCTTCCTGCCAGTTTTCGCGCTGAACAAGACCGTCAAGTGCATAAATAAGTGCGTCATTATTAGATGGAGATTTTTCCAGAACAATTGCTGCAAGCTCGTCTGCATACTTTCCGGCAACAGGGCCGTCTGTCATAGAAGAAATGCGTGCTGCAATTAAAAGAGCATCTACATTGTCGGGGTAAAGCTGCATTGCCTTTTCGATTGTTTCTGTAGCGGCGTTTGTATTTTTACTCCAGTCAAGCTGAACTCTGGCTCGCAGAATTAAATAATCAATATTAGTATCATTCTGGCGTGCATACATATCCAAAAGTGAAACTGCGTGAATATAATCGTTCTTTTCTATAAATATGCGTGCACGGAACAAAACAAATTCAAGGTCATTCGGGGTCTGCTGCAAAACACGGGCAACTGCTTCTTCTGCTGCAGTGTAATCACCTTTTTCAAAGGCAATGTAAGCATTCTGTTTTAATACTGCAAGACTTGTATTAGAGGCGTTGCTCGACCCTGCCTTTTTCATAACTTCTTCTGCTAAAGACGACTTTCCGTTTTTGCTCAAAACCTTTGCATATTCAAGAATAATTTCTATTGTATCTGAACCGTCGTATGCTTTTTTAAGATAAGGTTCGGCTTTTACATATTCAGTTTTTCTTTCGTAATAAAGCCCCGCAAGATAATTTGCTGCAACAGAATCTGGATTGATTTTTAAAGAAGCAAGAATACCCTGCTCACACTGAGCCTGTACATTGGCAGTAATATTAGGAGTGAGGTATACAAGTGACGGAAGGAATGTCGAAAGAAAATCTGTATTTCCTGTACTTGTGTCGTAGATTCCGTTTTTTACAGATTTAAGTGCACCTGTATATGGAGTTTCATCAGAAACGCTGTAAGTTGTCCAGCTGACTTTTTGCGATGACCACAAAATGCGCATCATTTCTGAAGCAATATATATAAGAACCTTTTCGTTTTGAGTAAGGTCTGCTTCTGATTTATGAATTGAGTTCATAGCTTCTGTTAAAGAGGCCGGAGAACCAATTTCAACTTTTTTTACAATCTCATCATTGATTTTTGCAAAATATGATTTTGGTTTTGAAGCAGAAGGAAGCTTAATTGCATCGGCAGTCTGATTTGTTTCACCCTCTTCTGTTTTTTCTGAAACAACAGGTGCTTCGTATGAAGTTTTTGTATGACCAGTTTCCTGAGGATCTGAACTTTCTGTAGATGCACATGCAGTTAATGACAGCGTTAAAATAAGAAGAAGCGCAGTCATAAAATGAGAGAAATTGAATCTGCAAAAAAAATCAGCCTTTGTATGCAATGCAACCCACCACAGGAAAATCAGTCTATTGTTTCTTCTTCATAAGGAGCAACACCATTCATTTCTTCTGTATCCTGATCTATATTCTCATCGTCTTTAACAACAAGGTTTGAGTTATTTTTTTGAAGCAGGAAGAACGCTATTATAAAAATAGCTGCCATAATAATAAACAACGGACCACCCACTAAGGCAACAATCCGGAATGAAACTTTTATGATTTTTAATGAAAAAAGCATAAACCATATTCCCATCAAAAAGAATGAAATTGAGGGAATAACGTATCCAAACTGAAGCCTCTGGTATTTAACTATTCCTGCAATAAATAGGAAAATACCTGCTGTTACTCCTATCATCGGCCACCATTGGATAAAAGTATATGGAAGAATCTTTAATTCATACAAAACTACAAAAGTTCCCCAGAATAAAAGCTCAAAGCCAATAAAAATCTGATGAAGCCGTTTTGTATTGCGGATGCTTAAAATAATAAGAACAATACCGCTTAAAGCTGCAATAATAGGAAGATAATTAATAACATAATAACGGTTGTCAAAAGGAATGATGCAATTTAAAATAACCAGAAAAACTAACAATCCGGAGCCAAAATATAACATGAGATTTGCAAAAAATGAGATGTCTTTTTTCATAGTATGCCCCAAATTCTATCTATAATTATATAATTCTATTTTATATATAAAAATTAATCTTTACAATAATAAATCACTATGTTAGATTAAAAAATATGAAATTTCAAAAACAAATGTGTGCAACAATATTTATATGCCTTATTCTTTCTTGTACAGTACTTTGTTCGTGCAAAAACAGGGCATATACCTCTTCTTTTACAGCAGAAGAGACCCAGAAACAGTTTAATATACTGCTTGAAACACAGGAACTTGATTCAAAGCAGCGCTATACAATCATAAATCAGCTGGCAACTAACCTTCTGGCCGAACAGGACTACCAGGGGGTAATTCTTCTTTTAACAGAATGGGTAGAAAAGAACCCTGATGACATGTATAACTCTTACTGGCTTTTGATGACAGCGCACGCATACCTTTCTTTGGGTGCAGAACCTGTTGCAGAGTATTATTTTGACAGAATTCTGCAAAAGTGCCCTGATTTGCTTGTAAAAGGTAACTCTATTCACTTTATGTGCCTGCAGAACCTTATTCAGATTAGTAAAACTCCTAGCCACAGAATTAAATATTTTAATGAACTTATAAACAGATTCCCTAATGATATTAACACAACAGAGCTTTATCTTCGTCTTGCACTTGAATATGAAAATGATAACCAGTGGGATCAGGCATTAAAAGCTTGTGAACTTTTTGTTCAGCAGCCTGATGCAACTACAATTCAGATTCCTGGTGAGCCCGATGCCTATAAGAATGCCCGCCACCTTATTGATTTTAACAATTCTTCTAAAGACTGGACCTTTGAAACACTGCAGGAGCTTGAAAAAGCTGTTAAAACTGCAATTGACAGAAGAGACTGGCGTGCTCTTGACCGCTATAAGGCTAAGGTAAACTTCTTTAGTATGTCATGGCGACAGGATGAAACAGACCCTAACTCGCAGGAAGAGTTTTCTATGGGTAACTGGATGGGCCGAAAAATCCATTACGCAGAATCATTTGATGAATCTTCTAACTCAAACGAAGCATATCTTAAAACCTGGGGCTGGAGCAATTACGTTTCTACCTGGTATCTGTACTTCCGCAAAGTAAATTTCCCGCTTGACCCTGATATTAACGGTAACTGGGAATGGGCCGGCATTTACATTGGTAACAAGCTGTAATGAAAAAGCTATTAATTGGCATTTTGATTTGTTTCTCTTTGTGTGCTGCAGCGGTTGCGCAGGAAGAAGAAGTTGTACCATCAGAAGACATTGGGGTCCCTGAGCTTGTCGAAGGGCTGACTGAAGAAATTGGAGTCCCTGAGCCCCCCGTAGTTCCTGAGCCCCCCGTGGTTCCTGAGGCCCTCGAAGGACCACAAGAAGAAGAAATTGGTGAAGGCCCTTCCCTTCGACAAGCTCAGGACAAGCTAGACTCAGGGACCCCAGATGCCCTTGAAAAAAAGCCTTTAACCCTGCCTATGCCGGAGCGTGCAGAAATTGAACGGTTCCGTAAGCAGTATCTTGACCCTAAATGGACTAAGGTTCTTTATGACGCACTTGAAGGTGCAATAGATTACAGACTTTATATAAGGAAAGAGCTTGCAGAAGCAGGACTTCCGCCGGAGCTGGAATACCTTCCGGTTGTAGAATCAAACTATAAAACAAATGCAAAATCACGCTCGGGGGCACTGGGCTTATGGCAGTTTATGTCTAACAGCGTAAAGCCGTTTCTTACCCTTAATGATTATGTAGACGAACGACTTGATCCTTGGAAAGAAACAGACGCCGCCATTAAAAAGCTCAAGGAAAACTACGAAATATTCGGAGACTGGCTTCTTGCAATAGGTGCTTATAACTGTGGAGCCGGTGCAATGACAAGAGCTCTTGCAAAAGCAGAAGAAAAAACATTCTGGTATCTGTGTGACAAAAACCTTATTCCTTCACAGACACAGCTTTATGTTCCAAAGCTTTTAGCAATTGCAGACCTTGCCTTAAACTGTGAATATTACGAAATTGACATTCCAAGCCACGAAGAAGAATACGAAGTTTTATATAACGAAACAAATGCTGTTTTTGATTACATCACTGTAAACAAAGCATATTCAATTACAACACTTGCCCAGAATATGCGCATAGATACTGCAGAACTCAAGCGGCTTAATCCTTCTTTTATACTTGGCTTTACACATCCTTCTGCAAAATCTTCTATAAGGTTGCCTGCCGGAACAGAAGAAATTGCACGCGCAGCCCTTGAAACAATGGAGCCTATAGATTTCCCAATCAAGTATACTGTTGTAAGCGGAGATTCCCTTTGGAGTATTTCGCGGCGTTATGGTTGTACTGTAAGTCAAATCTGCGAGCTCAACGGCATACAGGAAAACGCAATCCTTAAAATAGGAAAAATTCTTTATATTCCCTCAAAATAAGTCGATAATGAACTAATGAAAAAGATTCTTTTTAAAACAGCAGTAATTTCGTTGTTTCTTGCATTAGCAGGCCCTTTTGGAGCATTTGCAGCCGAACCAAGCCTTGAATCTACAAGCGAAATTAACTGGATTACACGACGATTTACCTCTAACCTTTCACTCGATACTAAAAAGGCAGGACTCGAAATGCCTTCCGGCAAAAAGAAGGCCTCTGCACTCATAAAATCAAAAATGTCGCAGCTTATTCAGCCGCCGTTACTTGCTTTGTACACAGACTCTTCAAGCACTCTCGAAGATTATGTTATAAACGAAGAGCTTTCGCTTGATGAAGTTTACTATTTTATAATGAACGGCTACAAAACTCCTGATGTTTTTACTCCGGATGCCGCAACACTTTACTCTGCAAACACACTCGAAATTGATAAGCTTGGCCAGAATCTTGTAAAACATAAATATGGTTACTCACCTGAAGAGCCGATTGATCTTGTTCCTTCACGCGCTTATTCAGGAATTATTATTGATGCCCGCGGCGCCCTTCCTGTTCACGGAGAATTCATCAGCGAACAGACAAATGCCTGCTTCTTCCCTACTATCTGGGATGAAAACATGAATGTAATTTACGAAAAAAACAGTGCCGACCCGCAGATTGTTATAGATACAGGTCTTGTTGCATATGATTATTCAAATAACACAGACCGTTATGCTTCAAGAATTGGAACTGATCCTCTTTATATAAGGGCAACAGAAGTTTACGGAATAAACAGAACAGATCCTGTAATTAAACGAAGCGACGCCCTTAAGATTCTTACAATCCCGGAAAACGTTGAACTTCTAAAACAGGGAAAAGTTGTAATTCTTCTGGACCAGGAAAAGCTTGTTTATAATATTGCAACCCCTGAAAAAGACAGAACATACTACGCAAAGTTCGAAGCTGTTAAACAGTATATGTATGAAAACGTAATTCCAGATGTTGAATTTACTGACAGTGATGGAGGCTTTAAGTTTGCAATCAATCTTAATTTCTATCCAGACTCACCTGTTCTTCTTCCTGGCGAAATAGCAAGACTTCAGCAGATTGCAGATATCTTAAAGGAAATCCTTATTGACGACGGATACACTATTTTAGTAGAAGGGCATACTGCAGATGTTGGAAAACCTGTTGGTCAGCTTAATCTTTCTATTGAACGAACAAGAACTGTACGAGATGTACTTATTGATGAAGGGCTTGATCCGGCTATCTTTACATACAAGGCCTACGGTGGAACAATGCCAATCGCTTCTAACGATACAGAAGAAGGCCGTGCTCAGAACAGACGCGTTTACATTACTGCACGACCAAGAGCAACTTATATTCAGCGTGACTGGTAGTACAGCCTCTTTTTAATTATCCCTTTACTGTGCTTTCTGCTTTCTCTAACAGAGGAGCAAGAGCATAGCCGTATTTCTGCGACGGGAACATTGCAAAGCCGGCAGAAACATCTACCTCTATAGGATAGTTATTTTCTTCCTTCCATTTGCGGCATTCTTCAGAAACATTTCTAAGAACTTTTTTGTAGTTATCTACATTCAAACCGGCACTTATTATTCCAAACTTGTCGCCGTCAAGACGCGCAATAATATCATTTGAACGGAAATGCTTTTGAAGGAATCCGGCAACGCCTTTTATTACTTCATCACCGGCAGAATGGCCAAAGTAATCATTAACCTTACGCAGATTTTTTATATTAAAGTAGAGCAATAAGCCACTCTGCCCCATTGCCTGTGCATATTTAAGCGAAGTTTCTCCAAGTTCAAGAAATCCTCGCTGATTTTTAAGACCTGTAAGGTAATCAATATGTGCCATTTCATCAAGCATTACATAATCTTGAGTAATTGACCTTCTGCTCTTTACTCGTCTTGAATATTCAAAGCTTGCATTAAGCTGGCTTGCAACTGCCTTTGCAATAAGGTCATAAACACCAGTATCAAAAGGTCCGCGCTTCATAAGAATGTAGCCGTATTGAATTGTTTTATGGAACAAAGACATTACAACTACACCTTCATCAGGATAATCACGAACTGTATCCGGGAAAAGTCCCTTTGCAGGATTAAACTCAATTACATGGTGAAGTTCCTTTGGCTTATCTTTATTTGAATAGTCAAAATAGGCAATCAGTTTTGCTTTTTGAGGTTGATTAAAATATTCAAAAGGCTTAAGAACTTCTGTAGGATTTTCATAAACTACAACTGCGGCAGAAAGAAGTCCAAAGGCAGCAAGCGCATGTGTTATATGCTTACCAACTTCATCAAAGCTTATGTTCATCATTACATAAGTGTCCATAAGTGCAGCCTGGAAAACCTGCTGGCGTTTATTGAACCATTCTGTTACAGAGAATCTGTTGTTTCCAATAAAATCTTCTGGAAGATCAAGCGAAATATATTCATTTTCTGAAAACTGTTTTTTACTTGTTTTCTTGCCGTTTGTTGATTCACGAAGGATTGCCTTTGCTTCAATTGTCTGAACTGCAGGAACTTCTTCTTCGTTTATCTGATTTATAAGAGTAAGAGCAGCCTTGTAGCCCTGATAGTAAACCTTCTGATTTATTGTTGTAAGTGTTGGTGTAAAGAAGGAAGCTCTCTGCATGTCGTCAAAGCCTGTTACAAGAATGTCTTTTGGAACTCTGAGGTTTGCGCGCTTTGAACAGAAATCAAGACAGGCAAAAGCAAGGTCATCATTCATTGCAATGATTGCATCAAAATCAAAACGGTTTTTCTTTTTTGTATAATAATCGCTTAAGATACTGTAGGCCGAAGCATAATGAAAACTACTTTTCCATAAAACTATATTCGAAGAAGGAATATCATTTTTCTTAAGCTCTTCCTTTATAATTTCGGTTCTGATGCTCATTTCTTTTGATTCGCTGTCTACACTCATAATTCCGAATTTCTGACAATCCTGTTCTTTTACAAGATACGAAACGAGTGTTTCCATTGATTTTCGTGCATCACATATTATTGAAGGAATTCCCTGAATTTCATGAGCAATACTAACCATTTTAAGTGGTTTATAGGAACGAAGATAAGAAGTAAAGGTGGCCTTTGACATTCCATGCAGCTGTGTGCCTGAAGAAATAATGATTCCGTCAACATTGTGTTCGTTTATCTGTGACGAAATTGCCATGTGCTGATAGTCATAGCCTGTAAAATTATCTGGCTTAATTTTACCAATCTGGTAAATAAGCAGTTCTACATTATGCTCTTTACAACAGGTTGTAATTCCACTGATAAGACATTCCGAATATTCCGAGTTCAAATAATCGGCAACAAAACCGATTCTGATTCTTTTTTGTTCCATTAATATTATTATAAATGGTTATTTAATTATCTGCAATGATTTAGCCTGATACTCCGGCAGAAACTTTTTTACGGCTCCTGTTTCAAACTGAACTTCAATCATAAAATCTGAACCGTTCATACGAGCCGAAACAACAGCTCCATAGCCGTAATCATCGTGATAAAGTTTTGTTCCAACAGCCCATTTTGATTCAATTTCGGAACCAGGACTTTTTCTGTAATAGCCGCCATAACCCCACATCTGCTGAGCACGAGGCTTCTGTCCTACTACCTTAAATGCTTCTTCGGCTTCGTTCAGGAAGATGCTTGGGGACATAAATTGAGTGTGTCCATAAAGCACGCGCTGCCCCGTAGAAGTAACATAAAGCTCATCTTTTGCGCGCGTTATGCCTACATAAAAAAGCCTGCGTTCTTCTTCAAGATCGGCTCCTACTTTGTTTTCACGCGGGAAGACTCCCTGCTCAAGACCCGTAATGATTACCTTGTTATACTCAAGACCTTTTGTATTGTGAAGTGTTATTAAAGTTACTGAATCTGTCTGTGCTTCTTCACTCTGAAGCTCAAGCGAACGGTCAAGATTTATTGAATCAAGGAAAGCAACAAGTCCTTCTTTACTGCATTCATAAGGAACTGCACTGTTTATAAGTTCCTGAAGGTTCTGGAGCCGCTGGGTACCTTCAATTTCATCACTTTCTTTGTGATATTCATCAAGAGCAGAATCTTTTATAACCTTTTCAATAAAATCAGAAAGCTTTTTAGAATTATCAAAGGCTTTATCAAGTGTTTCATAAAGTTTTATAAAACTGTCTGCACCTTCTGCTGCCTTTTTTGAAAGCTCCGGTTTTAACGCATTCATAGTTTCAAGAAGACTTTTATATGAAACTGTGCCGTCTTCGTTTACTATTCTTGCTGAATCTAAAATCTTATCCTGAGTTTTTTCACCAAGACCTCGGGTTGGTTTATTCACAATGCGTCTAAAAGAAATTTCATCACGCTGATTTGCACAAAGAGCAAGATAACTTAAAGCATCCTTAATTTCTTCGCGCTCATAAAACTTAAGCGAACCTACTACAACATATGGAATATGCTTGTGTAAAAAATCCTTTTCAAAGCCAAGAGACTGAGCGTTTGTCCTGTAAAGAATTGCCCAGTCACTGTATTTTCCACCCTGTTCTACATGCTTACGGATAAGTTCAGATGCAAACATAACTTCTGCATTCTGATCAGGTAAATAAGCAAGAACAGGCATACCGCCATTACCACGGTCGGCAATCAAAGTTTTTCCAAGACGGTCGCTGTTTTTATTTACAACAAGAGACGCTGCATCAAGTATTTCAGAAGTAGAACGATAATTGCGTTCAAGACGGATTATCTGTGTTCCGGGGAATTTCTGCGAAAAGGTAAGAATATTCTGTACTTCGGCACCGCGGAACTTATAGATTGACTGGTCATCATCACCTACTACGCAAACATAATTGTTGTAGCCTTCCTGTACTCCTGAAATTTTCTGGAGCAGCTTGTACTGGGCAATGTTCGAATCCTGATACTCGTCGACCATAATTACTTCAAAACGTGTATGAATCTGTGCTGCAATCTGTGGACATTCTTCCATTACAGTAACAGGCATCATAATAAGGTCGCCAAAATCTACGTTTCCTGTTGAACGAAGACGAGCCTCGTATTTTGCATAAATATCCGGTAAATCAAATTCACTTGCTACAATTGCAAGATCATCCTTTGGTGTAAGACAGTAATCTTTTGCAAGAGCAATCTGATGTGCTGCAAGTTTTGCTTCTTTTTGACTAAGTGCCGGAACTGCTTTACGAACAAGAATAGCCATATCATCGTCATCATAAACAGTAAACGACTGCTCTACTCCGGCTTCATCACAATACTTTCTTAAAAACCACGACCCGAACGAGTGAAACGTCCTTATCTGAGCTTTTTCTGCCAGAGGTTCCATTCTTACTGCACGTTCGCGCATTTCGTTGGCGGCTTTTTTTGTAAAAGTAACAGAAAGAATTGAATATGGATTTACATTCTTCTGACCAATGAGATATGCAATTTTTGTTGTGATTACGCGTGTTTTTCCAGAACCGGCGCCTGCAAGAATAAGCAAGGGAGAGCCTTCATGAATAACTGCTTCTCTTTGCTGTTCATTTAACACAGACAGATATTCATCAAGTGTACTTTCGGCCATGCTTTTTTCTCTTTTCTGCATAAAGCATTACGTCGGCTTCGCTCATAAGCTGCTTGAGTAAAGATGATTTTTCAAGACTGGCATAACCAACGCTTACCGAAAGTGTATATGGAAGCTTAAGTCGTTTAGATTCCTTTTTGCAGGTTTCATCAATTTTTTTACGGATTAACGGAACATGTTCAATTATCATACCAGGGGCAACAATACCAAATTCGTCACCGCCTAATCGGCCGATTACATCATTATTACGGAATACACTCTTAAATACTTCTGCCAGAAGTTTAATTGCTTCATCACCTGCGTCGTGGCCGTAAGTATCATTAATTTTCTTAAGGTTATCCATGTCGGCAAAGAAAACTATTCCGGCGTGTTCCATTTCCTGAATAATATCAAGAGTTCGCTGACCAAATTCATAATAACCGCGTCTGTTCAAAAGGCCTGTAAGCTCATCTGTTTTAGACTGCTTTGTAAGCGAAGTATTATCTTCCTTAAGCTCTGTATATTTATTTGTAAGGCGCTCTGTTTCCATAAGACGGTTTGTATATTCAATAGAAGAACAGATTGCGTTTATAAGAATCTTAAGATAAATAGTGTAATCGGCAAATTTGTTTTTATTTATTTTACAGATAAGATAACCATAGCATGTTTCACCGGTAAAAATAGGATGAAGAATATACTGACCTGCAGTGTTATCAAGCGATGGCTCTGAAAAAATTATATTGCTTGGATTAAACTTTGTACCCGGATTAAATTCTTCTTTATCATTGACAATATCCGAATACATATTAAGTTCCATTTTTTCAGGAATAATTACATCTTCGTTATAATCAAGATAAACAGGCATCTGGTAAAGATTAATTGCCATATTATCCATTGCACAAAGATGAATTATATATTTGAGGTTGTAATAAAACTGCCTCATTGTATTTGCGCCCTTAAGGATATCAAGCAGAATGATTATATTGTTTCGTTCCTCAAGGTCATTCATATACTGATTAAGTCTTGAAACAAGGTGTGCACCCTCTTCTTTTATTTCGCCGGAAGGACTGCGGTAAACATCTTCTGAACTGTCGAGTGGAATACATCCGCATGACTGGCGGAATTTTGTTTCAAGGTCTGAATTAATAAGGCGTGGAACTTCTTCTCCATTTAAAACAGAAAATGCAGTCTGTGCGCAAACATAACCCTGATTATAAATATTCTGATTGATTGTCGAAAGTCTTGGATTTGCTCTGTTTGCAAACTGTGCATCGTCAAAGCCTACAACCTTTACATCATTAGGAACAGAAAGGCCAAACTCCTTAAGAACACGGTAACAGCCTATTGCCATCATGTCATTTGCACAAACCATTGCATCAAATTTAACATCTGACTTTGTTTTGAGTGTTTTTTTAAGGGCAGCTTCTGCATCAAAATCGGTAAACTTTCCTTCAAAAACAAACTTATCATTTACTTTAAGCTTATTTGCAGACATTGCTTCTTTAAAAGCTTCAAATCGTTCTATTGCTTCGCGCGACTTTGTTTCTGCTGCAGACAAAAATGCAATATTACGGCAGCCGTGAACATTCTTAAGATGTGTAATAACTTCAAGATATGATTTTTTACAGTCTGCCTGAACTGTGTAGCAGTTTGGAAGATTAAGAGGAATTGCTGTAGAAATAACCGGACGTCTGCCGAATCTGTAAAGCTCAGATTCAAGTTCTTCCTGAGTCATACCGGCACAGTAAACACCAGTTGCAATTATAAGTGCATCAATTTCCTGTGAAAAAAGAAGCTCTGCACTCTGCCAATACTGGTAATCGTATACACCAACCGTGCTGTGCGGAAGTTTTGTCTGGGTATATATAATACTTACATCTTTGCCATCAAAATAGTCGTAGATTCCGTGCAAAAATTCTGTACTGTACTCAATGTTGAAAGTAGGTATTATAACTCCGATTTTTTTCATTTGAACACCAATAACAAATTATATTATAACCTAACATTAAATAATAAGATAGTTTTTTTATTCAAATTTCTGCGTTTTTTATAGAAGTCTTGTGTCTAAATCTAGTCCGGTACAGGCAAGAACCTTTACTTTTACAACGTTTCCGCACTTAATCTTTTCACATTGCTTTGGATCGTCTAAATCGTAGCGGATAACATTACAGCCGTCCACTTCCGGAGCCTGAAACCATGCCCTTCCAAGTGCAAGACCTTCGTCTTCATTATGAGTAAAGACTTCTTCTATAAGAACATCTATTTCTTTACCACAGTATTTTTCAAGCTGAGCCCTTGTAATTTCTGATTGAAGCTCTTCAAGTGCCTTTGCGCGTTTTTTTGCAGTACCGGCAGGAACCCTGTTCTTAAATGAATAAGCTGCTGTACCCTCTTCCCTGCTGTAAGGAAAGCAGCCGGACCACAAAGGCTTTATATTCTGTAAAAACTGTCTTGTATTTTCTGCCGCTTCTTCTGTTTCGCCCGGGAAGCCTGTAAGGAATGTTGTTCTTAAGGCAGCCTGGGGCAATTCTTTTCTGATTTTCTTTACAAGTGATACGTATTTTTTTGCAGTTCCTTTTCGGTTCATTGCCTGAATAATCTGGTCGTCGCCGCTTTGGAACGGAATGTCAAAATATGGAACAAAACGTTTGTCGTTCTTAAAAATTTCTAGGATATTTGTATTAAAATGATCCGGGTGAATGTAAAGAGTGCGGACAATAAACTTACCTTTAAGCTTAGAGATTTTTTCAAGAAGTTCTGCTAATCCGTCTTTTTTGTCTGAATATGCTGCAAGGTCCTGACCAATAAGGTTTATTTCATAAATGCCTGAAGCAACAAGAGTTTTAATTTCATCAACAATATCTTTTGCAGGGCGGCTTCTTACTGCACCACGAATAAGCGGAATGGCACAGAAGGAACAGTTATTTGAACAGCCTTCGGTGATTTTTACATAAGCAGAGCCCTTAAAACCAAAAAGCCTTGTTCTTTCGCCGGCGCAGACTCCTTGCTGAGGATAAAGTGCCGGCTTTGCGCGTTCTTCTTTTTTTACAGCCGCACGCACCTTTTTCATATATTCTGTGATTTTTGAAAGGTCGCCGTTTCCGAATATTCCGTCAAGCTCGGGCATTACTTCATAAAGTTCATCTGCATAACGTTCTGCAAGACAGCCTGCAAGAATGAGTTTTGCTTTTGGATATGCCTGCTTTAATTCACAGATTGCATTTATAGATTCCTGTTTTGCAGACTGAATAAAGCCGCAGGAATTAATTATGATAAAATCTGCTTTGGCTGGTTCTTCTGTATACTTAAAGCCTGCTTTTTCAAGAAATGTAGATAATAATTCGCCGTCTGTCTGATTTTTTGCGCATCCATACTGATCAATATAAAAACTTGCCATAAACAACTGAACACAGCAGTTTAATCAAGCTCAACAACTATAAGCTTATATCTGCCGTCTGAATCTTTAATCCACTTAATATCTTCTACAAGAACCTGGCCTGCAGGACCAATATCAAGGTCGAAGGTGCGTGAATCGGCAACAATAGTGAACTTAACTACATTGCTGTTCGAAATCCAGAGTCTTATACCGTTGTGAGGGTTTGCAGTAAATACTTCACCCTTTGTAAAATATGATTCTACAGAGTTATCGTTATCTACCTTGTCGCGGAACAGACATGAACCACGGAAGCTTGCATTGATTGTAAACGGATATGCACGGTTGTCTTCAAGAATAACTTTCTGAGGATGCTTAGATTTGATTTCTGTTTCGAATGGAATTTCATCAACATTTACGCCGTTGCTTTCTGAAGGAACACCATGTCTAAGAAGAAGGCTTACTTCGGCACCGCGTGAATCGTCTGTAGCAGAAATATCTGAAACATAAACAATCAAATCAGGAGTTGAGTCACCATTAATATCAATTTCTGTTTCTTCGCTAAGATCTGTATAGAAAACTCCGCTTGGTGTATCAAGACCAAAAGAAGTAAGAGTATCTCTGACTGTAAGAACAATCTGTCCATTGCTTGTTGGAACAATAAACTGATCGCCTTTGTAAACTCTTTGAGAGAACTTAGTATTATCAAGTTCAAACTGTCTGTTTTTTGTTGCATTGCTTAAGATTACAGAATCATCTGTAGGAGTCTTTTTCTTTGAAAGAACAACGCCAAGAACAATGCCTATAGTAAGAAGTACAACAAAAGCAGGAATAGCAATAGCAAGAATAAGCTTTATAGGACGGCGTTTTATAATAAGTCCTTCCGGAACCGGTGATTCCTGAATTTTCTTGTTGTTATAAAGCTTAAGAATATAGTCTGTATCAAGTTCAAGATAATTTGAATAATTCCTTAAAAAGCCTACCATGTAAGCTTCGCCTGGGAATGCACCATTATCTTCTTCTTCAAGTCCGGTTAAATATCTGCTTTCTATTGAAATTTCGCGTGAGATTTTATCTATATTAAGATTCTTTTCTTCTCGTGCACTTCGCAGTAATTCTCCGTAACTATCCATCTCTCTCTCCTACTCCGAAAACAGAAAATTATTATAATTGTTAGCAGATGATGGAGGATCATAAATAAATCTTTGATCAGAAATTCCCTGATTGAGCACATAGTCAAAGAAATCAAAAAGGATTACCTCACCCTTAGGGGTTACTGCTTCTATTCTACGGATAAGCTTTGTAGATTCGCTTACTGCAATTTTAATATACCAGAAGGCTTCTGCAGAACTCTTTCTATAAAGCGTAAACTTAATTACCATTTCATCAGATTCATCATCAAGCGGTTCGGCATTCTGACCGGTTTCATACTGAACTGTATAATATCTGCTCAAAAGAGAAAGGCCCTGTGGTGAAGTAAGAGCTCCGGCCCCGATATCGTCTGTGATATTCTGCTGAAGTACAGCATCTTTATCGTGCAGATAGACTGTGAGTGTGTCACCATTATAACAGATTACCTGTTCTTCCGGATTTGTATAGTCAAGGCGCAGAAGATCCGGTGCCTTAAAAGAAAGGTGTCCGGCTGTTTCCTGTTTATCTACCTTAATTTCAAAATTAACTTCGTAGTCTTTTAATGTGGAATAATATTCAGAAATTGTCTTAAAATATGCGCTTGCAGTCGTAATGCTCTGGGCAAATAACGATGCAGAAAAAAGCATAAACAATGCAATTAATATCTTTTTCATAGTATTCTATTATACAATTAAATCAAAGCATTGTCTATTCTGCTTTTTTGGCTGTTTTACGAGGTTTTGAAGCCTTTTTTTCTGCTTTTTCTTCCAGCTGCTTACAGTGAGCTTCGCCATTAACAATTTCGTAGAATTCTTTACCGTCGATTGTTTCTACTTCCATAAGACGGTTGGCAATATAGTCAATCAAATCTTTGTGCTTGCCCAAAAGCTTTAATACATATTCATAGCGCTCGTTCATTATGCGTGAAATTTCTTCGTCTACATAATTCTGAGTCTGTTCACTGAATTCTCGTACAAGACTTGGGTCTCCGCCACGGTTTCCAAGAACGCCTTTTCCAAGAGTTACGTTCTTATATTTATCAGACATACCAAAATCGGTAATCATTCGTTTGATAATATCTGTTGCACGGGCAATATCGTTAGAAGCACCGGTAGAAATGTCGCCAAGGATAATCTGTTCAGCGGCACGTCCACCCAAAAGACTGTCTACTTCGTTCATCATATCCTTACGGGTCATAATGAATTTTTCTTCTTCTTCGCGGTACTGTGTAAAGCCGCCTACTCCATGACTTCTAGGAACAACTGTAATTTTATTTACAGGCTCGTGTTCAGGAGTAAAGGCTGCAACAAGTGCGTGACCTGTTTCGTGTACAGAAACAAGACGGATTTCTTTTTTATTTTCTTTGCGCGATTTTTTCTTAAGACCAATGCTTACCTTATCGATTGCGTCATTAAAGTCTTCCATTGTTACCTTTTTGCGGCCATTGCGGACTGCAAGAAGAGCTGCTTCGTTTACAACATTTGCAAGGTCTGCACCGGCAAAACCTGTTGTTCCATGCGCAATTGATTCAAAATCTACATCACTGTCGAGTTTTACATTCTTTGCGTGAATGCGTAAAATTTCTTCACGTCCCTTAACATCAGGTTTTTCTACAGGAACCTGGCGGTCAAAGCGGCCCGGTCTGAGGATTGCAGGGTCAAGTACGTCTACGCGGTTAGTTGCAGCAAGTACAATAAGACCTTTTTCGTTATCAAAGCCGTCCATTTCTACAAGGAGCTGGTTCAAAGTCTGTTCGCGTTCGTCGTTTGAGCTGAATCCGTTGGCACGGCTCTTTGCAAGGGCATCAATTTCGTCAATAAAGATAATACAAGGTGCTTTTTCGCGTGCCTGCTTAAAAAGGTCACGTACACGGCTTGCACCAACACCAACAAACATTTCTACAAAGTCAGAACCCGAAATACTGAAGAAAGGAACACCGGCTTCTCCTGCAACTGCACGGGCAAGAAGAGTTTTACCGGTACCCGGGTCACCAACAAGCAGAACGCCCTTTGGAATCTTACCACCAATATCTGTATATTTTTTTGGAGTTTTAAGGAAGTCTACAACTTCTACAAGCTCTTCCTTGGCTTCATCTACACCGGCAACATCTGTAAAACGGGTTTTGATTTTACCCTCTTCTACAACTTTTGCTCGTGAAGCACCAACATTAAAAATGCTGCCCATTCCGCCAGAGCCGTTACCCATTTTGCGGAAGAAAAGGAAGTAAATTAAAATAAGGAAACCAAGCGGCAATATGAGACTGCCTAAAATCTGCCAGAAAATACCACTTGATTTTACTGTGAATTTATAAGGAATACCTTTTTCGTCAAGCAAATCAATAAAACTCTGCATAAGAACTGCAGATGTTTTATACTGCTGACCTGTGCGTGTTGTTCGTGGAGTAAAAAGGCGTAATCCTTTACCGGAATCGGAAGACATGCTTACGCCAGGGCCATAACCAATAATTGTATTTTCACCAATTTCTACAGAAACAATCTGTCCGTTTGCAACTTTATCACGGAATTCTGAATAAGCAATATAATCATCGTTGCGGGACATAAAGAAAATATCAACAATTGCAAAAGTACAGAAGAGAATCAATAATACTGTAAAAAAAGAAATCTTTGGTTTCTTCTTGTTCTTTTTGTCCTTATCATTATCATTTTTTTCAGGACCAGCAAATTTAAAGAACTTATAAGGATCGTTTTCGTCCTGTTTGTTATCATCATTTTCGCGTTTTTCGTCAGCCATATAAATAAATCCTACTATATTATTAAATATACTAATAATATGCAAAATTGTCATTATAAAAAAAAATTATATATTAAAAATCTCTTCAAATTATAAAAAACTGCTCCCGCCCGGTTTTCAATTTTGCTCCGATTGACAAGTATGAATCTCCGCAAAATTGAAAATCGGGCTACGCAGTTTTTTATAGATGATTTCTTAGTAAATTCTTAATATTTTTTGCTTTTTTTTATGTAATTTTTGCTAAAGTCAATTTTTATATTACCGAAAATCAGAGAGGGATATAGGATTATATTCTTTCAAGGAGGACCCTATGGGATATTCTAATGCTTACAACGCTTATCAGAAAACTAACATCAATACAGCAAGTCAGGGAAGATTAGTTGTATTACTTTACGAAGGAATTATAAAGCAGCTTACTACTGCTGGTACTTATATAGAAAACGACGGTAAAATCAGGCCGGAAAACATTGAAAAATACGGAATTTGCATTCAGAAAGCTCAGGCAATCATTACTGAACTGCAGGTTTCGCTTGATATGGAAAAAGGCGGCGAAATTGCACGTAATCTTATGTCACTTTATGTGTTCTTTAACGAAGAACTGCTTGCTGCAAATATCAATCATAATAAAGACAAGCTTGATTTTGTACTTAGAATGGTAAAAGATCTTACAGAAAGCTGGAGACAGATTGCAAACAGTGTTGCAAATGCACCGGCTGCTACTGTACAGAATGCACTTAATATTCAGGGATAAGGGGAATAAAGGGGGAATCCTATGGCAGAAATCACACAGAAGGAATTAGACGAAAGAGTTGCTTTGCTCAGAAAATTCAGAAGTCATTTGGAGCAGCAGAGAAATAAATTTCAGGAATATCTTACAGTTCTTGAAAAACAGCAGGATTCTATTACAAAAGAAAACCCTGAAAACCTGATTGCACATACTGAACTTGAACAGCAGGTTGTTAAGAATATTGCAAATCTTCAGAAGGTTATTATTCCTATGAGCAAGATGTACAAGGCTTCTGTTCCAATGGCTCATACAAATGAAGATTCTGATATCAGACAGATTCAGAATGAACTTAATGATTTGCAGACAAGAGTTCTTAAACAGAATCAGATTAACAGAGATTTACTTCGCGAACATATTGAAAGCATCCGCACTCAAATTCAGAACTTTAAGAATCCATACAAAAACATCAAGAGTGTTTATGCTCAGCCACAGAGAGTTGCATCACTTGTAGAAGTTGAAGCATAATGATCAGCCTTCTTGTTGCATACACAAAAAACAAGCGCGTAATTGGTGCTCAGGGGAAAATTCCATGGAATCTTTCTTCTGAGCGCAATCGTTTTAAACAAATCTGCCGCGATAAATATGTAATCATGGGAAGAAAGTCTTATGAAGAAATAGGACACCCTTTGAGTTATTGCAGTCTGGTAATTGTCTCCAGACAGTGGATTGCTTCGCCTGCGGCTCGCAATGACGGCATTCATTTCTGTTCATCGTTAGAAGATGCTGTAAGTTATTGTAGATCCCAAGGGCAGGAAGAAATCCTGATAGCAGGCGGCGGCAGCATTTATGAGCAGGCACTCCCCTATGCCAATAAGATTTATGCCACAGAAATAGAAGCAGATTTTGAAGGAGACGTTTTCTTCCCGGAACTCGGAGATGGATGGACTGGCACCGTTGATGAAACTCATGAAGAAAACGGGATTGTGTATAGATATATGACTTATCGTCATTGCGAGCACGAAGTGCGTGGCAATCCAGAATTATAAATACCTTCTTACACCTGGATTGCCACGCTTCGCTCGCAATGACGCTCTATTTCACAAACGGCTGATCGACTGTAATTGCACAATAGACATCCGGACATCTTGAATGCACCGCTTCGTGAATGACCATCTTCAGTTTTTCGTCTGTAAGCATGCACGAATACGGCTTTACCACATCAAAAATCAAATTGGTATGTGTATCTCCAGGAACCATGCGCACATCATGGAACTTCAATTCCGGATTAATTTTAGGAACTTCTTCAGAAAGCACCTGCTTTAATTCTGCAAGACGCTTGTTTTCTGTATCTACCGGGTCCATGTGAATCACAACATGGCAGTTAAAGCGCATTGCAATATCGTTTTCTGCAATATCAATTACATCATGAAGGCTAAAGATATTCATATTGCCCGGAACTTCTGCATGAAGCGAAATCATCATTCGGCCGGGACCGTAATCATGAATTATAAGGTCGTGCATACCAACAATAGGCTTGTGCTTCATAAGTTCTTCTTCAATCTGAGCAACAAGTTCTGCTGAAGGAGCTGAACCAAGCAGCGGCGCAATTGTATCTTTTGCAGCTTCAAAGCCTGTTTTTATAATAAAGATTCCAACTACTACTCCACCAATTCCATCGAGCGGAAGACTTGTATAACGACTTCCAATCAAAGCCGCAATAACTACAGAGGTAGAAATCACATCATTAAGACTGTCCTTAGCAACAACTTCCATTGCAACAGAATTGATTTTTTTTGCAGTAAGATGGTTATAAAGGTACATGTAAAGCTTTACAAAAATAGAAATACCCATGACAACTATGGACAAAACACTTATGTTCATAGCTTCCGGATGAATTATAGAAAGCACAGAATCCTTGAGCAGCACAGTTCCCATATAAAGAATAAGGAACGAAACAACAAGCCCCGAAATATATTCAATTCTTCCGTGCCCAAAAGGATGGTCTGGATCAGGCTTTTTAGAAGAAAGCTTAAAACCAAGAATCTGCACCACAGACGAAGCCGCATCAGAAAGGTTATTGAAAGCATCTGCCACCATTGCAACAGAAGCAGCGAGTGTTCCAAAAATGAATTTAAGTGCAAACAACAGAATGTTCAGAAAAATACCAAAGCTGCCGCACAAAATGCCGTACTGGCTGCGGACCTGTTCGTTAGAATAATTTGTATAATCTTTTATAAAAAGTCGTGCAAGAATTTTAATCATAAAAACTCCATTTGGGGGAAAGTTTTGTGTCTGCGTGAGTGATTCATTTTCGCCCCATCACTCACGCGGGCACAAAACTTTCCCCATAATTGATTTTTCTTTATGGAACATAGACCGTTTTTTCTAAAACATCTTCCACATTATCCGGCAGAAGTTCGAAAAAGTCGTAGCCTGTCATTTCTTCAATGTCGTCGATTGAGCACAGGAACTGTTCCCAGTCGCCTGTTTTCTGCATACCTGTCTGGTTCGGAACATTTATTGCAATTGCTGTTGCTGTAGAATCAACGCGTTCAAGGTCATCGGTGCCGGATGGAATTGCAATAAGCACCTTCCAGGTATAGGCCGGAACATTCATATAATATGTTTCGCCTGACTTTAAGCTGATTGGAATATTGTCAAAGGTACCTTTTGGTGAAGTTCCACCAGTTCCGTATGGCCCCGCAATTATGTATACTTCGTTTCCTTTCTGAACAAGCTCTCGTTCAAAGGTTTCAAAGTGCATCCAGATTACGCGGTTGTTATCCGGGGTCTGAGGAACCATATTTGTCATCAAAAAGGTCATTGAGTTGTCTTCTTTTGTTGCAGTTCTGTCTGCCGAAGGACAAACGTGGCCTCTATCAAAGCCGTATTTATTAAACTGATAGTCTGCCTTTTTTACACCGTACCAGCCTTCCGGAAGCTCCTTATCAGGACGGAAGTCATCTGAACGGTCTGCATCACCCATATTTTCTGAATCAAGGTGCCAGGCAACCCAGTTAGGACACAAAGTTTGAGTATTATACGAAAGCGTATACTGCGGTTTTATCATAAGATAATTTTCTGTGAGCGCAGTGTCTGTAAAGGCATCTGTAGGATTTCCAAAATAAAGTGAAGAGTTTTCTGCATGACCAAGGTCGGCGGTGTTGTTTGAGATGTTTTTATTTACGCGGCCTTCGACAGGCTCAGGCACCCCGGACATTGTGGTCCCGTCAGCAGGCATTGTGGTCCCGTCAGCAGGCATTGTGGTCCCTGAGCTTGTCGAAGGGTCACCAGAAGCTTGCTCCTCTTCAAAAATCGGAAGAATCGGCTCTTCTGTCATTACGACCATCAGCCCCTGTTCGTCGGGAACAATGTATGGTTTACCGCAAAGATACCACGCAGCAAATAATACAATAACGAGTATAGTGAGGATTACCGGCAAAACCTTTTTTGATTTTTTAGCCATAGTTTTGACCGCAGTAAATTAGATGTTCAGACTAATCTGCGAAATTGCAATCTTTACAGAATCTGTAGAAGAACGCAGGTTTTCAACAGCATCAGATACGCTTTGTGTATTTTCTTTCATCTGCGCAAGAGATTCAAGCAGCTGCTGACCACCATCACTCTGTTTAGAAACTGTAGACTTAACAACTGTTTCCTGGTTAGAAACTTCATCTGCAAGGGAAACAATGTTTTCAATATCTTCCTTAACTGCAATAGTCTTACCAAAGGTTGAATCAATAAGCGACTTAACCTTCTTAAGAACTTCGCTGATCTGTTTAGCTTCTTTTCCAGAGCTTTCGGCAAGCTTACGAATTTCATCGGCAACTACAGAGAAGCCTTTTCCGAATTCACCGGCATGAGCAGCCTCAATAGCAGCGTTCATAGCAAGCAGGTTTGTCTGTGAAGCTATCTGCTGAATTACCGTAGACATTTCGCTAAGACCGTTTGAACTCTTTTCAATTTCGCCTACAAGAACTGCAATTTCTTCAACACTGACTTTACCTGTTTTTGTTGCTTCATTAAGTGCAGTCATACTCTGAGAGTTTGTATTCAAAACTGCATTTACAGACTGAATGCTTGTAATCATCGCTTCAATAGCTGCAGCAGAAGTATTTACACTGTCAACCATGAGTGAAGATGCATTATTAATTGCTTCTACATCGGCATCGCTTTCGGCAAGGCGTGTAAGACTTGTTGTCTTAACGTTTTCAATAGCATCATTAAGCTCTTTCTTATGGTTACCTGTAATCTTAACAAGCTCAACACCCTTATAATGGTGACAATGCTCTGGTTTGTTCAGACCGTTAAAAATCGCAACAGCCATCTGTTCACAGGTACGGTATCCGCAGGCACCACAATTCAAAATATCACGGGAAGTAAGCTTACCCATATTTTTGTGAATTTCCTGAATCTGCTCTTCTGTAGGATGCTTAATCATTGCTTCAAAAATCGTGCTGTTGTTGGAATAAGTTCTGTCGTAAAGACCTTCGCTCCAGTAAGCATCGAGCTTCTTATTTAATTTCTTTATGGCACCTGGTTTTGAATCAACTGTATTATGTGTTTCCTTATTGCGGAGACTTCTGTTTTCAACGTAGGTTTCCATTTCATCAAGTGTCATTTCACCTGCAATAGTTCCGGAACCACCGTTACAACCCTGCCAGCAGCCAAGACAGTCAATCAGCTTATAAACTGGTTTGATTTTCTGGTTGAGTGAGCGTTCAAGATGAACAAAATATTCTACAACTTCAGGAAGTCCTTCGATTTTTCTTGTAACATCAGAAACTCCAGGCATAAAACGTTCTGTAGTCTTCATAAGACCACCAGGAGAAGAATAAGTTACTCCGCGTTCTGCTTCAGGATTATCATATGGAGTCTTTGCAAACTGAGAAAGGTCAATATCATTTGCCTTAAAATATGCATCCAAAGACTTGATTGTTACGTTGTAATCGCCATAACCTGTTTCATCAAATTCACGGCGCTTAGCATAACAAGGAGAAACAACCATTACCTTACAATCTTTATACTCCTTATAATACTGCTTAATCATCTTGATAGTATGAAGCATAGGACTGTCTGCAGGAGCAAGATATGGCAAAAGCTTTGGCCTGTATATTTCACAGAAAGTAATAAGAGCAGGACACGGCTGAGAAATTACAAGATCCGGGTTATTTTTCTTTATATATTCAACATATGATTTAGAAGTGAGTTCGGCACCAAAGCTTACATCAAATACGGCCTTGATTCCTATAGACTTAAGCCAGGTATTTAATTCAAGAACACGACCACGGAACGAAACGACTGAAGAAGGTGCTACAATTGCAATCATTTTAACGCCGGCATGCAGATCATTCATGAACATATCAAAATCATCAATACCCTGACGTGCTCCAAAATGACAGGCACTTATACAACGGCCGCAGCCAATACAAAGCTCAGGATTTACTTTAATGTAATCTCCTGAAGCATCATTACACATTTTTGCAGGACAGACCGAAATACAACGATGACATGCTGTACATTTTTCCGGATCAACTGTAATTACTTCTCTAACCTTTCCTGACATATTTCAAAACTCCTGAGATGTTACAAAAATCACCAAATATTATAATGCGAAACTACAAAAAATCATAGAGTTTTTTAGGAAAATTTAGGGTATTTTCCCTATGGTATGAATTCGTTTCTGACATGCAGAAATTATATCTGTTTGCCGATAATAAGAAGATAGTATATAATTATACAAAAGAGTAAAAAATGGTTGAAAAACTAGGACAGAATGTAAGGAATTCAATCTCTAATTTTCTATACTCGCTCGGATACCTTGGAAAACTTATAACTGCATCGCTTTTATTTACTTCCAGAGGAAAAACTGCCCGAAAAATCCTTATAATGCAGCTGCTTTTTACTTATGTAGAGGCTCTTCCAATTTGTATTATTCTTTCTGTAGTAATAGGAACTGCCGTAGTTTTTATGGGAACTACATTTCTGGCTTCCATTGGTCAGGCAAAGCTTACTTATGATTTACTTGTAATTATTGTTACTAAAGAGCTTGGCCCTCTTCTTGTTGCGTTTATTGTAACGGCCCGTTCTGCAACCGCTATTGCAACAGAACTTAGTACAATGGTAGTAAATCAGGAAATTGAAGCATATATTTCTGTTGGAATTGACCCTATTGTTCACCTTGCCGCACCACGATTCTTAGGCGTTACTTTTTCTGTTTTCTTTTTGAATCTGTATTTTTCTATTTTTGGATTAGTGGCTCCTTCAATTGTAATCCAGTTTATTTCTACTACAAGTATTGTTGAATATTTTAAAAATCTGTTCACTGCCCTTTCATTACGAACAATTCTTATTTCTATGATAAAAAGTCTTGTTTTCGGCATGATTATTTCGGGCTGTGCAACACTTTACGGATTTTCTACAGGACGCGCGTCTACAGAAATTCCAATGGCAGGTCTAAAGGCGGTTTCAAAATCGTTTGTATACCTGATTCTGGCTTATGTTTTCATAACTGTAATTACTTACATTTTTTAAGGAGTCTGGTGATTATGGCACTTTTTGAAATGAAAAACACAAGCTTTTATGACGGTCAGGTTTCTGTAGTAAACGATGTTTCGCTTTCAATCGAAAAAGGTTCTATTACAGCTTTCTTAGGTGAACCGGGTGGCGGAAAATCATCTGTATTAAAGCTTATTTCAGGAATTATTGTTCCTACACGCGGCAAAGTTTTTTATGAAGGTAAAAATATTTCTAACATGAGTTCAAAAGAAAACCTTGCTTTCCGTAAAAAAATGGCTTTTATGTTCCAGAATTCTGCTCTTTGGGCCAACCAGAGTCTTTACCAGAATCTTGAGCTTCCGTTAAAACTTCATTTTCCAAAAATGCCGCCGGAACAGCTTGATGAACGCATTAAGGATGTTGCAAAGCTTGTAGATTTTTCAAAGCCGCTTTCTTTACGTCCTGCTGCCCTTTCTACCGGTGAACAGAAACGTATTGCTTTTGCACGAGCTTTAATCTGTGAACCAGAAATTCTTTTTCTTGATGAACCTACAGAATCGCTCGATGAAAAAACAGCTGCACTTTTTATAAAAATCATTCAGGATTTTTGCAGTGCTGGAAACACGCTTGTTTACGTAAGCCATGATAACGCATTTATAAATACCTTTAATAATGATAAATATTACTTTTCAAAAGGAACAATCGTTGATAAGATTTTATTACACGAGAATTTCCAAGAGGATTACGATGAAATTTAAAATTAAGTTTGCAGATCAAATTGTAGGTGCTCTAAGTATTACAGCAATTGCCGCAATAATATTCTTCACATTTTTTATTGCTTCAACACAAAAATGGTTTGTTAAGAAGCATCACTTTTTCACAGAAATTTCATCGGCCAATAGTGTAAGCGAAGGAATGTCTTTGCAGTATAAAGGTTTTGCAATTGGAAAAGTAAAGAAAATTACCCTTAGCGAAAATGATACTGTACAAGTATATTTTTATGTACTTGATGAATATATTGACCGTGTAACACAAGGTTCAATAGTCGAGCTTTCTGTAAGCCCTATTGGTCTTGGTTCTTCTTTTATTTTTTATCAGGGAAATTCTTCGAAGCTGATTGTAGATAATTCTTTTATTCCTGAAAAATCAAGTGCAAAAGCTAAAGAAATGATAAAAGAAGGACAAGTTATTATTGTCGAAACGAATGATACTATTAATACAATCATTGGTTCTGTAACAAGTCTTATTAATCATATTGATGAGCTTGTTCAGCAGATTAATGAACTGATTGCCGGAAATGAAGAGATTCCTCTTGCAAAAACAATCAACAATGTTAATAGGATTCTGCGTCAGGTTAGCGCATTGCTTGCCGGTGATGAATCTGTTCCAATGGCATCTATTGTTAATGACCTTAATACAACTGTAGATACACTTAACTCTATTTTAAGTGACGTAAACGGATTGACTGCCGATCCTCAGGGATTAGTTCCTAAGCTGCTTGAAACAGAAGAAAGCAAGGGAACCTTTGACAAGCTTTACGCTGCCCTTGATACAACAATTCAGGATTTGAACGGAATCTCTGGTTCTCTTGACAGTGAAATGCCTCAGGTATCTATCTTGCTTGCTCAGGTTCAGACATTGCTCAAGCAGGTTCAGGATGTAATGGTTGGCTTAAAGAATAATCCTTTGTTGAAAAAAGGCGTTCCTGAAAGAACAGAACAACAGGCCGCAACACCAAAACTTAGAGAGGAGAGTTTCTAATGAAAACACAAATACTGCGGTCCCTGAGCCTGTCGAAGGGTGCCCGACAATCTATACTTATAGTTGTCCTCGCCCTTTTCATTTCCTGTTCCTCTGCCCCAAAACGCTCAATGCAGGTTTCTACAATTTATTCAAGTGCAACAGAAATGATTGAATCTGCAAATGCCTGTATCTTAAGCGGAGACTACGATAAAGCAAGCTTCTTTTTAAGTGCTGCAGAAAGTCAGGCAATGTCTATTGATAATTATGATTTACTCACTGCCGCTGCACTTGCACGATGCAGTTTAAAACTTTCACTTAATCCGCCTGAAGTTGACGAAGCTCAGCAATATGTAGATTTTGCAAAGAAATTTGTAAAGAACTGTGCCGACCCAAAAAAGCAGCAGGCAATAGTTGATTTGAGTCAGGCTCGTGTAAGCATTGCAAAAGGAAGCTTTAACGGAAATCTTGAAAATATCAAAAAAGAATTAAAGAGCGATGATTATTATTCAGCTCAGGTGCTTCAGGTAGAAGGTGATGTTTATAAGCTTAAACAGGATTATGCCGGAGCCGACAAAGCATATACTGCCGCCGCAAAAGCCTTTACAGACAGCCGCTATCTTTCTGAAATAGGAATCTGCTGGTATAAAGCAGCCCAGGCCCGTTCATTAAACGGAAACAAAGATGGTGCTTTACAGGCAATGGAACAGGCAATTTTCTATGACCGTGCTGCCGAAAATTCGCTCGGACTTGGAACTGATTATTATGCAGTAGGATTAATTTTAATAAAGGGAAATCCTTCTGCAAATGAAAAAGAACGTGCCCGCGAAGCCTTTATACATTCAGCAGAAATTTTTACATCTGTAAATGCAGACGAGCTTGCAAAACGCAGCCGTGAAGTCGCAGAAGAAATTCAGTAATTATGGATAACAAAAAAAGCGGAACCGAATGGTTTGAAAAAGAAGATTTCTGGATAACCTTTGCTCCCATAATGTTTGATGACGCACGCTGGGCAGAAGCTCCCGATGTTGCAGAATACGTGCAAAAGCTTGCAGGCTTGCAGCAGGGGAATTCTGTGCTTGATGCAGGGTGCGGACTTGGACGCATAAGTGTTGAGCTTGCCCTTCTTGGCCTTGATGTTACCGGCGTTGATATTATTCAGGCAGAACTTGATGCCGCAAAAGAAAGTGCTGCTGACGAAGGCGTTCCTCTCACATTGATTAATGCAGATTTGCGTACCTTTACTTCAGACAAAAAGTTTGATTGTGCCGTAAACCTTTATACTTCGTTCGGTTACTGCGATACAATTGAAGAAGATATGATGATTTTAAAAAGTATTGCAGGAGCTTTGCGCGAGGGTGGAACTTTTATTCTGGAATGTACAAGCCGCGAAAGTGCCGTAATGTACTGGACACCTGGTGAAGATTTTGACCGTGCAGGCTGGCATGTTCATACAGAGTTTGGAGTTGTGGGCGCGTGGGAAGGCCTGCGTTCAAAGTGGGTGCTCACCGATGACAACGGAAAAAAAATAGAACACGAATTTGTACAGCGGTTGTATTCTGCAAGTGATCTGTGCAAGCGGCTTGTGGAATGTGGTTTTTCAAGCACAAAGGCCTACGGAGACTTTGATTTGTCGCCGTATGATGAGAATTTAAGGACGATGATTATAATAGCGAAAAGGTAGCACGTCATTGCGAGGAGCGAAGCGTGGCAATGACTAGACGCGGTAAGACTCCGGTGCACCAAGATATGACTGTGGGAACGGTTCATTTGCGTTGTGCACAACAATCTTTTCCAGAACGATATTCGGTGTAACAGGATAGAACCTTAAGATATTCAGCCCTTCCCTGCAATCGGCGTAGACTGTGCTTATGCGGATATTGTTTGTAATGTCTGTGCCCCATGGGAACTGGTTGTCGCCTACTGCAAATGTCTTTTCATCTACAACATCCTTTTTGATTTTGTCACCGTTTACTTCTGCAATAAAGGCAAGCTTGTTGTCTTTGTATGCCGGGTTCGAAGGATTCAAGAAGAAATCAAACTGCTTTACGCCTTCTGCTGCTGCTACAAATTTGTATTCAACATAAGGAGCGTTCTTTCCCTTTGGATATTCTGCAATTACAGGGAAAGCTTTTACTGCAGAAAGAGTTTTTCCGTAGCCAGGAAGTTCTTCAAACTGTGTAGTCTGACAGTTCCAACTGCCGGCCTGCTTTTTTGCAAAGTGTGCAGCTTCCATAGAAATGTAATTTGAAGTCTGGATAAATGTTCCCTTATCGTAATTAAGATTTGGAACTTCTGCATCAATCAGAATATCAATGCGTATTCTGCAGCCATGACCGCCGTCGCCTGTAATTTTGAGGACTGCTTTCTGGTCTTTTGCCATGAGAAGCTTTGAACGGTCTACAGACAAGATGATTGTATCAACAAGCAGAGTTTTATCCTTTTTAATTGTAAAGCTCAGCCAGTCGTTTTCTCCGTCAATATTTACTTCATACGGGAGCATTTTTTTATTTGCACCTGCAACAAAAACTTTTGCGGTAACAGTTTCCGGATTTTTAAAACTGTCGCAGCGCAAAGGAATGCGTGTCCAGTCGCCGCCTGTTGTTACTAAATCTACACCTTCTACCCAGGCACATAAACGACCCTTACGAGGTTCAACAGGCTTTGCAATTACAGGGTATTTGTTTTCTTCTTCGTTCCAGTGAACAAATCCAAAATGCTCAGACCAGCCCATTGCATACCAGCGGCCGCCGTCTACCTTGTCGCATTCGTCTACAAGTTTTTTGTCAAAATCAAGGCAGGCCTGTACCTGTTCACCGTAAACATTCGCGGCATAAAGATTATGTGCGGCATACCAGCGGTTACGTCCGGCAAGCAGCTGCATTTTTAAGATATTCATAGTTCCGCAGGCAGGGAAATATACCTGTGCAAAAAATCCCGGGTAATCTTTTTTAGTAAGTTCAGTTTTGAGGCTTTCGCATTCTTTTATAACGTTATCTGCAAGAGCAAGAATCTTTTCACTTTCGCCAAAACTTACAGGAGCAAAAGTGTCCGGCCAGATGCATTCAGTTCTGCGCATATTTGCAAGCTTGGTATATGTGTTCATTATGTTATTTATTGTTGCCTTCTGCTTGTGGCTTAATTCCGGGAACTGCTGCTCTACCCACTCTGCTGTATATCCTTGAGTTGTATATTCAACAGCAGAATATTTTTCGTAGTCGTAAGCAAGATTCAAAAAGTAAGAAAGCGGAAATTCGTTTGTCATAATGTCGCCCACATTTACAATCCACAAATCGCGGATTCCAAAATCGTAAGCGGCAGTCATCTGTTCCTTTACCTTTGGAAGATAATTTGTATTTAGCCATTCGTAGCTGTAAGGCCAGCCGTGATAATCAAAATGATAGTACATTCCGTAGCCGCCTTTATGAGCGCGCATTTTTTCTGTAGGAACTGTACGCAGGTTTCCGTGATTGTCATCACAGAGCATGAGTGTTACACCTTCAAGTTCAGGGTCACCCATCAAGCCTTTTGTGTGCTTGTCGCCGTAGAAATATGGTTCAACTTCTTTGTAAAGGGCAAGCATTCTTGGCACCTGCATAACGTCAGCGTTCACATTTTCGCGGATAAGACGATTCTGTGTTTTAAGTACATCACGAAGAAGATTGATATTATCTGCGAGAGTTGCGTTTTTCATGATTGCAGTGTCTGCTTCACCGCGCATACCTACAGTAATTACATTTTCAAATTTACCGTTTCGCTTAAGTCCGTCTTCCCAGAACTTTGTAATACCAGCCTCGTTGCTGCGGAAATTCCAGGCGTCACCGTAAACTGAATCAGGGCCTCTGAGGTAGCGGTATTCCTCCCCCGCTCTGCAGCAAGGTTCATGATGACTTGCACCCATTACAACACCAAGTTCATCTGCAAGTTCTGCGTTTGCAAGGTCCGGACCGTCGTCACTGAATCGGCTTGCCCACATTGCAGGCCAAAGATAATTTCCTTTAAGACGAAGCAAAAGTTCAAAAACGTTTTCGTACATTTTTGCATTTACGCCACCAAAGTTTTTGTTTGCCCAGTTACCAAAGGCCGGCCATTCATCATTAATAAAAAATCCGCGGAAACGAACAGAAGGCTCACGCGAAACAAAAATTCCTTCTTCAAGTTCAAATGTCTTTTTCTTTGCAGGTAAAATATTGCACCAGTTTACAAGAGGCGAAACTCCAATCAGCTCAGATAAATGGAAAAGTCCGTAAATTGTTCCGCGCTTGTCGCTGCCGGCAATGATAATCTGATTGTTGCGTACAATGAAGGCATAAACTTCGCGCTTACCAATATTGTGTGCGCCAAGAAGATCTGCAAAATAAGAAGAAGTAGAGGCAGTTCCAAAAATCACGCAGGAGTCATTAGTTTCTATAGGCTTACCGGAATCAACTTCGACAAGTTGTGGTTCATAACCAAAAACAAGTTTAAAATCGTTGCGAACCTTGCCGGCAATCTTTTTTACGCCAGACAATTCGTTTTTATCACACATGAAAACAAGGGATTTTGTTATATTCATATTGGAACTCCTAAGAGATTGTCGGGTCAAGCCCGACAATGACGCGAGTTTTGCAAAGCAAAACTCGGTAAGCACGCTTGCGTGCGACTCATTCCCGGGCTTGACCCGGGAATCTCAAAATAAAAAAAACTATGATATCTTATGATACCATAGTTTTATAAAAATATATACTAGTATGTTAGTTATGGATTGCTTCGCCTTCGGCTCGCAATGACGATGGGGTCCCTGAGCCTGTCGAAGGGCAACACAATGCCCACGTCATTGCGCAAGTTTGCAATGCAAACTTGGTAAGCTCTGCGACAGGAGCACAGCGACGTGGCAATCCATTAATCAAAAAATCCTTTTGCCTTCAAAAGTTCAGCATTAAGAATACCACCCAAGGCTGCACCGCGTTTTGTATTGTGGCTCAAAGCAACAAACTTTACGTCGAATACGTTACATGGGCGGAGGCGTCCGATTACGCAGGCCATTCCCTTTTCTGTTTCGCGGTCACGGCGTGGCTGTGGACGATTTTCCTCGTGGCGAACAACGATTGGATGTTCCGGTGCACTTGGAAGCTTGAGCTCCTGAGGAACTGATTTATAGCTTGTCCATACGCGCTCAATTTCTTCGAGGCTTGGTTTTTTGTCATCAGGCAAATCAAACTCAAGAGAAACACATGCTGTATGTCCGTCTACTACAGGGACTCGTGTACAAGTAGAAGAAACAAGAGGACCAGCCGCATTTTCAATCTTTCCGTCTACAACCTTACCAAGAATCTTGAGGCATTCTTTTTCTGTTTTTTCTTCTTCGCCGCCAATAAATGGAACGATATTATCAATCATATCAAAAGAAGCAACACCAGGATATCCGGCGCCGGAAGTTGCCTGAAGTGTTGTAACAATCATACGCTTTACAGGATATCCGGCCTGAATAAGAGCATGGAGCGGCATCATATATGTCTGAAGAGAACAGTTAGGTTTTACGGCAATAAAGCCCTTGTCCCAACCGTGATGCTTTTTCTGTTCTGCAATTACATCAAGGTGACTGTAGTTAATTTCCGGAACAAGCATAGGAACATCTTCTGTCCAGCGATTAGCAGAAGCGTTAGAAACTACAGGAATACCTTCTGCGGCATAAGCTGCTTCGAGTGCCTTAATTTCATCCTTGCCCATTTCCAAGGCAGAGAATACAAACTGGCACTTTCCAAGAGCCTTTTTTTCGTCGTTTGCATCTTCTACGATGAGATTTGCAACACCGGCCGGGATTTCTGCTCCAATAAGCCAGCGGTTCTTTACAGCTTCGCAATAAGGCTTACCTGCAGAACGAGGACTTGCAGCAACATAAGTTACTTCAAACCAGGGATGATCTTCCAATAATTTAATATAGCGCTGTCCTACCATGCCCGTTGCACCAAGGACACCTACGTGTATTTTTTCACTCATAATATTTCTCCTTATATCAGGGGATAGGGATTAGGGGATAGGGTATAGTATGGGGGAAGCCTCCCCCTCGTTCGCACTTCGTTGCTCACTACCCCCTCTAACGGGGGATACCCCCGTAACGCCCCCGCGTTATATTGTAAGGCAACTACTATCCCCTATTCCCTATTTACTATCCCCTATTTACTATTCCCTACAAACCACAATCCTTTATTGCTTTCTCAATAATCTTTTTAGCCTCATCATTGACTTCTACCAGTGGTAATCTCAAGGCACCGGCCGGCATTCCCTTAACATTCATTGCATACTTGATTGATGAAGGGTTTCCGTCAACAAAAGCAGCCTTGAAGAATGGAAGCATTCTGTAATGAATCTCGCGGGCCTTTGCAAAATCACCTTCAAGAGCAGCCTGTGCAAGCTCGTGCATGATTTTTGGAGCAAGATTTGAAACAACAGAAATAATTCCGTCTCCACCTGCAGCAACAAGTGGAAGTGTAAGACTGTCATCTCCACTCATTACGGCAAAATCAGGTTTCTTGTTCTTAATCTGAGCAATTACATCCATCATCTGACTAACGCTGCCACTTGCCTCTTTTACGCCTGCAATGTTAGGAAGTTCTGCAATGCGTGCAAGCAGGTCTGTTGGAATGTTCAAACCTGTACGACCGGCAATGTTGTAAACAATGATTGGAATTCCAACCTTTGCTACAGCTGCAAAATGCTGGTAGATACCTTCCTTTGAAGGCTTGTTGTAGTAAGGTGTAACAACAAGAGCAGCATCTGCACCGGCAGCCTTAGCACGTTCAACATAATGAACAGCATCTTTTGTATTGTTAGAACCGGCTCCAAGAATGATTGGGATTTTTTTGCCTGTAGATTTTTCGAAAGCACGAACCTCTTCCATAACAATCGAAATAATCTTGTCTTCTTCTTCACCAGGCCTTTCATCCAAAGTCGGAGTTTCAGCAGTGGTTCCAAGAGGAACAAGACCATCGATGCCCTGTTCGAGCTGATGTTTGACATTTTTGCGGAAGCCCTCAAAGTCTACAGATCCATCCGAATTCATCGGTGTAATTAACGCTGTAAAAGCACCACGAAAAATATTCATATATTCCTCCTAAAAAAGTTATGAGCAAATCTTCAGATTTGGGAATAACTTTTTTTGCACATTCGCAACGAAGTGAGAATGTGCAGTATATATTCAAGTTTCCGAAAGGAAACTTGTAAAGATAAAAACTGACGGCAATCGGCAGTTTTTATCTTATTCCTCCTGAGTGCGCCCGCTCTCCTCGCAGACACACAAATATTTTGGGAAATATTCTATAGTTTTTTGAGTAGAAATTCAATAATGTTAAAAGATGAACTATACTACCTTCTGATATTTTGTCACATCAACAGGTTCAAGAACTGTCTTTAGTGATGCTTCAACAGAAGGATTTTGAGTATTAAGATATTCAATTTTTACTTTATATTTTGATTTAAGTCCAGTAATAAATTCATCTGCCCATGAAGGCGCCAGCACTTTTACTTTTTCAAAATCAAGGGAAACAACTTCATCTTCTTTGAGATCGTTAAAGATATATGCAGAAGCTCCCAAAAAAGCTTCACGCCCAGCAGGCCGAGACATAAGCATTTCACCAAAAGATGACATGTCTACTAACATTCATTCCCCCTTACAATATTCTCTACAATAGAGCTGATTACAAATTTCAAACCGTTTCCTCGCATTTCTGGAGCACGCCCTGAAATTGGTTCAATTTAATTTGTTGCTGCGGGTTGTGTAAGTTTTAGTTTGAAGTAAACGGGAATTTTATGATTTGCATCAGGTCCGTCCCAGGCTTCCTCAGAATTAGTATCATTATCATAAATAATTAATTCGAATTTATATTCTCCAACATCTTTTAATTCTGTTGTTGTCGTTCTATCTATTGTATAAAAATCAGGCGGAGTTCCTTTAGAACCATTCATAACTACACTCGAATAATTAATAGAATAAGATTCCAGTATTTCTATCTCGTTTCCATAATTTGGAATATAATTTTTAGTTATTAAAGACAAACTAAAAGAAGGTAACAAACCACTACCTCCTGTATCTTGTGCTTCAAAATTTAATTTAAACTCAATATTTGTAGTATTTGATAATTCAGGAATTTCATTAAATAGTTTATCATCAGAAGATAACTGATATACTGCCAAAGATTTCCAATCATCATCACCAACTTTTACTTGAAGAAAATTGACATAATTGAAATCTTGAGTAAAACCAGGTCTTTCAGATTCTTTCAACATTGTTTCATATGCATAAGGCTTTGATTCAAGCATTTTTACAGGGATATCATCCTGCATATAACAAAAATCTTTATTCAAAGAATAATACACTGTAACTTTTGATTGAATTGGAGGATTCATCATTTGATAAATCAGGCGGCATCCTGAAAATCCGCTGTCTTCGATAAAATATGGATTATAAAAATAATCACCAGGAAATTCTGCTGTATAGTCACCTGAATCTGTTAATTTGATTCCTGAAAACTGAATATTCTTAAAATGTTTGTGCCCTTCCTGATCTTTATATCCATAATACTGATTATTGCAAAGAGTCTCATCTCCCTTCAAAAAATCGGATTCTGATAAACCAAGCTGGTCTATCAGTTCAGTCATTTCGGGTTCGCTATAATAAATACAGCTTGGATCCATATTGCTCTTATTAAATGAAATTTCAATATTTGAAAATCGAGGAGCACCTGTTTCTGAATATTGTGGTCTGGCAAGAATTATTTGAGGTCTTTCTGCAGCAATAGCGCGCACTGCAAGCTGGATATTTGAATCATTCGGATAACTCAAAACGGAACAATTTGTATCAATCTTTTTTGGATCTTCAATCTGCAGATAAAGACCATTTTCTATTGGTTGATTTGTTGCTTCGTTGTAAACTTCCCATTTTATGAACTGGTAATCTTGTTCTGAATGGAATGACAGATTAAATGTATCTGTAACCTTTACTCTTGCTTCACCGGCGGCTGGCTTTGTGATAATACCGCTGTCTTTATCTGCTTCGACTTTTATAGAATAAACAGAGGCATTTGCATAATCTATAGCTTTTTCAATTTCTGCTCTTGTTTCTTTTGCCTTTAAGAAATCATCGCAGGATGTCAATAAAAATACTATGCATATTAACGCCCCCCCAGTATAGTGGCAGCCAACTTATTACGAACTAAATGAAAATGTGAAAAACTCATTAGAAACTCCTTTTTAAGCTTGTAATATTACTTCTAATCAACCCGTCTATAGCTTTCGTTAATTGCGGCGGCTTTTTCTTTGATGTTCAGGAATTCCTGAGCTATAACCGGGTCAAAATGAATACCGCTGTTTTCTTCTATGAGAGTAAAAGCTTCTTCATAAGACATTGGAGATTTATATACACGAGGAGAAACTAACGCATCAAAAACATCGGCAAGGGCCATGATTCTTGCACTTAACGGAATGGCGTTTCCTTTAAGTTTTGAAGGGTATCCGGAACCGTCCCATTTTTCGTGGTGGTACATTGCTATGTCGGCTGTAATTTTAATATATTCAGGGTCTTCATAGCCGTCGAAAATTTCATGAACAATTCGGCCGCCTTCAGAAGCATGACACTTCATCAAGGTGAACTCTTCTGGAGTAAGACGTCCCGGCTTTTTTAATATTGCATCTGGTACAATAATCTTTCCAATATCATGCATTGGTGCTGCACGCTTAAGGAATCGTACATAACGAGGAGTCAGAATATCCGGATAATGATTATTTTTCATAAGCTGAACTGCAAGAAGCTCTACATATTCCCTTGTACGGCGTACATGTTCGCCTGTATCTTCGTCGCGGTTTTCTACAAGGTTCGAAAGACTTTCGATTGTATGATTCTGCATTTTAATAAATTCAAGCTTTGACTGTTCAATTTCTGTAATCTTGTTGTTAAGCTCCGTTTCCTTGGCATCAAGCTCGTATTCTATGGAATCCAGATTTTCTTCAAGGTGACGGTTTGAATGTATAAACATTATCAGGAACGAAATTGTATAACCTGTATTTAAAAGCAGAACTCCACTGAATGCAATCTGTAAGAGCTGCATTGTCTGTGGGAAAAGAATAAATGCTGTAATAAAAAGAATATGTTCCTTATTAACTGATTTTGCGTTGATAATAAGATATATAAAAAAGTTTATAAACAGGAATACACGCACAATCTGCGCACTATAGAACCATTTTCCACGGAAATAACAATTGTTTTCATTAATGTAGTACATAAATCCTAATTGAGTATTTGCAATGATAAGTCCGGCATAGAAAAGAATAACAATCAGAACAATTACAAGGAAAGGTTTTCTATATTTACCAAGATTTAAGTAAAACATCATTTCTATACCGGCAATAACTAGTACAGAAAACGAAAATGCATAAAAAAGGAATAATGAAACAGGAAGTATTCTGACACATATTGGATTTGTAGAACCTTCAACAATAAGTGTAAGTGCATTCATAGCAGCCATACAGCAATTTACAAGAACCATAGCCTTAAAGCCGTTCTTTACTTTTGCTTTTACAATGTGCCGCATACTGATTGCAACAAAAAGAATTATTCCAACAAGGATATTATAAGCATCAAGCGTAATATTTATAAGTTTCATAGTCTCACTTTTTTATGTATTTTATTAATTATAGCACATAATTCTAAATTTTCAAAATGTATTCTTGTAAATGTAAGCGAAAATGTCTAAGATATTGTTCAGTAAATAGCAGATATGGATAAAACAATGAAAAAATCACGTATTATAAAGATTTCGATTGCAGCAGGTTTTGTTTTTGCACTTTTTGCAGGCTTTTTTATTTTTGCAGGTGTACGAAATTCCCAGTTTTCAAAGCTTACAAGTGCCCAGCCTGTTGATTTTGAACTTCAGGCCAAATTAAATCTTGAACTCAAGAACAGATATGCTGATCAGAATAATCTTTTAACTTCACTTCCCTACACTCTGCCGGAGCTTTCAATACAGGTTGGTGCAGATTCTGCTATTTTAATAGATATTTCTAACGGCAATATTATATATGAAAAAAATGCAGACAAAGTAATTCCTCCGGCCAGCATGACAAAGCTTTTTGCAATGTATGTTGTTGAAGAAGAAGTTTTACAAGGCCGCATGAACTACAGTGATATTATTCCTCTTCCACCTGAATGCTGGGCCTGCAATATGCCGCCGCACTCTTCCCTTATGTTTTTGGGCAAAGGACAGATTGTTACTCTTGAAGAACTTTTACTTGGTCTTTCAATCTGTTCCGGTAATGATGCTGCTTATGCGCTTGCCTATGCAGTGTGCGGCTCTATGGAAGATTTTGTAGAACGAATGAATCAGGCAGCAATTGATGCAGGTCTTACTCACACTCATTTTGTAGAAAGCTCGGGCTATAGTGAACTTAATGTTACAACTGCAAGAGAAATGGCAGCCTTCTGTCGTCTTTATATTCTTAAACATCCAGGTTCGCTCAAAAAGTTCCATTCTGTTGCAAGCTTTACTTATCCTAAAGAAAGGAACATGGCGCCGGGGGATCGCTATGGAGCTCAGGACTGGTCAAACGGACTTCCTGAATCTATTACCATGGGAATTACTCAGGAAAATACAAATCCTCTTCTTGGAAGACTTGCCGGCTGCGATGGACTTAAAACAGGCTACATTGATGAAAGCGGCTATAATCTTGCTTTGACTGTTGAACGGAACGGAACACGTTTTCTTTCTGTAACAATGGGCGGAAAAGGAAACAATACTAAAGAAGGTCAGGCAGGCCGCGTTGCTGATGGAACAGAAATTATGGAAACAGCCTTCAGCATTTTCAGAGATTATGATTTGAGCAATCTTCAGACTTCTTATTTTGTAAAGCTTTATGCTGCCAAAGAAAAAGGCCTTAACCTTATTGCAGCATATAAACCTCAGAGTGTGTGCGTGCCTTTTGTAACCGGTAATTCAATTGCAGAAAACCTGCAGAATGTAAGTGTAAATGTTATTATACCTGATTACTTACAAGGGCAGATTACTGCAGGAGCTGAATACGGCAAGATTGAAATTACACTTGGCAATTATATTTTACAGACAATCCCGCTTGTAGCAGACAGAAGTACAGAAAAAGCCGGATGGATTACCTGTCTGGCGGATGCGATTATAAAATAGATTGTCGGGTCAAGCCCGACAATGACACAAAGGCCATGTCATTCCCGGGCTTGACCCGGGAATCTTTCTTACAGTTCACTACACGCTCTTTTAAAATCATCCATTGTAAATTCTACCCGGTTATTCTGTCCGGCGAGTAAGGCGGCGCGGTTTAATACAGATTCAATTTTTGCACAGGAATATCCGTCTGTATATTTTGCAAGAGTTTCCGGTGTACAGGCAGCATCTGGATTTTTTCCATTGCAATACATTTTTACAAGTTCAACACGCGCATTGTAATCAGGATAAGGAACTTTAAAACGTGCATCAAAACGACCAGGTCGGATAAGTGCCGGGTCCAGTGCCTCTATTGAGTTAGTTGCAGCTAACACAAGAACACCTTTTGAAGGTTCAAAACCGTCAAGCTCATTAAGCAGCGCTGTTACAATTCTTGTATTTTCTGTTTCGAGCGCACTGCCGGTATAATTTCTTACAGTTCCAATTCCGTCAAACTCATCTATAAAAACAATACATGGTGCCTGCTTGCGTGCCTTACGGAACAAAAGCTTTACCTTCATAGGACCAATTGCCATAAACATGCTTTCAAAATCTGTTGCTTTGGCTGGAATAAAGTTTACCTTTGCTTCACCGGCAAGAGCTTTTGCAAAAAGAGTTTTTCCGTTACCAGGTTCTCCTTCGAGCAGAATACCTTTTGGCATACGAATTCCTTTTGCAGCGTACTCTTTTGCATTCTGCATGATTTTCATAACCTGAGTCATATCTCGTTTAAGATTATCCATGCCTACAACATCATCAAACTTTACGCCTGTTTTATGTACAACCTTAAATGTATTTGGCGAAATGAATTTACGGAATACTACAATAATAGTTCCAAAGAAAAATACATAAAAAATAATATCAAAAATCAGTGAAAAAATTTCTGCTGAATCTTTTTCTACAGTTACCTTTACACCTTTTTTCAAAAGAGATTCTTCCAAAGTTGAAGAATGCGGATTAGTTGTTCTGTAAACCGTAGAAGACTTTGTGGTCCCTGAGCTTGTCGAAGGGGTCGAAGGGTCTTTAAGCTCATACTCAAGCTGATTTTCTTTTATAGTAACTGTCTCTACCTTGCCAAGACTCATCTGTTTGTAAAAATCAGAATAAGGCACCTGGATTTTTTTTGAATCAAAATAATTCCAGGTAAAATATCCGGCAACACAAACTACAATCAACAGGATGATATAGATAAACAGATTCTTTCTTTTCATAACATTGTCCTTTGTAATAATAATATTGAATTTTGACTACTAATGGAATAGAATATATATAGAAAACAATGCAGATTTTCTGCAAAAAAAGAGGATTTTATGTTAAAAGCCATAATTCGATTTTTTAAAGCATTGAACAGCAATGTTCATCCGGGAGCAATTGCTCATGCAGTTTGTCTGGGTATGATTTTAGGTTTTATGCCAAAAACAAATGCCCTTTGGTATATTCTTACAGTATTCTTCCTTTTTATACGCATAAACAAAGGAACCTTTATTCTGTTTACATTCCTGTTTTCTCTGCTGGCTCCTGTGCTTGATCCGCTTTTTGACACTATCGGCTGGTGGTTCCTTAATATTGAAAAGCTTACACCATTCTTCTCATGGCTGCTCGACATTCCTTTTGTTGCCTTTACAAAATTCAATAATACAATAGTTATGGGGTCACTGCTCTTCTCTCTTGCTGCTTACATACCTGTTTATATCTTTGTAAGAATCTTCTTAAAGTACTGGCGTGCATTCCTTGCCCCGGCTGTAAGAAAATCTAAGCTTGTTGTTTTCCTTTCAAAACTTCCGCTTATCGTTAAAATAGGAGAAATGGCATGAAAAAAGAAGAGACAAAAAAAACGGCAAAGGCTGCTAAAGCTCCAAAAGAAAAAAAGCAGAAGGCTCCAAAGCAGCTCAAAACTTATGAAGCAAAAAAAGCTCCAAAGATTTTCAAAAAGACTTATACAAAAAAACAGCTCGACAAAAAAATCCTTAAAAAGCTGTTTATTCCTGAAGATAAAAAATATATTGAATCAATCTTTAAAGAATCAGGAAAGAATAAAAAAGGTGTTGCCTTGTATGCAATTCCAAAGGATTCTCTTTTTGAAAAGAAGGAAATCAATCATCTTGCTACAATTGCTGCAGAAATCAAAGAAAACAAAGGCCGCATAAGACTTTTACCGCTGATTGTCACAGTTGCTTCAATTGCAGCCGTAATTGTAGCCCTTACTCTTACAAAGAACTTTATTGCCCGCAAGGTTATTACTTCTACCTGCGAAAGCATTTTTGAAGCAAAGTGCGATATTGATTACCTGAACATCAGCTTTATAAAATCTTCTTTTAAAATGACAGGCTGGCAGGTTGCAAACAAAAAAGAGCCTATGAAAAACCTCTTTTCTGTTGAATCAGTTACTTTTGACTTTGATATGAACCAGCTGCTCAAAGCAAGATTTGTTGCAAACGAACTTTCGATTCTTGGAGTAGACACAAATACAGACCGAAAGTATTCCGGAGACATTTCTGCCCGTAAGCTTGCAAAGATTCAGAAGAAAAAGGAAAAACAGGCAAAAAAGGCCGCAAAGGCAAATGAAAAATCGGCATTTATGGTTTCTCTTGATTCTAAAAAAGATGCGGCAATGGGCACACTAAAAGATTCTGTTTCTGGCTTGTTTGATCAGTATAACCCGGAAAAAATCATGAAGGACTGCCAGGAGCAGCTTCAGACTCCAAAAATTTCAAAGCAGATTGAAGAACAGGCAAAGGAACTTACAAACAAATATAAGAACAAGCCTGATGAAATTCAGAAAAAGCTTGATAGCGTAAAAGCTGCCTCGGAAAAAATCACAAATCTTGATGTTAGCTCATTACAGTCAAACCCTACAAAAATAAAAGAGGCACTTGAATCAATTTCAAGCCTGCGTTCAGATCTTGATTCTCTTAAAAAAGAAGCAGACACAGCACTCAAAGATATCCAGTCTGATATTAACGGTGTTGGAGGTCTTTCTACACAGCTTCAGAATGCAATTGCAAATGATAAAGGAATTGTTGACGCTCAGATTAAAAAGTTCACTTCTATTAATCTTGATACAGGAAAGAACTTTATTTCTGGAACCTTTGATTCAATAATCTATCAGCTGCTAGGACAATACTATCCTTATTATGTAAAGGTTGTTGATAAACTTCAGCAGTCAAAGAACAGCGGAAAAGATGATTCAAAGAAAGCAAAGAAACAGAAAAAAGCTGTAACAATGACTCGTGCAGAAGGTAGGAACGTTTACTATAAAAATGATTCTGCTCCAAAATTCTGGATTAAAAAGGCTTCGGGTTCTGGTCCGGCATTTACATTTGATGCTTCTGACCTTACAAACAATATGGAACTTACAGGAAAACCTGCTGTTGCAAATATAACTGCATCATTCCTGAACATTGACCATAAAGCAAAAGTTGTTGTCGATACCCGCGAAACTTCTACAGATCCGTTAGTTTTGGCTAACTACAACTGTGATAAGCTTTCTGTTTCATATCCTGCAAGCAAGTTTGGTGATGTTCCTGGCGTTCCTGGAATTGATTCTTCAAAAACTCAGCTTGATTTTGTTCTTAAGATTTTTGAAGATGAAGGCTTTAACTTAAACGGAACAGGCTTCTTTACAGAACTTATGCTTTCTGCCCCTTCGTTCGAACCTGAATTTGTTTCTAAGATTTACATGAACACACTTGCAAAAATCAACAGCATGAAGCTTGGTGTAGAAGCAGGCTTTACAGAAGCAGCAGGTGTAAACCTTAACCTTATTACCGATGTTGATAAGCAGTTTATGAAAGCATTTACTGCAGAAATGTCTAATCAGCTTGGCGATATTAAGGAAAAGGTTCAGTCAGAACTGTTAGGAAAGATTAACGAATATACAAACGGTGCACTTGGCGAAATAAACAGCTTCAATGATATTTCTCAAAAGCTTACAGGCTACCAGAAGAACATTGATGAAATAAATGGAAAGATTGACGCCAAAAAGAAAGAGCTTGAAGATGCTACAAACAGTGTTAAGGACAAGGCGAAGGATGCAATCAAGGGCAAATTACCATTTTAGCCCTTCGACAGGCTCAGGGACCGCACTTCATTCAGTAACCATACTTTTCGTTCTTACTGTTGCACTTACCTTCTGTTCGTGTGTACCAAAACACAAAGGTTCTGCACGACTGAAGGTAGTTGCTTCTGTTCCGGTTATTTATGACTGGACAAGAAACCTTATGAATGATTCTGATAATACAAATCTCTTTTTGAATCTTATAATAAAAAACGGGTTTAATTATCATAACTTAGTTCCCGGAGTTACAGAAGAAAATCTTATTGATTCTGCCAATCTTCTTATTTATGCAGGAGGCGAATCTGAAAAATGGATTGATGAATATGTAGAAAAAACTTCTTCTGAACATCCAGACAGAATTGTGCTGAGACTTTTTGATTATGCACAGATTAATGACCAGACTGAAATTGACGAACATATTCTCATTTCTCCTTCGCAGGCTGTAATTTTCTGTAATAAGATTTCTGAGGCGTTATGCACTCTGGACAGTGAAAATCAGGCTTTATATAAGCAGTGTCATGAAAAATACAATCAGCTGCTTACAATTCTTGATGACACTTATAAACTTCAGGCTCAGAAAACAAAAGACACTGTATTTATAATCTGCGATTGCATGCCGTTCAAAGCTCTTTTTAATGAATATGGCTTTAATTACATTGCAGTTTATGATTACTGCCCGGTAATCAAGACTAAACAGGTAATTACAGTAAATCTTAAAGAGTTTGGCGAAAAAATTGATGAGACTGGTGCTTCTGCCGTTTACTGCTTTGAAAATTCAGATAAAAAGCTTGCAAAACAGGTTATAGCAAATTCAAACAATCCAAAATGTGACACTCTTGTCTTTGACAGTATGGAATCGCTTACTTTGAGCCAGTTGTTCAGCGGAAAAAATTATATTGATATTATGCGAAACAACTTGACTTTACTGCGCCCTAACTGATAAAAATAAAGATACAAAAAAGGAATGCAATGGCACAGCTTACATGTGAAAACCTGACATTAGGATATAACTCAAATATCGTTCTTGAAAATGTAAGTTTTTCAGTAGAAAAAGGCGACTATCTTTGTATAATCGGCGAAAACGGTTCTGGAAAAACTACGCTTATGAAAACAATTCTGCGCCTGCAAAAGCCGCTCGAAGGACAGATTACTACAGGAGACGGAGTTCTTCCTGACGAAATAGGCTACCTTCCTCAGCAGACACAGGTTCAGCGCGATTTCCCGGCTTCAGTTTGGGAAATTGTTCTTTCCGGCTGTCAGTCACGTTGCGGTAAACGACCTTTTTATAATAAAGAAGAAAAGAAACTTGCCGTAGAAGCAATGAAGCGCATGGAAATAGAAAACCTTGCAAAACGCTGTTACCGTGAGCTCAGTGGTGGCCAGCAGCAGCGTGTTCTTTTGGCCCGTGCTTTATGTGCCGCACAGAAAATGCTTCTTCTTGATGAACCTGTAAGCGGACTCGATCCTTCTGTTACTCAGGAAATGTATGAACTTATAGAGCAGCTTCACAAGGACGGAATTACAATCATGATGATTACGCACGACGTAGACGCTGCAAAAAAATATGCAACTAAAATATTAAAGGTACAGGACAAAACTGCACTCTTTATTTCTCCCGACAAACTGGAGGAAATATGATTCAGAATCTTGCAATGTATTTCAGTTTTTCATTTGTCCGCTATGCCTTTATTGTAGGCGTACTCATTTCGCTTTGCTCGTCGCTGCTTGGAGTAACGCTTGTACTTAAACGCTTTTCTTTTATTGGAGACGGACTGAGCCATGTAGCGTTCGGCGGCATTTGTATAGCATCTGTTTTGAACATTTCTAACAACATGTTCCTTGTTCTGCCTATTACAATTTTGAGCGCAATACTTCTTCTTCGCACAGGCCGCAATAAAAAGATTCAGGGTGATGCCGCAATTGCAATGATTTCTGTTGGTGCACTTGCCATAGGATATTTACTGATGAACATTTTTTCTGTTTCATCAAATCTGAGTGGTGACGTGTGCTCTACCCTTTTTGGTGCAATGTCTATTTTGACTTTAACTAAGGCTGAAGTATGGTTGTGTTCAGTTCTTTCAATTTTAGTAATCATAGCTTTTGTGATTTTTTACAATAAGATTTTTGCAGTTACTTTTGATGAAGCCTTTGCACAGGCAGTTGGAACTCACGCAAGCGCATACAATCTTATAATCGCCATAATCATTGCAATCATAATTGTTCTTGCAATGAATCTTGTTGGTTCACTTTTGATTTCTGCACTTGTGATTTTCCCGGCCCTGAGTGCCATGAGGATTTTCAAAAGCTTTAAGTCTGTTACAATCTGTTCATCCTTGATTTCTGTTTTCTGCTCTGTAACCGGACTTTTAATTTCTGTAGTCGGTGACACCCCCGTAGGAAGCACAATCGTCGCAGTAGACATTGCCGCTTTCCTTATCTGTTCGCTCATTGGGAAGCTTGTAAAATGAAAAAATCCTTTGTCATTGTCGGGCTTGACCCGACAATCTTTTTTATGATTTCACTTCTCCTCTTCACAAGCTGCACCAAAAAACCACAGGCAGAGGTTGTTTCTCCAAAAATCGAATCCGAAGTCCCAGCAGCAACCACCAAAGTAGACTACGACCTTTCCGGAATGAACTTTACAATGATTTCATCGTTCTTTTTTCAGATGCTTGTAGATTCCGAAACATACGAAAATAAAACTTTCAAAATAAAAGGAAATTTCCAGACTTTCGAAAACGAAGAAGATCCAACCGCACTTCCGTATTTTTCTGTAATTATGAATGACGCTACAATGTGCTGTCAGGAAGGAATTGATTTTGTCTGGGAAGGAAATCACAAGTGGCCGGAAGACTATCCGGAACAGGATCAGGAAATTACAATAGTCGGAAAATACATCGTAACCGAAACAGACGGCTTTACTTACAACTATATTCTTGCTTCTGATATTCTTTTATAAATATCATTTACCTGTTCAGTGTATTCATTTTTATGAATGCCTTCACTCTGGCGCACGATAACAGGCGGACACACAGTTAATCCTTTACTTGCATTTTTTCGCGCTTCTACAAGAACAAGATTTGCTTCTTCATCTTCAAACGGCTGAATGAGCTGCATTCGTTTTGGTTCCATTTTGTGTTCAAGCAGGCAGTCAAAAATCTCGGGCAGGCGGTTAGCCTTATGAATCATAAAAAAGCTTCCGTGAGTGTGCAAAAGAAAATCTGCAGCCTCGCAGACATCAGCCAAAGTGCAGCAGACTTCATGACGCGCAATTGCCTTTTCATCGTTCGGGTTATTCTTTCCCTGCTCGCAAATCATATATGGCGGATTACAGGTAACTACATTAAAGCTGTGTTTTGCAAAGAGTTCGCCGGCATTTTTGATATCACCCTGAACTATTTTTATTTTCTCTGCCAGTCCGTTGAGCTCCACGCTCTTTTTTGCAAGCCCTGCATATTTTTCCTGGATTTCTACAGCTGTAAATGAAACACCGGCAGGCACACCCTTTTCCAGCAAGAGCGGAACAATTCCAGTACCCGTACATAAATCAATCACGCTGTCGTTTTTCTTAATGCCGTTCAGCGCAAAATGTGCAAGCAGAACAGCATCAATGCCAAACATAAAGCCGTCTGAGTCCTGAATTATTTTGTTTCCGTTTAATAAAGTGTCTGTCTGTTCCATCGGGTTCCCACTACAAGCACAAATCAAGCACAGTGGCTTCTGTTGCCTTAATCAAATCATCCGGGGCAATCTTAATCTGAACCCCACGCTGACCGCCGCTAATGCAAACCTTTTCGTGAAGGATAATCTGTTCATCAATAAAGGTACGGAACTTCTTTTTCATACCAATTGGAGTACAGCCACCGCGGATGTAGCCTGTAAGTGCAAGCAGTTCTTCCGGGCGTACAGGATTAATTTCCTTGCAGCCGGCTGCCTGTCTTGCCTTTTTAAGATTTATTTCATCTGTAGCACACTGGCAGAAAACACAGATTTCTTTAGTTTCGGTGCGCATAACTATTGTTTTAAATACAGTTTCAGGCGGAACTCCAAGCTTCTGGGACATCATAAGGGCAGCGCCTTTTGCAAGTTCGTGCTCTCCGTCATCTTCGTATTCAGCAGTTTCGTAAGGAATATTCAATCCGTCTAAAATTCGCATTGCATTTGTTTTTTTCATACTAGCATAATACTTCCATAAGAAACTTTTTTCTACTATAATGTTTGTCATTGTTGCGGTCCCTGAGCCTGTCGAAGGGTGCCCGACAATCTCTAATATAAAGATTCCCGTGTCAAGCACGGGAATGACAGAAGGTGGCACAAAGTGAGTAAGTATCCATTTCAAAACATTGAGCCTAAATGGCAGAAGTATTGGGAAGACAACAAGATCTTCAAGGTTTATGAGGACGAAAAGTTCGCTAAGGACAAAAGACGTTATGTTCTCGACATGTTCCCTTATCCAAGTGCAGCCGGTCTACATGTAGGACATCCTGAAGGCTACACTGCAACAGATATTTACTGCCGCTACCTACGTATGAATGGATATAACGTTCTGCATCCAATGGGCTTTGATGCCTTTGGACTTCCTGCAGAAAACTATGCTATCAAAACAGGAACTCATCCAAAAGTAACTACTAATGCAAATATCGAAAAATTCACTCAGCAGATTAAGTCACTGGGCTTCAGCTATGACTGGGACCGCTGCGTATCGACTTGTGAGCCTGATTACTACAAATGGACTCAGTGGATTTTCCTTCAGCTTTACAAAAAAGGCCTTGCTTACGAAGCAGAAACTCCAATCAACTGGTGTCCAAGCTGTCTGACTGGTCTTGCCAACGAGGAAGTAAAGGAAGGCAAATGTGAACGCTGTGGTGCAATTGTAACTCACAAAACAATCCGCCAGTGGATTTTAAAGATTACTGAATATGCAGACCGTCTTGATAACGATCTTGAAGGACTGGACTGGCCTGAAAGCGTAAAGGCAATGCAGCACAACTGGATCGGTAAATCTACAGGTGCCGAAGTTACCTTTACAGTTGCCGACAAGGACGGAAAGCCAACTTCTAACCAGTTGACTGTTTATACAACACGCTGTGATACTTTGTTTGGTGCAACATACATGGTTGTTTCACCGGAACACAAGATTATTCCTGAAATTACAACTGCAGAACAGGCAGATGCTGTAAAGAAATATCAGGAAGAAGCTGCAAAGAAGTCTGATCTTGAACGAACAGACCTTGCAAAAGATAAAACAGGTGTATTCAGCGGAAGCTATGCTATAAACCCTGTAAACGGAAAACTCATTCCAATCTGGATTGCAGACTACGTTTTGATTTCTTACGGTACTGGTGCAATCATGGCTGTACCTGCTCATGATGACCGCGACTGGGACTTTGCAAAGAAGTTCAATCTTCCAATCATTGAAGTTTTGAAGAGCGAGGTTGATGTACAGCAGCAGGCCTGGACAGAAGACGGTATCCACGTAAACTCTGAATTCCTTGACGGACTGAACAAGCAGGATGCAATCAACAAGATGCTCGAATGGCTCACAGAAAAAGGCGTGGGCAAAAAAGCAATCAACTATAAACTCCGCGACTGGATCTACAGCCGTCAGCGCTACTGGGGTGAACCAATTCCTCTGGTACACTGCCCTACATGTGGTACAATTCCAGTTCCTGAAGAAGAACTCCCACTCACTTTGCCAGAGGTTAAGACATACCAGCCAACTGGTACAGGAGAATCTCCTCTTGCTGCAATTGATGAATGGGTAAACTGTAAGTGTCCAAAATGTGGTGGAGAAGCTAAACGCGAAACAAACACAATGCCTCAGTGGGGCGGAAGCTGTTGGTATTACCTCCGCTATCTGGATCCTCACAACGACAAGCAGTTCTGTGCAAGCGACAAAGAAAAATACTGGATGCCTGTAGACTTGTACATTGGTGGTGCTGAACACGCAGTTCTTCACCTGCTTTATGCACGCTTCTGGCACAAGGTTTTGTATGATATTGGAGTTGTTTCTACAAAAGAACCGTTCCAGCGCCTTGTAAACCAGGGTATGATTACTTCTTTTGCCTTCCAGCGCAAGAACAAGACTCTTGTTCCAGTTGATGAAGTTGAACAGAAGGACGACGGCAAGTTTATTGAAAAAGCAACAGGCGAAGAGCTTGAACAGATTGTTGCAAAGATGTCTAAGTCTTTGAAGAACGTTGTAAATCCTGATGACGAAATTAAAGCATACGGTGCAGACTCTGTTCGTATGTACGAAATGTTCATGGGACCTCTTACAATGTCTAAGCCTTGGTCAACACAGGGAATCGTTGGTATTCACCGCTTTCTTGAAAAGGTATGGTCTGTAAGCGAAAAGCCTATGAGCGATATCGACATTACAGGAAAGCTCGAAGACAAAGCACTTGTAAGTGCACGCAAGACATTTGCTCAGACAGTAAAAAAGGTAACTGATGATACAGCAACCTTGAACTTCAACACAGCAATAAGCCAGATGATGATTTTCATCAACGAGGTTAGCAAACTGAATGAAGTTCCAAAGAGCATGTGGGCCGACTTTGTTAAGATTCTTTCTCCTTATGCTCCACACCTTGGTGAAGAGCTCTGGGAAAAGCTTGGCAATAATAAGACAATTGCTTATGAATCATGGCCAACAGTAAATGCAGACTTTGCAAAAGATGATGAAGTTCAGATTGTAGTAATGGTAAACGGCAAGCTCCGCGACAAGTTCATGGCAGCTCCAAACACCAACCAGGAAGAACTTAAATCAACAGCATTTACTCTTGAAGGTGTAAAGAAGTTTACAGACGGACATGAAGTTGTAAAGACGATTGTAGTGCCGAATAAGTTAGTTAATATCGTTGTTAAATAGAGATTCCCGGGTCAAGCCCGGGAATGACATAAAGAATCTCTAATTGTCATTGTCGGGCTTGACCCGACAATCTCATTTTAAAAGGCCTACTTGACTTCCGTGACCGAGTTAATCAGATTAAATACATACTTAAACCCGGTCGCTGCAATAGCCTTCTCTGCTTCGTTTGACATGGCCATGAAGTACAGTTTGTGGCCGGCGTCTTCGCTGTCGTTGTAGGCTGCCATTAAGAGACCTATACCAGAAGCATCAAGTTCTATTAAGCGTGACAGGTCAAGTACGATGTTGTTTTTCTGAACTGCATCATACAAAGTATCCTGGAATTCACCAAGTGTATAGGCATTCAAAGCGCCTTCCAATTCATATAAGTGATAGTTTGCACCGTCTTTTTCTGTAATTGCAATCTGTTCCATAATTCACACCTCCGATTAATTAAAGACCCGCATTCTTAATCATTTCATCCAGGTTACTTAAATCCGGAATATCAGGATCGTCTGGAAGAACATTGTCGTTGATAAAGAAGTCGTCTTCTACAGGAGCCACTTCGACAGGTTCTGGGTCCCCAGAGGCTGCAGTCTCTTCTACAGGAGCAGCAGCTTCTTCTACTGGGGCTTCAACATCTTCAACTGGAGTTGGATCAGCTGGAGCACCTGTTTCTTCTACAAATGCCTCACCTTCAGCAGCTGCTTCTTCCTCTGTCTTTTCATCATCATCTGCATATTCGCGTGAAGTTTCGTACTTCAATACAAGGATAGAAACGTCGTCTTCCATTTCCTTTGACATGAACTTAATAAGGTTATCAAAAGTAAACTGAGCCATACGCTGTGCAGGGTATGTTGAGTTATCAAGCAAACACTGCTGAATACGTTCCTTACCAAACTGTTCACCACGAAGTGAGTGTGACTGAACAAGACCGTCTGTACAGGCAAGAATGATATCACCACGGCTAAGCTTTGTTGTCTTAACTGTAATATATGGAGCAATATCTTTAACGAATCCAAGAATGTGGCCGGAACCCTGAATCTCGATTACGTTGTTATAAACCTGTGTATAAAGCATCAAAGCCGGAATACCACAGTTGATGTAGTACATTGTATCTGTTTCAAAATCAATCAGCGCGAACAAACCGGCGAAGATTGTACCTTTGTTCAACGAATCACGGATAAAGCTGTTGATCTTAATTACAAGCTCTTTGAAATCGTGTGTTTCGGCAAGGTATGTTCGGATGATGGACTTTAAGATGACCATGTTCATAGAAGCCGCAATACCTTTACCAGACATATCACCTACTACAAACAGGTGGCGTGTATCTGTAAGACGAATCATATCAATGAATTCACCACCAATGTTTCGGGCAGGAACCATCAGGTATCCGGTATCAATCTTAGGATTCTTTACGTGGTCAATGTTTTCCTGGATAGATGTAATAATCTGAGAAGACATTCGGATTTCGCGGTTTACAACGGAAATGATTTCCTTGTTAGAAATGTTTCGCATGTAGTAACCGAATACAAAGAAGTAAGAATACAACTTAAGGAAGATGTTGTAGTCGTATTCCTTGTAGTGGTCGCCCGAAATCTTTTTACCAAGAGTAATCAAACCAAGAATGTTATGACCTTCGTTCAAGATGAACATTGCATCAGACTTAGTTTCTTCAAAGAACTTAGAAAGCTGTTCTTCAATAGTAGAAAGGTCATGTACGTTTCCAATCTGAGACCAGCATACTACAGAACGGTTTACATTAAGCAAGGTTTCGAACATTGTAGTATTAATAGGAATTGTTGTATTAAAACCGTTTGATGAATACGCAGTTTCAAGAATATTTTTATTGTTAAGGATATAAACATTTACAGAAGAAGATTCTACATGGCGGCGGAAAATTTCATTCATTCTGTTTGTGATTGTATCCATTTCACCGGTATAATCAATTTTAGCAAGCTGCTTTTCAAGTGCCGGACCATAATCTGCAGAATAAAGGCGTGAGTTGCTCGAAAGTAAATCAGACATGAACAATGAGAACAAAACAATACCTGTAGATGCAATTATAAACAGCGAAATGAATGATCCAACATAGAATGAACCTTCCGGCTGAAGGAACATTACAATTAAACCTATTCCAACTGCAGGAATAATATAAGATATAGCATTCTTAAACAGTGTAGCAATATATGCTTTTGGAGACGGCACAGAAGTCTTGTTCAACGCAATAACTACAAGAACATACATTGCAACATATGCATACATAAACAGAGATTTAAATGCAGGTCGTTCAGCTCCAAGATATTCAAAGAAATAATTAAGAGCCCACATTAAAATAATGCCTTCTACAATTACAAGACACTGATATTTCTGTAACTGGTTTCCTTTTCTTTCCTGGAAAACCATAAGGAACAGGAAGCCGGTACCAGGAAGAAGATATCTGTAAACAGCGTTATAAACATAAAGCCAATCCCAAGGGAAATACTTTGCTGCGTCTCCGGCAAAGAGGCTTTCAGAACTTATTTTCAAACTAAAGTCTGGTTCAATAGAAACTTCCTGAAACTGAGCGAATACAATATAAATTGCAAAGCCATAAAAAATCCATTGTATAAGTCTTGGAATAAACTTATTAACCTTGATTGAAATACCAATTAAACCATAAGTGAACGATACAAAGAAAATACCATCTATACAGTAAAGAACTCTTATTACCTGAACAATAAATGAATCAATCCATTTATCCTTGAAAATCATTATAACGATATACAGAAAGACTTCGATACAGGCAAACAAAAGAGGAACAAGCAGTGTATTACCGCTGTTTCCCAAAAAGACAGTTTTCTTATCTATATAGTATGTAAGATATATGAAACAAAGTAATAATATACAGTTTAATGCAATAAATACCATATTAGTAACCTACCTTAGCGACCATCATTGTAACGTCATCATGAAGCTTTTTGTCGCCGTTATATTTCCAGATAAGATCCACAATATCATCAACAAATTCCTGAGGTGATTTTGAAGCACCGGCAATAAGTGTCTTTTTGTAAAGATCAGTATCACCAAGTTCAACACCGCTGTCATCCATAACTTCAGAAACACCGTCAGTTGCCATAAGAATGGTGTCTCCGCGGAAGAGGCGTTTTTCTGCAACAGCAACATCGCCCATATCAAGAATACCAACAAGTGAAGCATTAGAAGTAAGAGGCTTAATTCTGTATCCGTCCGGAGAAGGAGAAAGAATGATTGGATCAGACATAGACGCGTTAATATATCTGATTTTCATTTTTTCTGTATCAACAATACTAAGGAACAATACAGTGTATTTATCCTGAAGGTGCATTCCCTTAATTGATTTATCAATAGCCCTAAGTACACCAACAAGATCTTCTTTATCTTCAATAATTTTTACAGTGTTCATTACCAAACCCATGATGAGCGCAGCAGGAAGACCTTTACCTGAAACGTCACCAAGCATAAGAAGGGTTTTGTATTTGTCGATTGGAAGAATTGAAAAGTAGTCACCCGATACGTTTACAAGAGGACGGAAATATGTAGCAATCTTGAGGTTATGAATATTCGGGATTTTCTGTGGAAGGAATGACTGCTGTGTTTCGGCAAGCTGCTGCCATTCCTTTGTTGTAGCAGCAATTTCTGAAAGCTGAGAAATTGTTCTTGTACGGGTAATAAAGCGTTTATATTCTTCAAAAAGCTGTTCATAAATTGAATTATCAAAAAGTCTTGTATAGTTACAGAATACAAACATGTGCTGTTTTTCTGAACACAGGAAGAAACCGCGTGATTTTTTAAGGCGTGAGGTAACACCAAAGTGACGGTCAAAATAGTAGTAACCGTCTTTCCAGTTTTCTTCAAAGTTCTGGCACATTTTTTCACGGATAGATTCTGATGCAGTGATTCTGTTTGGACTGTTATAGAGGATATAATTCTTAGTACGGTCAATCAAAAGAACAGAACAATCTCCTCGTCGCTCAAGATAGTCGCTTATTGCTAAATAAAAATCATCAAGAGTATAACTGAATCGAAGGCTGTCAATGAACTTTTTAAGAATCATTGTTTCACCTTTTTCAAGGGTATCATGCCTTACTTTTGCAATAAGAGAAGACTTTACCCTTACAGCAAGGAAAATAATTGAACAAAAGAAGACAGAAATAATCAACAGTGAATAAAATGAAGGAAGCTCTGATGATTTTTCTGGGATAAGGAATAAGGCAAAACCTATAAAGAAGATAACTGCCAGTGCATAAACACTTATAGTTACGATTTTTTTCCGCGTCTTATACATAATCACCTCAAATTTATGATACTACTATTCTATCACATTATCGGCAAATTTGGGAAAAAATCGTATAAAAAATACAACCACGTGTGTCATTGCCGTGCTTGACACGGCAATCTTTCAGATAATAGATTCCCGGGTCAAGCCCGAGAATGACACATTTTTTTACCCTTCCAGCTTGCTCAATGGCATCAAATCAGGGTTGGCTGATGGATTTTCAAGCTTCATGAACTCCTGGAGGAGGTCTTTCTGCTTGCCCGAAAGGTGCTGAGGTATCTGAACCATGAGTTTTACGTACAAATCGCCTTTTCGGCCGCCTGTACCCATTGGAACACCCTCGCCTTTTATGCGCAAAAGCTTTCCGTTTGTAGTTCCAGAAGGGATTTTTATAGTAACTTTCTTTCCGTCAAGAGAATTGATTGTAATATCACAGCCCAAAGCAGCCTGAGACATAGAAATTGGAACAGCGCAGTACAAATCCTGACCGTCGCGTTCAAAAAGTGGATGTGAATCAACATGTACAACTACTACAAGGTCGCCTGCAGGTCCGCCGTTTTCGCCTGCATCACCCTGACCAGGAATAACAATACGCTTTCCGCTGTCTGTTCCGGCCGGAATCTTGAGCGACATCATCTTGTTCTTTTCTTCAATACCTGTTCCACGACAAGATGGACAAGGCTTATCAATAGTTACGCCCTTACCACGGCAGGTAGGACATGTCTGCTGAATAGAAAAGAAGCCGTTACCCTGGCGAACCTGACCCATACCGTTACAGGTTGGACATGTTTTCTTAGAAGCGCCTGCTGCTCCACCGGTACCATGACAGGCAGAACAAGCTTCGTTGTGTTTAAAATGAATATCAGCCGAGGTACCGTAAACAGCATCCTTGAACTGAATATGAAGATCGTATCTTAAAGAAGAGCCGGCTGCAGGACCACTGCTGCGTCTTCCACCGCGTGAACCACCGCCGCCAAAGCCTCCTCCAAAAATGCTTTCAAAAATGTCAGAGAAGCCGCCACCAGCTCCGCCAAACAAATCTGAAAAGTCGTGGAAGGCGTGTGAATACTGTGCGCCACCGCCACCAGCTCCGCCTCCCATTCCTTCCAGGCCGGCAAAACCGTACTGATCATAAATAGGGCGTTTCTCCTCATCAGACAGAATTTCATAAGCCTCTGTTGCTTCCTTGAACTTTTCCTCGGCTTCTTTATCGCCAGGGTTTCGGTCCGGATGGTATTTTACAGCAAGCTTACGGTAAGCCTTTTTAATAGCCTCCTGATCTGCCGATTTTTCAACACCTAAAACTTCATAATAGTCGCGTTTTGCCATTTTGGTTTATCCTAAGAATTATTTTTCATCCTTAACTTCGTATTCAACGTCGTCTGCAGAGCCTTTGTCAAAGCCAGACTTCTTTTCGCCTTCTGCACCAGCGTCACCGCCTTCTGCTCCGGCGTCTGCACCAGCAGCACCTTCAGCACCTGGCTGAGCTCCTGCGGCACCCTGCTGCTTGTAAAGCTCTTCTGCAATCTTGTAAGAAGACTGCTTAAGTTCTTCTGTCTTAGCCTTGATTTCTTCTACATTGTCGCCCTGAAGTGCCTGCTTGAGTGCAGCAATTGCAGCTTCAACCTTTTCTTTTTCTGCACCGTCAACCTTGTCTCCAAGATCCTTGATTGATTTTTCGGTAGCATAAATGAGGCTGTCTGCTTCGTTACGTGCATCTACGCCTTCGCGCTTAGCTTTATCTGCTGCAGCATTTGCTTCGGCATCCTTAACCATCTTTTCAATTTCTTCATCGCTCAAACCAGAAGAAGAAGTAATCTGGATGTGCTGTTCCTTACCAGTACCAAGATCCTTAGCAGATACGTGAACAATACCGTTAGCATCAATATCGAATGTTACTTCAATCTGTGGAACACCACGTGGAGCGGCTGGAATACCTACCAGGTCAAAGCGTCCGAGTGTTCTGTTCTGATCTGCCATTTCGCGTTCACCCTGAAGTACGTGAATACTTACAGCAGTCTGTCCGTCGGCAGCAGTAGAGAAGATCTGGCTCTTCTTTGTAGGAATTGTTGTATTACGTGCAATGAGCTTTGTCATTACGCCACCCATTGTTTCAATACCAAGTGAAAGAGGAGTTACATCAAGAAGGAGAACGTCTTTTACGTCACCACCAAGTACACCACCCTGGATTGCAGCACCAACAGCAACTGCTTCATCAGGGTTTACTGCACGGCTACCCTCTTTTCCAAAAATCTGTTTTACAACTTCCTGAACCTTTGGCATACGAGAAGAACCACCAACAAGGAGAACCTCATCAATGTCGCTTGCAGAAATACCTGCATCGGCAAGAGCCTTGCGGCAAGGTTCCTTTGTTCTTTCGTAAAGGCTGTCTGTCATCTGTTCAAACTGAGCACGTGTCAAAGACTTCTGCAAGTGCTTTGGACCTGTTGCATCAGCAGTGATGAATGGAAGGTTGATATCTGTAGTTGTCTGGCTTGAAAGGCTGATCTTTGCATTTTCAGCAGCTTCACGAAGACGCTGCATAGCCATTGGATCCTTAGAAAGGTCAATGCCTGTATCTGCCTTAAACTGATCTACGAGCCAGTTGATGATTACACGGTCCCAGTCATCGCCACCAAGGTGAGTATCACCATTAGTAGACTTAACTTCGAATACACCGTCACCAAGTTCAAGAATAGAAATATCGAATGTACCACCACCAAGGTCGTATACAGCAATTGTCTTTTCCTTATCCTGATCCTTATTGAATCCGAATGCAAGAGAAGCAGCTGTAGGTTCGTTGATGATACGCTTTACATCAAGACCTGCAATCTTACCGGCATCTTTTGTTGCCTGGCGCTGAGAGTCGTTGAAGTAAGCAGGAACTGTAATAACAGCTTCTGTAACTTCCTGACCAAGATAATCCTCAGCAGTTTTCTTCATCTTCTGAAGAATAAAAGCAGAGATTTCCTGTGGTGAATACTGTTTTGAAGAACCACCCTCTTCTACTTCTACACGGCAGTCAGAACCGTTGTCGATTACTTTATATGGAAGCTTTGTTGCTTCGCCCTGAAGCTCACTGAATCTGTGTCCAATAAGACGTTTTACCGAATAAATTGTGTTCTTCGGATTTGTTACCATCTGGTTTTTAGCAGGTGCACCAACAATGCGGTCACCCTTAGAAGTAAAACCTACAATAGAAGGAGTTGTTCTTCCGCCTTCTGCATTCTGAATTACAACAGGCTCGCCGTTTTCCATTACAGCTACACAAGAGTTTGTTGTTCCCAAGTCGATTCCAATAATCTTACCCATTTTATTTACCTCTCAATATTATTTACTATAACAATGTCATTGTCGGGCTTGAACCGACAATCTCATATTTAGATTCCCGTGTCAAGCACGGGAATGACACATTACTGTTTAGGCACCTTCACCATAACCTTAGCATGTCTTATAACCTTATCCTTAAGTTTATATCCCTTAAGATAAACCTGTGCCAGAGTTTCTTTTTTAGCTTTTTCGTCCTCCTGGCGTCCAATTGCTTCGTGTTCTTCCGGATTAAACTCGTCGCCTTCTTTACCGTAGCTTACAAGACCATATTTGTCTTCGAGCAGTTTTACAAGCGATTTGTTTATCATCTTGATTCCGTCTGCAATTGATTTAGCATCTTTTGCGTCTTTGGCAGCATCAAGTGTGCGGTCAAAGTTATCAAGACTGTCAAGAAGGTCTCCCAAAAGTGATGCATTGGCATAAGCTACAGCTTCTTCCTTCTGCTGCATCATTCTTTTGCGCCAGTTGTCATTTTCTGCAGCCTTGTAAAGTGCCTGATTTTTAAGATCAGCAATTTCCTTTTCAAGTGCAGCAATCTTTTCTTCCGGAGAAAGCTCTTTTTCAGCGGCAGCACCATCTGCTGTACCTGCAGCTTCTGCTGTACCTGTAGCGTCTGCTGTACCTGCACCGTCTGCTGTACCTGCACCATCTGTTGTACCTGCACCGTCTGCGGTTCCTGAGCCTGTCGAAGGATCCTGAACTTTCTCTTCTTCGTTAATTTCGTTTTCTTTGTCTGACATTACACATCTCGCAAATTAAATTTATTCTTATCTTTAAAAATAATGATTATGAGAGGAATTCGTCAACTAAATTTACTGGATTTTTTCGATTTTTTTGCAGGAATTTCCGTCAAAAAGAGCTATTCCGTAGAAAGAATTGTCAATTAACGGGTCGCGTGCGATGTAATAAAAGCCTTCGCCTGACTGACCAAGAGGAGTAACGCAGCCAACAGCATCCGGGATGACTGAATAAATCTTATTTGCGCCGGGGTCGTATATTATAAAAGAAATTGTACCATCAATGCTTGCAGGAAGGATGATATTATAAGATGGCCCTTCGGCAGGCTCAGGGAGCCCGGTTGTTACAAAACCATAGCCAAAAAAGCATTCATAACCTTGTGGCAGCTTTGAATCATTTATTAAATTGATTTTACTTTCCGGATCATTTCCTTCTATATAATCATCAAGCGTAAACTTATATATAACAGGCTCGGCATAAGCTTTTTCACGCCCGCTCATAAAGCCATAAACTTCTTTTCCACAGTTTATAAGTCTTAAGAAATCGGAATTTTTAGCTGTAGAAAAACATTTATGAATACCTTTTGATGTTATATAAAAAGCATTGTTTTTAGAATTATCCTGAGTTCCGCCGCTTATACAAACTCCGACAGAAGTAAAAAAGCAGTCAGAAACAAAACAATCTACATTACCACCCCACACTTTTTTAAGGCTGATTTTTTTATTATTTCGTGAATATTTAATGGAATAAAGTGTAAAAGAAAAGCCCTTGTTCTGGGAAAAGTTGCTGTCCTGAATAAGAACAAAGCGTTTGTTTACATAAGCAATTGTACCGCTTAGTTTAACCTTTGAACTTGTATGCCCGTCTGAATTTATATAGTACAAATATTGAGTTTTCTGATTCCAGGCAAGAATAAAGCCTTCTTTTTTTGAAACACTTACAGCCTTTTGTGCGTAGCCTTCCAAAGCCCCGGAAATTTCATATTCTTTTATTAAAGACGGTTCTTCTGTCGGCACAGAATAAGAATAAAGCTTTCCGTCCTTTACAAAAGGAAATTGAGAATCTTTTGAATCTGAAGCATTTGCAGGACATCCGCAAAAAACAAAAAGGCATGCTAAAAAAAATACCGCAAGTTTTGTGCAACCTGCGGTATTCATTCTGCCCTTTGCGGTTGCAACGGACAGTTTATGCATTAGTTCTCCCGAATCTTTTCAAATACTTTTGTGAAGTATGGAGAGAACATAATTTCTTCTGCAAGAACGATGTTCTTTTTAGCAGAAGCCATGTAATCGTTGATTGCAGCCTTTTTCTTTGAAGAGCTGTAGAAATAACGAACAGCATAGTAGTCTTTTACAATTGTATAAAGTCCAGATGTTGTCCAGTCAATGCGGCTGTCGTTTGAGTCAATATCCCAACCGTATTTGTTGTAAACCCACCATACTACTTTTGTACAATACCAGGTGTAAGTGTCGGCCTTTGTAACAACATTAAAGATGTTTACAGTATTCTTGAAGAATCCGTATTCCATGTTTTTGTTGTTCATGTCACAGTAGTAATCCATATAAGCCTGAGCAGAATCGAGTTTTGATTTTGTCAAAGAATATTTTGGATTAAGAACAGCAGCATTTACCTTTGTACGCCACTGGTATGCAGTTTCATAACCTGCACCCTTGCTGATTGCTGTTTCAAGACAATATACGTCTTCGTTATTTGGATCGTATTTGTCAAGGTCAAGAACAGCTGCGTGATAGTAAGAACCAGGAAGAGTTTTTGGAGAAACCCAGTCAACAATTGTTCCTACAAGATCATCTGTTCCACCGGAAACGTAAACAGCACCATCTTTGTTGAAAGGCATATTTGTTATAGCTGGATAACTGCTTGAACCTTTACCGCTGCTTCCTGAACGAGCAGCTGCAAATCTGGCTCCAGTTTCTGCCATATCTGTACCATACTTAGCATCAAAAGCGGCAAGAGCTTCAAGATCTCCGTCCGTTCCAAGTGCTTCAAGTACAGCTGCAAAATCTGCATCAACTTCTGCTTCCCAAGCATCAATATCAAGAGGTGCAACTCCAGAATTGATCACATCAATTTTGCTGTCAGAGATTTCATAAGAAAGGTCTTTAGAACAGCCCACCAGTACAACTGCAAGAACAGTTAAAGAAAGAAGTAGTTTTTTCATTTTTTCCCCTTATTCTTAAATTGTACTATATTATCGGAAAAAAGCAACTGAAAGATGCATTCTTATGGAAATCAATTAATATGCATTCTTTTGGAAAAAAACGGCTCCCAGCCGAGTTGCAAATCCAAAACCGTGGGCTAGCCCACTACATGCTACAGTGCCTTGGAACGATAAACGTTGGCCGCCTTGCGGCCGCACTGTAGAATGTTTTTGGTTTGCAACTCAGCTTCCGCCGTTTTTTTCAGATGAATTTAGATTAATTGATTTCTATATACTACTTCTATAAAACCCGGATTAAATGTAAAATTAATTAAAATTATGAAATACAAACACCTTCTTTTTGACATGGACAATACGCTTTACCCGGCTAGTTCGGATATGGATAAGGGGATTACCAGGCGGATGCTGGAATGTGTGGCGGAATATTTTGATTGCAGCATTGAAGAGGCGCAGGTTCGTAGGGCGCAGGGGATTGTTCATTTTTCTACTACGCTTGAATGGCTCAGGTCGGAAGGGATGACTGATTTTGAATGGTTTCTTCGGCATGTACACCCTGATAACGAAGCTGATGAACTTTTGCCTCAGCCAAAACTCAGGGAATTTTTACTTTCACTTGATTACCCCATGTCTATTCTTACAAATGCACCGCATGAACATTCAGACCGTGTTCTTGAAAAGCTTGGAGTTGCCGATTTATTTGATGCAGTTACAGATATACGCGATGCAAACTTTTATGGTAAACCCTACCCCGACGCCTATTTTGCAGCACTTAAAAAGGCAGGTACTACAATAGAAGAAACTCTTTTTTTAGATGACATGCAGAAATACACAGACGGATGGGTTGCTCTTGGAGGCACTGCAGTTTTAATTGGAAGTCCAAACGGAAAGCCTCTTGCACCAGATGCCCGTCCTATGATAGAGGCACGCAAGGCAAATAAAGGCCTGCCAGAAGGAAAGACAATCAGACTTGCTTCAATTTATGAACTTCCTGAGCTTTTGAATAAGTTAGAGAACGAAAATTAATGACTCAGACACTGCACTTTTCTACAGAACAAAAAATCAGACTCGATGAATTTTTAAGACAGGAGCTCCCCGCACGCATTGGACAGGATGTTTCTAATTCAAAAATCCGCCGGCTCATTGTTGCAGGTGCAGTGAGTGTAAATCAAAGGCATACACAGCGCCCTTCTTTTGAACTTCGCGGAAAATCAGAAATCACAGTTGAACTTGATCTGGAAAAACTCTTTTACGAAAAGCAGCCTGATGACATTAAATTTGAAGTTACACCCGAAAGCGTTTTATTCGAAGACGAAAACCTGATTTTTATAAACAAGCCCGCATTCTTCCCGGTTGAACAGACAATCACTGGTAACCGCGACAATCTTCACGATGCAGTTGTGCGATATTTGTGGTCTAAAAATCCGAAACTCAGGAATCCGCCTTATGTTGGAATAATGCATCGCCTTGACCGGGAAACCAGCGGAGTAATTTTATTTACAAAAACACGCGCTATTAATAAACAGATTTCTGAACTTTTTCAGTCTCATTCTTTTGTAAAAAAATATCTTGCAGTAGTACCAGCTTTACTTGAAGAAGGCACTCAGTTTACAGTCGAAATGAATATGGGCCGCATTTCTTCAAGCACACAGGCCGCAAAATGGGGAGAAACAAAGGATGGTCAATATTCAAAAACTGATTTTAAGGTTCTTAGCAGGATTATTGTAGAAGACAAGCCTTGTGTTTTAATTGAATGCACTCTTTACACAGGACGCACTCACCAGATCCGCGTTCACTTAAGCAGCAAGGACATCCCCATTCTTGGAGACACACTTTATGGGGGGCTGGCCGCAGAACGCATTTACCTTCACTCCTGCGAACTAAGTTCTAATTTGTTTTCAGTAAAATCAAACTGTCCCTGGTAACCCTTCGACATGCTCAGGGACCGCGTTATTTTTTAAGTTTCTTGAACAGCTTAATCAAAAGTCCAACCTTTCCAAAGAGCAGCCAGAAGAAAAAGGCAGCAATTCCTACAAGCGGAATTCCAAATATAATTATATAGAAAAGAACTTTTAAGAGTCCCCAGAAGAATCCGATTATTTTTGAAACAATTTCGTTCCAGGCATTTTTTACATCTGGCAGAATTATACCGCCTTCATCCTTTCCTGCTTCGAACGACATATTAATATATATAGTAGAATAATCAATCTGTCCCGAAAGTCTTTTAAAGCGGCTTTCTGTGCTTTCAATTTCTTCTATAACAGAGTTGAGCTGACGTTCAATTTCAAGCAAATCTTTTATATCTTTTGCCTGGTTCAAATAACTCTGGAGCTTGTCACGCAGAATATATTTTGTTTCAAGACGCGACTGCATGTCATAATAATTGTCGCTTACATCCTGACTGTTTACACTTCTGTTTGTAACGCGGCCAAAGTCTCCAACCTGAGACATTGCTTCATCAAAGCGTTCTGCAGGAATTCTTACTGTAAAACCGGCTCCATACTGCCAGGTGTTTGCATTTGTTACATAACCGCCAAGACTTTTTGCCCAGGCTGCAATTTTATCTTCTGCATCGGAAATAGTCTGTACTTCTAAAGAAACGTTTCCTGTGCGGATTAATTTTCGTTCATACTCTTCTACATAGGCTTCAGGAGCACTTTCTTCGGCCATTTCATATTCAACAGAGTCATAATATGCTGTGTCGGCCATAGCTTTAGAATTAAATCCTCTGCCTGCAAGCTGAACATCGTTTCGCGCAAACTGAACTTCTTTGCGTGCACTTGATTTTTTGCAGCCCGCATTTAAAAGTGCAAAGGCTATAAGAAATATACTTACTACAAGTTTAACCAGGTTTTTAATTGAAAGTTCCATTATAACACCTCGTAATCCGGGCCATCCTGACCGGCAAAGATTTTTACCCTGCATTCTTCCATGCAGACATTTTCGCAAAAAGCTGCAAGATTCATTGCTTCTTCACTTAATAAATCATCAGGATTCCATGAGGTTACAACTTCGCATTCTTCACCTTCTCCTGCAAGCCGCGACATTGCTCCATTCAGTGCTACAATATCCTTTACAAGCGGAATAAGTTCATGCTGGCCTTTTTCTTCATATTTAACTTCTAAAAATAAAAGCTGCATTTTTTCAAGAGCAAGGTGTTTTTCGGCTTCGGGAACAAAACCGCTTTTATAACCGCAGTTGTTACAGCGCTGCCATTCAGCAAAATCTGCAAAAAAACGTGAAGCATAAATGCGCAAAGGCTTTAGTACAGACAAAAACCAGGGAACAGCCCTTCCGCTTGAATAAAAGGTTCTGCAGGCAAAAGCAACATCGCGTGCATAGCGGATATCCTGTGCAGAAAAAGTCTGTGTAACACCTGCAGTTTTTTCCATTTCTACATTCATTGTCTGCGGAAAATCTATGTGATTCGGATACTGCTGTACTGCAAAATCAAGACGATCTAAAAACTGTTTGAGGGAATCGCCTGGTGCTTCTGCATAAGTCATATCAAAACCAAAAACAAGTCCAAAGTCGTTGAGAAGGCGTGCTTTGGAAGAATAAAACTTTTTATCAAAAAGAAGCTTCCCTCCTTTAGAGGTCACTTCGAGCGGAATATCAAAAGAACAGAAAATCTGTGTTGCGGCAGCTGCAACTTCACGGTCTATAACAGAAGCATCTGCCAGTATAGAAACAAAAACGTCCGGTGCAAAGCGTGCCACAAGATTGATTATCTTAAGAAGCCGTTTTTTATCTTTTGCAACGGACGTATCGTGAATTGAAAACTCAGTAATCCCCTTTGCAGAAAGAGTTTCTATCTGAGCTTCAAGTTCGCTTGTTTTGAATTTATATTCAGTAATCATTTTAAAAGAAAGATTGTCGGGTCAAGCCCGACAATGACACTACGGCCCTGTCATTCCCGGGCTTGACCCGGGAATCTCTTACAGTAAAGTTATGCCCCGCTTTTTGCAGTCAGCCTTAATTTCATCTGTCCAGACGCTAACCTGAGTTTCGCCGATATGGGCCTTGCGCAAAAGGAACATGCACAATCTTGACTGACCGATTCCGCCGCCAAGAGTCTGTGTAAGTTCACCCTTCAAAAGCTTTGAGTGGAATTCAAACTTAGCACGTTCAGGACAGCCGCGTTCTTCAAGCTGAAGCTTAAGGCTTTCTGGACTTACACGAATACCCATAGAAGAAAGCTCAAAAGCGCGTTCAAGAACAGGGTTCCATACAAGAATATCTCCGTTCAAACCGCGGTGACCGTCTCCACATTCTGTAATCCAGTCATCGTAGTCTGGGGCGCGTCCATCGTGAATAGTACCGTCTGGAAGCTTGCCGCCAATACCGGTAATAAATACTGCACCATATTCCTTTGCAACTTTATCTTCGCGTTCCTTTGGAGTAAGCTTTGGATATTTTTTCTGCAAATCATCTGCATACAAAATCTTAATCTCTTTTGGAAGCACAGGCTTGATTGCAGGATATCGGTCGTAAATAAAGAATTCAGTTCTCTGGATACAGCGGTAAACCTTTTTTACAATTTCGTGCAAAAAGAAAACTGTGCGGTCTTTTGGGTCAATTGCCATTTCCCAGTCCCACTGGTCTACGTAAATAGAATGAATAGGATCAAGGTCTTCGTCCGGGCGAAGTGCATTCATATCTGTATAAATACCAAAGCCCGGTTCAAGTCCAAGAGAAGTAATTTTAAGACGCTTCCATTTAGCAAGAGACTGAACAATTTCCATGCGGCTTTCGTTCAAGGCTTTTACAGGAAAACTTACAGGACGTTCAACTCCGTTAAGGTCGTCATTAATTCCAGTTCCAGAACCTACAAAAAGAGGCGCTGTAACACGATACAAGTTTAATTCAGTGCTCAAGGCAAGCTGAAAAAAGTCTTTAATAGCAACAATCGCATGTTCTGTTTCGCGTGTGCTAAGAATTGATTTATATTTAGTAGGCAGTTTTATCATAATAATAATCCTTATTTATAATTTAGATTCCCGGGTCAAGCCCGGGAATGACAAAGTCTGTCAAGCCCGGGAATGACAAAGTCTGTCATTGTCGGGCTTGACCCGACAATCTTTATTTATGCACCAGCATAATTTATTAATGTCGTAACTTTACAAGGTGCGAGCACAGACTGATAATTTAATTCGGGAAGACCGATTACACCGAAGAAATCAGTTACTTCCCCGCCTCCCTGCTCAATGAGATTTTTGGCGGCTGCGAGCGTACCACCTGTTGCAATTAAATCATCAACAACAAGAAACTTCTGTCCTGCTTTTACATCAGACTTGTGAACTTCTACTGTTGCTGTTCCATATTCAAGGGCGTAGCTGCATTCATAAGTATCGCCCGGAAGTTTTCCTTTTTTGCGGATTAAAACAAGAGGAATACCAAGTTTTTCTGCAAAAGGAGCAGCAAAAAGAAAACCACGGCTTTCAACGGCTGCAACTGCGTCAATCTTAGTATCCTTGTATTTTTCTATCATCTGGTCTATGCAGAACTTGAGAGCTTCGGGATTTACAAGAACTCCGGTAATATCATAAAAAAGGATTCCAGGCTTTGGAAAATCTGGAACACGGCGTACTGCCTTATCAAGCATTTCAAGATTCATCATAGAACACCTTCAGAAAAAAAATATGAGATATTTTAATACTATAAAGCGATAATTACAAGAACCCTTCGACAGGCTCAGGGACCCCTAGGTGTGCCTAGACATGAATGAAATTGACATAATTATCATGAGCACAATATATACAACTGCACCAAGTGCCAAAGCTCCAATTCCGGTAGTTACACATAGAATTGTATAATTCATGAGCTTAAACAGAATAAATGCCAATTTATAGAAGAAAGCGCTTATTACAATTATAAACGGAAATCCGAATACCCAGGCAAAACGGAACATCTGGTTACCGCCTACACGATTATCCCAGGCAAAGCAGGCAAGCATAATAAACAGAAGTAGGAAATAAAGCGGGAACAAAATTCTGTTGAGCATTGTCTGTCCGTACTGTTCGCGGGCAAAACCAAATTTATCTGCATTCTTAACAAACTTAAACAGATAGAAAAGCGAATTATTTTCAGGGTTATTAGGTGACTGTTCAAGCAAAAGGAAATCAGAATATTTCAACGGGAAAATCAGATATTCAGGAGTTGTTTCTGTTGAACCGTTCGGATAAGAATAAACAGGTCCAAACTGAATATTTGGGTCATCGCGGCCAACAGATTTGAGCAGTAAATATGGAACAAAGTCTGTTTTTTCGTCTATGAGAAGCATTTCCTTTGTTTCGGCAGTAAGATTTTTTACACTTACAGGCATGAGCTTTGCATAAGGAACTGTGAGCTTGCGTAAAAAGCGTCCATGGCTGTTAAGACTTACAATTGTAAGGTCACGCAGGTACTGAATTGACTGACCTGTAGACTGAACTGAAGTAACTCCCTTAAAGTAAACAATTTCCTTTGCACCATTATCATGGGTATAAGCAAAATAAACATCATTTGCACTTTCAAAGGATTCAAGTTCAAGAGTTTCGTCAACAAAGAAGTACTGCTGCTCTATGCGGTTTGTAGCAACTTCAAGATAGAAAATTACATCTGAATCGCGTTTAAGATCATCATAGTTTTCGTAAAGTCCGCGGAAGATATAATAAGCTTCAAGGTCGTTTTTATTTACAAGAGCAAGATAGCCCTTATATTTCTGATCATATATTTCAAATTCAGGATTATTTGTATTTTTGTGCTTCTGTGTAATATTATTCCAGGCCTGAGCAGAAATTGTCTTTAATTCATCAATATTAGGATTTTTAGGATCTGTAAGCTTTAATCCAAGCTCTGAATAATAATGTGCATTAAACCACTGTTCATTATCAAAAGCAGAACGAGCCTGAAGCAGACATTTATATGAATCATTTATCTGATCAACATCCATAATAAGTGAATCATCTGTTGTTTCGAGCGGCTGTGCTCTTGTAAGATCAAATTTAAGTGTGCTTGTATAAATTCTGTTTATTTCTGAATCTGCACGGCTCTTAAGGTCACGGGCTTCCTGTGAATTTGGATTAAGCTTTAAGGCAGCATTTGCATATACAAGAGCGCGCTCATTCAATCCGTTTTGAAGAAGAAGATTTCCAACATCAATATATTCTTTTATAATCTTTGGTTTATTTTCAAGTTGAGTACGCTTTTGTCTTGACCACAAAGAAAATGTTTCGTTTGTAAGAGTTATAAGGAAAGTACAAACAAGTCCGGCGATTATTACAAGCTTAAAACGGTCACCCATTGCACTTGAAAAGCCTTGTGAACTTCCCTGAGAATTATGACCAAAATACACAGAAAGTGAAATTATAAAGCCCGAAATTGCCATTGCAGGAAGGAAGCGTGCAAAGTATTCAATACCAATGCAGAAACGGTAAAGGAAAACTGAACGCGAAGAAACAATTTCAGGAACATTGCCGAACATTCCTGCTACAAAACAAACTACAAAACCGAGCCCAAGGAATACAGATAAAATAGTAAAAATCTTTTTCATATTAGCACCTTATCCGCCTAGAGGCTCCTCTTTTTTCTTGTAGCAAAACGCACAATTCCAATAATAACAAACACAAGACTCAAGCTTACATTTACAAGAACAAGAAGCGGGTCATCCATGTATTTTCCAAGGAAAATAAAAAATCCTTTGCTGTTTATATGCTGTCTGCGGAATGAAGTAACAACCGGATGATAATAAAGTGTATTTGCAACATAAATACCAAAGGTCATTACCATCAAAAATCCGGAATTCAAAAGTCTCCAGCGGAAAAGATCTGCCGCACCGTAAAGAGACATAATCAAAAGCCCAAGCGAAAGGAATCCGAGCCAGAAGGTCCAGCCCTTTTCAAATGCATTCTGGGCATGCTGCATTATAAGAGAAAATGAAATTATAGACTGCTTTTCTGATTCGTTGAAGGTTTTCTTCAATAATATATCATTGTAAGGAGCTGAATCGCGGAAAAGAATAAAATCACGGGAAGATTTGATATTTTCAATTTCTACAGTTCCTTCCGGAGTAGTATCTATTACAATTGTTGGAGTATCGGTATAAGGATTTTTATTGTAATCATCTGTAAAATAGTAAACTTTATCACCATTTTCGCGGAAATAGCCTTCTGTAAGTACTTTAGAACTGTCTTTTGTATTGTAAGTAATCTTTTTTTCAAAATGTCCAAGAAGAGGAATAAGAACAGCCCAGGTTGCACACGAAAGGATAATAAACATTATAAAATGAGCAATACCGCCCTTGTTACTGATTCGTGCATAAACCATTGCAGGACATACAAAAAGCAGAAGACAGCCTACAACATAAAAAAGAACCCTGAATATATCGTCTTTTATAAATAAAGGTGCCTGCTGTCCTGCTACAGAAGCCTGAAGATGCAGATAAACATAATAAAAGAACATTCCAATTGCTGTTCCAATTACGAGAAAAAGAAAATAAGTGAGAACAAGTCTAAACGCTTTTTTCATAAATTTATAAAATCCTTCCCAACTTCATTATCGGCAGTAAGAATTAATTCAATTATACACTATTTTTGTACAATAATCAAAAACAATTTGACATATGCCCCATTTATATAGTAGAATAGAGTATTGATTAGTTTAAAAAAATATTTTGGAGAAATAGTTTAAAATGGATAGTAACAACGTAGTTATTCCTGGCTTTGATCAAGATAAAGATGACAGCCTTCAGATACGTCTGGACAAGTCTTTTGGAGTACCTAACGGACTCATCGTTTATCTTACAGGATATATCGACACGTATAATTCAACATATTTTCAAAAGAAAATCACCCAGGTAATTGAAGCCGGATTTGTAAATCTTGTTTTCAATTGCGCAGCCTTAAACTATGTTTCATCAACAGGTATCGGCTCCTTTACAGTATTCCTTAAAATGGTAAAACCAAAGGGCGGCGATATTGTTCTTCTTGAAATCCAGCCTAAGGTTTATGAAGTATTCCAGCTTCTTGGATTCTCTCAATTCTTTAATATTAAAAACTCAACAGAAGAAGCAATCAACTTCTTCTCTGAAGGCGGACAAACTGCCTCTTCTGTTTTCCCTCTTATTATTGAATGCCCTGTTTGCAGCAAAAAACTTAGAGCAGTTAAGTCTGGACGCTTCCGCTGTTCCGGCTGTAAGTCAATTCTGGCAATCAACGAGCACGGAGAAGTTTCTTTAGGTTAAACTTTCCCCTGCCCTGCAAGATCCGGTCTATATGGCCGGATTTTTTTTTACCAGCACCCATCAAACGGTGTGCATAACTTGTGGAAAACTCAGTAAAAAGTAGTATACCAGTGCTTTTGACAAAAACACTTCAAAAAATCACCACATAAAGTATTACATAAAAATGTAGTTATTTACGCCGGCAGATATCATAAATAGTGCTAATTCTATATATTATAACAACTTAGCAACCCTTTTTGTATTAATTCTAAAATTGTAAAAATCTGTATAAAAATAAATAATCACTCCTACTGTGTCATTTTTAACCACTTGGCGTTAAAAAAATGTGGATAACTTGTGGATATTAAGTGAAAACAAGTGGGAAAATCCAGTTGCCGCGGGGCGTTGCGAAAAACGAGTTTTCATATATAATATAAATATGAACAAAAAGCTTTCCATGCTGCAGGAAAAAATTGAACTCGCACTTACAGACGCCTTACCTTACGACTTTGACGCTAAATGGCAGAAGGCATCGTTTTCAAATCTGCCGGATGCAATTACTCAGAACAAAACTTTCATAAAAAAACTGGCAGCTCCAGACATTGACCTTATAAAACTTGGAGGAAAAAGATGGCGCCCGCTTTTCTTAATGCTCTGCTATGACATGGCAAAAAAGCTGGATGAGAAAAACGCAGCAAGAGCGCTTACACAAAAACAAGCCCTTTCACTCACTCCCCTTGTAGAATTTGTTCATACAGCAAGCCTCATTCACGACGACATAGAAGACGGAGCAGACCTTCGCCGCGGAAAACCTGTCGCACACATAACTTACGGAATTGACCATGCATTAAACAGTGCAAGCTGGCTTTATTTTGAAGCCCCGGTATGCCTTGAAACAGCAAAGCTAAATCCAGAACAGAAACTTGCCTTTTACAAGCTTTATACAAACGAACTCCGCCGCCTTCATCTTGGACAGGCAATGGACATTTACTGGCACAAAGAAACAAAGGTTTTTCCTACAACACAAGAATATCAGGCAATGGTACAGAATAAAACAGGAACCCTTGCTTCACTTGCAGCACAGGTTGGCTTTATAGCAGGCGGTGCAACAGAAAAACAGGCTGCAGAATACGGAAAAACAGCTGCCCAGATTGGAGTAGGCTTTCAGATAATCGACGATGTAATAAACCTTACAAAAGGAAATCCCGGAAAAAAACGCGGCGACGACATTGTAGAAGGAAAAAAATCACTGCCGGTACTGCTTCATATACAAACCCGTCCAGGCGACAAAAAAAGAATAAGCAGCCTTATGGCACAGGCACAAAAAGAAGGAATAAATTCCCCTGCCGTTGAAGAATGCATTGCACTTTTGAATACAAGCGACTGCATACAAAAAGCCGCACAGCTTGGAAAAGAGCTTATCCAGAAAAACTGTGCTAAATTTGCCCAGAATCCGCTTATTTCAGAATTGTTCAACAAGCTTATACCACAGGAGTACAAATAAGGATAAAAATGACAGAGCGACCAGACAAATTGAACAATCAGGCAATCCTTCTCGCAAGCGGCGGTGAATACTACGAAGCAATCGCCTGTTTTAAACGGGCAATCACAATACAGCAGGATAACTATCTTTTGTGGTACAATCTTGGCATAACCTACCGCGATTCAGGCGACATTAAAAATGCACGCAACTCCCTTGAAAAAGCACACGCAATTGCCCCGGAACGTCTTGATGTTCTGGATACACTTGCTTCAATCTGCATTAACGACGAAGATTTTGTTGCAGCACTCGGCTATAGTCAGGACGGAATAGAACTTGCACCAGAAAATTCTTCTTTCTGGAACCTTGCAGGAGTAGCACTTTTTAATATGGAACAATATAGCCTTGCAAGCGACCACTTTGAACAGGCCCTTTGCCGTAACCCGTACGATGCAAATGCACTTTATAATCTGCGCGACACCTACCAGGAATTACACAACCAGGCAGGCGCCAGAGAATGCGAAAAACGACTAAAAGAGCTTGAGCACTAGTGATCTAAATGTGCGCGGGCAAGATGACTAATTTCTGCAGCAAGGCATTCGAGCGGCACCTGTTTTTGAACGCCACCCATTTCCCATGCAACCTTTGGCATACCGTATACAATGCAAGAAGCCTGATCCTGTCCAAGAGTCCAGGCACCCTTCTTACGCATTTCGGCAAGCTGAGCAGCACCATCACGGCCCATACCTGTCATAATAACACCAAGAGCATGGTTACCATACTGCTTTGCAACAGATTCAAAAAGCCAGTCGGCAGAAGGTCTGTGTCCGTTGCGTAAATCATCCTGAGTCAGGCGGATAATAGCATTAAGAGGCCTTTTTTCTATTAAAAGATGATAGTTACCGGGAGCAATATAAACATGACCGCCCAGAACAGGCTCACCATTCTTTGCTTCTGTAACCTCAAGCGGGCAAATATGATTCAAACTTTCTGCAAATTCAGCAGTAAAACCTGCAGGCATATGCTGAACAACAAGAATAGGCTGTTTTAATTCAGGATCAATTTTTGCAAGCATATCGCGCAAAGCATTAGGACCACCGGTAGAAATATCAATAGCAATAATTTCTATTCGGCCGCCTTCACGCTCCGGAGTAATAACAACAGGTTCCTTATTGCGTGGAGCAGACCACGAAGCCGGAACAACAAATTCAGTTTTAGAAATAGCAGCAAGCTTAGCAGCATCCTCACCCTTCTTTTGAACAACAAATCGTTCTGCAGCCTTAAGTTTTACAAGATGGCTAAAATAATCAGGATCTGGAACAGTCTTACCATGCAAAGCAGCATAAGACGCACCGTAGCTTGAAACATATTCAATAATTTCATCAGAAACATCACCGATTTTAAGAGTAACAGAAGAACCACCCGGTTTAGTAATGAAATCGGCAGCGCCAAGCTCAAGACATCGCATAGTAACAGCGGCACCCTGAGTAGCAATACTTGAAAGAATAATAACCGGAATATCAATATGCAGCTGCTTTCGTTTTTCAAGGAACTGCACACCGGTCATAACAGGCATTTCAATATCAAGAAGAATTACATCGGGTTTGTAAACAGGAATTTTATCGAGCAAATCCTGACCATTTTCTGCTTTAGCTACAACCTCGAGACCATCATAATCAGAAATAATACGGCCAATCAGATTCCGCATGAGCGCAGAATCATCACAAATCATTACAGAAATCTTATCCATAGATGCTTACCTGTTCTTTTTGTAAAGACACGCCCATTCAGTTTTCAAGAATTCAAACTGAGTCTTCATACCAAACAAAGATTCAGAATGCCCAATAAACAAATACGACTGTGCAGCCATAGAATCCCAGAAACGGTTTATAACAGTAAGTTGAGCAGGCTCATCAAAATAAATAAGAACGTTACGGCAGAAAACAACATCAAGGTTGCGCGCACCAGAATCGTTCATAAGGTTATGGTAGTCAAAATGAATTGTATCCTGCAGCTCTTTTTTAACCTGATATCCGCCGTCTACCTTTGTAAAATATTTGGAAAGATAGTTTTCAGGAATACCGTCTACTTTATTGTCTGCATAAAAGCCCTGTTGACCAACCATAAGCGATTTAAGAGAAATATCAGAAGCAGTAATTTTAAAATCAAAACCAGGAGGACATATTTCCTTCATGATCATTGCAATAGTATAAGGCTCTTCGCCGGTAGAACAACCAGCACTCCAGATACGAATAGTTCTGTCTGCACCCTTCTTTTTCTGTTCAATGACAGCAGGAATAACATAATTAGTAAAAGCATCAAAATGCGGCTGATTACGGAAAAACCTTGTAAGGTTAGTTGTAACCGAATCCAGCATGAGCTTCATTTCTTCAGAATTCTTCAAAACCAGGTCAAGATATTCAGCAGGAGTTGCAATATTTTTTTTACGAAGCAAATCCTTTATACGGCTATCGAGAATAGACCTGTTTGTAGCAGAAAAAGTAATCCCACACTGGTCATAAATAACCTTGCGGAATTTTTCATAGTCCTCATCGTTAAGTATTTCAAGCATGATATTAAATTATACACCCGATAAGATGAAAATACAAATAAAAAGATTGCGGTCCCAGAGGCTCTCGAAGGGCAAAAAAATTGAGGGGGAAGTCTCCCCCTCGTTCGCACTGCGTTGCTCACTACCCCCTCGCCTAGGGGCAACGCAGCAAGCTGCTAACGCCCCTAAAACCCCGGTAGTAAACAATAAATTAGTAAGCGTTATTCTGTGCCCAGTTCAAAATGAGCTGAGACAAGATTAATTCAGGTTTAAATTTTCCATTAGCAAATGCATCTGAAATATCTACTGCAATTGTTGGAGGATTCTGTGGTTGAATTTTACCAGAAACAACTAATGCATCCCACAGTCCAGGACCAAACTGAGATGGCTGAAACTGTTTTGTTCCACCTGTTACTATATCAGCATTTACTGTTATAGGACTCAATGATCCGCCATATTGTATCTCTTGCTTATGTGTTGTTACAAAGCATATCTTAAGACCATCAGTTTTATTATAATATAAATACAAATCAGCATTTTTAAGTAAACCATCTTTAGTGCTATCTTCTGTATCAGCTTCTGCTATAGGAAGATTCAACTGGGTATTATATTTATACCATTTGTTATATGTCTCTTCCAGAACACCACATCCACTTAACATAAATACACTTGCCAGAACTACTAATCCGGCAAATAATTTAAAAACCTTCTTCATAAGAAACTCCAAAAAATATATAAAATCACCGGCACTGCACAGGCAGACCTGAAGAACTTTTTATTTAATTTCTATTATTATAACGCATTAAAAAGTATATGTCAAAAAACTATTTGGTCGGGGGTAAAAAACCTGTATTGGCCGGGTTGCAAATCTTGTGGAAGTTCAAAAGCTCCTATTGCAGTTCGTTCAAGTTCTGTAACTTCGTTTTCAAGAGCACGGAATATGCGGCGCACCTCGTGAAATTTACCTTCTGTTACTGTAATTTTACATGTATTTTCATTGATAAAACAAAGTTTTGCAGGAGCAGCCTGTTGTTCCGGCGCCTTTTTTTCAGGAGGAAGCGTAAGTCCCTGTGCAGCACGGGTTATGTATTGGGTTTGCTGTGCATGAGAAACTTCGTATTCTAATTTAGCAATATAAGTTTTTGTAATGTGCGCCTTTTTGTAGTGCCCTTCGACAGGCTCAGGGACCACACAATCCGCTGGGGTCCCTGAGCTTGTCGAAGGGCGACTTGCTGCAATTCTGTGCGAAAACATTCCATCCGTTGTAAGCAGCAACAGCCCTGTTGTATCTGCATCGAGTCTTCCTATTGTATGCAGGCGGTGACCACGTTTGGCATTTTTTACAAGGTCTTGTAATTCAGGGGGTAAAAGTTCATAAACTGTTTTGTGAGAATCACTGGCGGCAGAACACACATAGCCTTTGGGCTTGTTCATAACTAAATAGATTTCTGCCATGCTAGTCCTGTTTTTTCTGAAGCTGGGCTGTATTTCGTTCCCAGAAAACTCCGTCACTGTAGCCCTGAATTGATTTATCTGTTTCGGCAAGCTTCAGTCTTTTTTGAGCAAGCAGACAGTATTCTTTGTTCATTTCAATTCCGCAGTAATGGCGGCCAAGCTTTTTTGCAACAACACTTGCAGTTCCGCTGCCTAAGAACGGGTCAAATACTATGTCGCCCGGGCGGCTCGAAGCAAGAATTAATTTTGCATAAAGCTTTTCGGGCTTCTGGGTCGGGTGATCTGTATTTTCGGGCATAGACCAGAAGGGTACGCTTATGTCATCCCAGAAGTTCGAAGGATATGTTAAACGGTAGTTTCCCTCGTCGCTTTCTTCCCAGTCCTTTGGTTTTCCGTCTACTTTGTAGGGAGCAATCACCCGGCGCTTTTGTTTTACGGCTTCAACATCAAAATAATAGTCATCCGCATTTTTTACTCCAAACCATATATCTTCCATGCCGTTTTTCCAGTTCGATTTAGCCCCTCTTCCCTTTTCACGTTGCCAGGTTATTCTGTTCAAAACAGTGAGTTCTTTTTCCATAGCCCTCTGCAATGATGAAGTACATTTCCAGTCGCCGCAAAGATAAAGCGAACCGTTTGGTTTAAGTTTTTTGCAAACCTGCGGAAACCAGCTTGCAAGATATTCATCGTAAGCCTGTTCTGTGCGGGCGTTGAATTTGTTGCCGTTGAAGTCTTTTGTAAGGTTGTAAGGTGGGTCTATGATTATAAGATCTGCGAATGCGTCCGGGAGCAACGGGAGGGCATCGAGTAAGTTGGCGTTTATTGTCTGGTCGCGAAATTTTTTAAGTAGCCCTTCGACAGGCTCAGGGACCACGAGCGATTTACGCAGTTCATTCCTTTCATCATCTGTAAGAGTAATTGTCCTGTTACGTGGCGCCCGATTATTATTCATAAAGTGTCCCGCATTGTGGGAATAAAAAAACTCGTCATTGCGAGCGAAGCGCGGCAATCCAGTTATCAGAATGCATTCTTGTTTCTGGATTGCCACGTCACTACGCTCCTCGCAATGACGATATTTGTCACCCTCGGGCTTGACCCGGGGGTCTATTTTATTTATTTCAAATTAATTATCGACTTGTCATAGTCAGCAGGAGGCACATAACCCATAAGAGTCATAAGTGTGCTAGGCCAGCTGCTGATTCCAAGACCGTCGTTGAGCTTTGTATTGTCGTATTCGCCCTTGTATTCCGGGTCGTAGATAATACCAGGAACTGGGTTGAGCGAGTGAGAAGTCTTTGCTTTTGGTTCTCCGTCTGCATCCTTCTTTACGCTGCCGTCCTTTCCGTGCTCGTACATATCGTCAGAGTTTCCGTGGTCTGCTGTAAGACAGAGGATACCACCGGCTTCTTCAATAGCTGCCTTAAGGCGTCCAAGCTGAAGATCCATTCCTTCCATAGAGCAAACTACTGCGTTGAATACACCAGTGTGTCCAACCATATCACCATTAGGGAAGTTCAAGCGGATGTGATCATACTTACCGCTCTTGATTGCTTCAATTACTTTGTCTGTAATTTCTGCACACTTCATCCATGGGCGCTGTTCAAATGGAACTACATCAGAAGGAACTTCAATATAGTCTTCAAGCTTTTCGTCAAACTTACCCTGCTTGTTTCCGTTGAAGAAGTATGTTACGTGTCCGTACTTCTGTGTTTCAGAAATTGCAAGAAGCTTTACGCCTGTCTGGGTCAGATATTCACCCATTGTGCGGTCAATGCTTGGTGGGTTTACAAGGTACTGGGAAGGAACATGAGCGTCTCCGTCGTATTCCATCATTCCGGCATATTCAACAGCTGGAACGCGTACACGGTCAAATGGAAGATCTCCACCCTTTGGTGTTTCAAATGCGCGTGTCATTTCAAGGGCACGGTCACCGCGGAAGTTGAAGTAAATAACTGAGTCGCCGTCTTCGATTGTTCCAACAGGCTTTCCGTCCTTTTCAATTACAAACTCATGCATATCCTGGTCAAGAACTCCAGGGATTTCTGCACGGTATGTTTCGATTGCTTTTGTAGCGCTTTCAAACTTGCGGCCTTCACCAAGTACGTGAGCTTTCCATCCGCGTTCTACCATAGACCAGTCTGCATTGTAGCGGTCCATAGTCATGTACATACGTCCACCACCAGAAGCAATCTGATAATCAACTCCTGCAAATCCGGCAAGGAATTCTTCAAGTGGAGTAATATAGTTCAAAGCAGAAGTAGGATCTACGTCACGTCCATCCAAGAGAGCGTGTACGCGGAGCTTTTTAACTCCATCCTTGCTTGCCTGTGTAATCATTGCCTTAAGATGATCAATGTGTGAGTGAACGTTTCCGTCAGAAACAAGACCAATAAAATGAAGTGTTGCGTTTTTGTCGTTTACGTTTTTAACAAGCTTTTTCCAGGTGTCTGCAGCAAACATAGAACCGTTTGCAATTGACTCCCCTACAAGCTTGGCACCCTGAGCAAATACGCGGCCACAACCCATAGCATTGTGTCCTACTTCAGAGTTACCCATATCATCATCGCTTGGAAGACCTACAGCAGTTCCGTGAGCCTTAAGCTTTGTATGAGGGCAGTTTGCAGTAAACCAATCAAGATACTTCATGCGGCTTGCCTTTACAGCATCACCTTCTTCATATTTTCCATATCCAACACCGTCCATAATTACAAGAACGACAGGACCACGACGACCCTTCCAGTTAGGGTTCTTTTCCAATGCGTGCATTGTTTCTGACATATATAAAAATCTCCTGAGTTAAATTTATTCTTTCTAAATATACAGTTTTTTTTGAGTATTTACAATGTACTCATTTTATACAATTCTTCGGTTGCAATGCGGGCTTTTGCTACAATGTCGCCCGCCTCTTTAGGGAAACAGTAGTATAAGGTTTTCATATCGCCTATACAGATCATGTCTCCTATTTCGTACCAGTAGTAATCGGAATAAAGGCTGTAGCTTGCTTTTGGAGACTGTTCGTAATGGAGCTTTCCGTTGCAGCCGTCGAGCACAAAACCGTTGTTGTCGTGTTTGAGTGTACCCTCGCCTACATGGTAAATTGCCTTTGTGTTTACGAGCATGTAAATTTCTACAGGAACATCAAGCCTGTAAGTACCGTCTGTAAGCTCCTTGCGTACCTGCTCGCGTTCCCATCGGAACCAGGCCGGAACAGAAGAAAAAGGTTTTTCAGGAGCAAGCGTTCCGTCTTCATTGAGTGTCCATTTTGTGCCGCATGCACCACAGGTAAGGTTTATCCCTTTACCAAGCATTTTTCCTTCGGCACCACAGCAGCTGCATTTATATAAAACTCTGTTCAGGTAGTCTGCACGGAAAGGTTCAGTGATTTGTACATTATTCTGCTTCTGCCATTCCCAGTTATCAAAGCAGAATTCTTTTTTCAGGATTTCGTTCAGTTCATCAACAGACTTTTTCTGGATGTCTTCGCGCGACAAAAGATATTTTATATCTGCGCTTATATCTACCTTGCGTTTCTGAAGATTATTGTAAAGCGGGTCTCGTGCAAAAGCCCCGTAAGTTCTAATCATTACAACAGGAACGTCAAAAAGCTTAAGACATTTTCCAAGAGTTGCAGGCAATGGAGTTGCAGTCCCGTCAAAGGAATAGCTTGCTTCGGGATACATGAGCACAGAAGTATGAAGTTTATCAAAGGCGAACTTCATGTTACGGACAAGTACAAAATCAGTTACGAACTTGTTTGTAGGAATACAGCCAAGACTTCTCATGAGTGATTTTTTACCGACAAAGCCGTCGCTTGTACATACAATATTAAACGGGCGGTCTGCAAAAACAGTTTCGGCAATAAGAAGGTCTGTAAAACAGGAATGGTTCATAAGGATAAGACAGGGTTCGCAGCGGCCAAGTTTTTCCATTCCAATATAATTTGCCTTAAAGTTGGTTGCCTTAAGTTCTCCTTTGCCCAGAAACTGCATGAGCTTACGCCAGAACAGGCCCGGTTTTACAGGCTTGCGGGATTTTTCGGGTTTAAGGGCCAGAACCTGCTCATATGATAATTCTTTAACTTTTGTCTTCATTTTGTACTCCTGTTTATTGCTCCTGTACGGCGCTTACAAGCTTTCCGTCTAAATATTCTACCTTCATGGAAAAAAACGGTGCATTCTTTTCTATTAAATTAAGAAATAAAACATCACTTTCCCACTGCGGAAGGTCTTTCATTTTATCTTTTGGAATCCAGGCAAGCTCTCCTTCATCACATTCGGGGAGAACCTGTGCACTCTGGCCGTTTGCACCGGTAAAATCATTGGACCAGAAAAGATGCATAAGCTCATAATAAGGCTCTGCTCCATCAGATGTACGAGAAACAAAAGTAACAAGACCCCGGTATTCAGCCTTATTCAAAATAAAACCTGTTTCTTCAAGCACTTCACGCTTAACACAGTCAAAGGGGCTTTCGCAGTTTTCAAACTTTCCGCCAATGCCAATCCATTTATCTTTGTTTACATCCTTATTTTTCTTGGTGCGGTGGAGCATTAAATATGAGTTATTGTTTTCTATATAACATAGTGTTGTACTAATCATTTTATTTTCCGTTGTTTTTACTTTATCATTTTTGCGGCATTTTATCAAAACAAATATTAAAATTGAGAAATTTCGTTTTTTAGAGTAGAATAATTTTATGGTATTTTTTTCTATTGTAATTTATACGCTTTTCGGCGGAATGTGTATCTGGTTTATAATCTCAGGAATTCAGAAAATCAAGCAGATTCAGGCAAGTCAGGCTCTTTCCGAATTTTATACAAATGAAGAAGAACACGACAAGGCTATCCAGGATGCCCAGTCTTACGAAGAAGGATATTTTGAACGCATAAGACAGGGTGAACAAAGTCAGCAGTTTTTAGCTGTCGGAAGCTTTTTTATCTGTTCGTTTATACGCAGTCTTCTTGCAGCAGAAAATATTCCAACCTATACCGAAAATGAACATATAAACACCATGTATTCTCTTAATGCACTCAACGGGAACTCAAGTTTTTCTATTAAGGTTTTTATTCTGATTGCTGATTATGAAAGAGCTTATGAAATTATCAGTGATTTTATAAAAAAGCATGAAAGAGCAAATGAAGATGAAAGTTCCGGACATTCAGCTGTAAAAACCGCAGTAAAAGCTGTTTCAAGCGGCTTGTTCTTTGTAAACCTTGGAGAAGGCCCGGAAGAAGCAGTTCACGGAATTATGATTTTACCTCGTGTTACCGGCAATTAAAAAGTTTTCTGATATTTGAATCAACCGTTTCGTTCAGTTCTTCTACAGTAATTCCGCGGGCCTGCGCAATATAATTAAACACATGCTCTACTAAAACAGGAGAATTTGCCTGTCCTCGGAAAGGAACCGGTGCAAGATAAGGTGCGTCGGTTTCGGTAAGCAGGCGGTCTGACGGAATAAATCGAATAAGTTCCTGCATTTGTTCGAGCTTTGATTTTTTTGTGTAAGTAATGCCACCGCCAAGGGCAATGTACCAGCCAAGGTCCAGGAAAGTGCGCGCTTCTTCAATACCGTAGCTGTAGCAGTGAATGATTCCGTTGTGGTAGCCTGTGTTTTTTATGCAGTCCAGGGTGTCTTCAAAGGCATCGCGGCTGTGAACGATTACTGGGAGAGACAGCTCACGGGCAAGTTCAATCTGGGCTTCAAAAAGTTCTTTTTCTCCACGGTAAAGCTGTTCGTCAAAATCATCTTCCGAGCGGCCGTCTGCACCACTTGGGTTCCAGTGATGGTCAAGTCCACACTCACCTACTGCAATGATAGAACCCGGGGTAATTGAATTACGGAGAATCTGCATCTGGTTTTGTCTGTCTTTAATGCTGTCCACATCCGGCCAGATTCCTGCTGTATAATAGATAAAATTGCGTGCTTTTTGTGCAAGCTGAGCGTCACCGAGCCCCGCAATGCATTTTTCTACAGCCTGTTTGCGGCCTTCAAGGTCACCTGCGCGTGTCCCGATATCAAGTCCAAAAAAGCAGTTACGCTGTGCCATTGTCTGCAAAACTTCAACGCCGTCTATTCCGCGTTCTTCTGTCATCATCTTAAAGTGAAAGTGTGTATCGCTGAACATAAGGAGAGTCTATTGTAAAACAGATTGTCGGGTCAAGCCCGGCAATGACACACGGGCGGGCCACGTCATTGCGAGACCGAAGGTCGTGGCAATCCATACTTATTGTACAGACATAATTTAAATTCTATAATTAATAATATGACTGATATTGGAAAATTTTTAAGTGATGTCGAAAAAACAAAAAAGTATGCCCGCCAGAATAAACCGGGCTTTTCCGGCTACAATGATATCCGTGACGATTTGAGAAATCTTTTTGAACGCGCAACCTCCTGCCCTATGGGTTTACCAGGTTCGGTTTTTGAATATTGGGAAAACACATATATTTTGAATGGCGCAGATTTAACTTATGAACCTAGTGCCGACAATGCCGCAAAGCTTGGTGCCTTCCTTGCATTTTTAGATAACAGCGACGAAGACCAGGACCTCATTACAGCCGAAGACTGGCAGGAAATTGGCCGCCTTGTAAATTACGAAGCAGAAGATCTGCCTGTTGATATTCTTCAGGACATGATGATGATTCTCGTTTCCAAGGGAGCATACTGATTTTGGATTTGGATGCCCTTTATAAAAAATGCGTGCAGTGCCCAAGAAGGTGTGGAGTAAATAGAGTTACAGCAAGTGCGGCCCTTCGAGAGCCTCAGGGACCCCATGCAGGCTTTTGCCGCGAATCCTCCGACCTCCGCATTGCTTTTGCAGGCCTTCATTTTGGCGAAGAACCCCTCATAACAGTCTTTGGCGGCAGCGGAACAATCTTTTTTACAGGCTGTACCCTGCGCTGTGCCTTCTGTCAGAACTACCAGATAAGCCAGGATGGGCTTGGACGTGTGGTTGATAAGGCTGAATTTGTCGACATTTGCTTAAAACTTCAGGCTGCCGGTGCAGAAAATATTAATCTTGTAACAGGAAGCCATCACATTCCAAAAATTGCTGAGTATTTGAGATCTGCACGAGACGGTGGAGTTACAATTCCTTTTTGCTGGAACAGTTCTGCATATGAAAGTGTTGAAATGCTGGAACTTTTGAAGGGACTTGTTACAATCTGGCTGCCGGATTTGAAAACGCTTGATTCATCTTTGTCGCGTGGACTTTTTGCAGCACCAGACTACCCCGACGCCGCAACAAAAGCCATCAGCTGGATGATAAAAAATAACCCGCTAAAAATTGAATCTATTCCGGAGCCGCCGAACGCCAAACCAGCCGAATGGGCAGAACCAGGACAGCCACGAGATAAAATGATGTCCGGAATAATTGTACGCCATCTTTTTATGCCGGGTAAATTTGAACAGACTGCAGATGTACTCGCATGGCTCAAACAAAATGCAGACGGCCGGGCAATAATTTCGCTGATGAATCAATATACGCCGATTCCTGCAAAAAAAGGTAAAATCACACAGATTGAAGACAGGCTTGTTACACCCGAGGAAGACTCTGACATTCAGGACCTCATCCAAGCCTACAATTTTGAATACCTTTTCTACCAGGAATTAAGCGACGACACTAGCTGGCCGCCGAATTTTACCCGCCCGCAACCATTCAGCAACAAGCTGGCAACTCCGATCTGGCATTATTAAAAAAAACAATATACATTCTTTATTGTAATAGAAGTATCATTCTATTATGCAATACAAATCATTTATCATTAACACAGGCGATTCACAAATTGCCGAAGAACAATTGAATGCATTTTTGCGTTCACATAGGATTATTACAATTCAAAAAGAATTTGTAGAATCTAAATGCAGCTGGTTTTTTCTTGTTGAATATGCAGAAGACTTTGCAGAAACAAAAACAACAAGAAAAATAGATTACATGAAAATTCTTTCGCAGGAAGATTTTGCAGTTTTTTCAAAGCTTCGTGAACTTAGAAAAAAGATAGCGGTTGAAGAAAAAATCCCGGCTTATGCAGTTTTTACAGATGAACAGTTAAGCCACATTGCCAGAGAAAAACCGGATACTATTCAAAAACTGCAGACAATTAATGGAATAGGTTCTTCTAAAGCAGAAAAATATGGCGCAGCTTTTATAAAGATTGTCGGGTCAAGAATTCAAGATGACTTTGACATATTTTGACCAGATTTGTTCAATAGAAAATCTTGAACTTGCCTATTATAAGGCTTCAAAACGCAAACGTAGCTCCAACAGTTATTTGTATTTTAGGAAAAATGCGGAGGTTAATGTCCAGAAAATTCAAGAACAACTGTTAATCGGAAAATGGCAATGTGGCACTTACAGGCAGTTTAAGATTTCAGATCCCAAAGAACGAATAATTACAGCCGCCCCTTTTGAAGACAGAATTGTGCATCATGCAATAATAAATGTGATGGAAGATTTATTTGAAAAAAAGTTTATCTTTCATACATACGCATGCCGCAAGCAAAAAGGAACTCACGCAGCCTTAAAACATGCACAAAAATTCTGCCGAAATGGAATATTTTTCTTAAAGCTTGATGTCAGAAAATATTTTGATTCCATAGATCATAAAATTTTAAAGCAACAGCTTTTACGTCTTACCAATGAAAGCAAAGTTCAAACACTTTTTGGTTTAATAATAGATTCATATACTTCTGACATTGCTAAAGAAAAAAATCTGAAAACAGGGCTACCCATAGGAAACCTTACAAGCCAGTATTTTGCAAATCTATATTTAAGCGGGCTGGATCATTTTGTTCTTGAGCGCTTAAAACCTTACGGATATATAAGATACATGGATGATATGTTGATATTTTCAAAATCCTTAAAACAGTTTACTTTGATTTTTAAAGAAATTGAAAAATACATATCATCAAATCTGAACCTGTCTTTAAAACCACCTGTTTATGGAAGAAGCGTTCTTGGCATTCCCTTTTTAGGAAAGCTTGTAAAATACAAAGAAATTCGTCCACTTGCACAGAAAATAAAGCTTAAGAAAAAGAAAATAAAAAAGATTGATTATCTTGTAAGGACAGGACAAATTGAAGAAGAAAAAGGAGCAGAAAGAATTAATGCTATAATGGCAGATTGTCGGATAAAAAAAATGCAGGAAAGCCCTTCTGTCGAATCCACGATTAAGAAGGCGCATCCCTGCATATAAAAAAATCGGGTTACCTGTCATTCCGAACTTGTTTCGGAATCTCAAGTTCCCCACGGCAGTTTTGGTACACCCTTATTATTCCCTTAAAAAAGGTTGTGCTGAGCGGAGCGAACAACGCGGAAGCCCAGGTTGTTGTTCCTGTTGTCCGGGGTGTTGTTGTTCCGGTTGCAAACAGAGCAGTTGTTGGCGTTGTTGTTCCAGCTGCCGCCACGTTTGACGCGGTTGGAGCCCGACGCAGAGCCCGTTTGTCTAAAAACTGCCGTTTTAAGCTGCTTAAGCAGCGTTTAATACCTTAGAAAAATCAACAACAGCCAATTGTGCTGTTTGCTGTTTAACTGAATTAATAATACTTTCCAGACGTTTAACTACATCTCCAGTAAAATGAATTTCATCACAGAATTCGCATTTATAACATGGAATATTTCTAATTACAAGAACACCATTCCCAAGTTCAATTGCTTCTGTAGTAGTACTTTCAAAAGTATTATTTCCACACTTAATACATTTCATAATTACACCTCCTTACGAGTTTTTAAATCTGATTCCCATTTATCTAAACCTGGTTTATAGGCAGTAATTAAATAAATTTTTCCAGCATCCATACTTACTACAATGTGAATATAATCATTATTTATCGAAATACCCAAAATTAAGCAACTTGGAAAAGGAAAATCTTCCGGGTATTGTTCAATAATTTCACCATTATTAATTGCATTCATAACATCGTCTACAGTTATATTACGTTCATTTAACCTTAACTGACCATGGAGAGAGATAACAATATTTTCGCTTTTATTGATTTTTCTAAAATCTTCGATATTGTACACTGTTTATTTTACTCCTTATTATCTTTATTATAGCACATATATAAAAAAAAATCCCGCTTCGCGGGATTTTTCTCTTTTTGGATTTGATTTTTTTTCGTCTGTACTGCATGGTCGCTCGCAGCCGCTTGCTTCCATTGCCGTACAGCCGTTTTTATAAGGGTGTTACTGAGCGGAGCGAACAACGCGGAAGCCCAGGCCGCCGCCCCTGCCGTCCGGGGTGCCGCTGCCCCGGTAGCAAACAGAGCAGCCGCTGGCGCCGCTGCACCAGCCGCCGCCACGCCTGCCGCGGTAGGAGCCCGACGCAGAGCCCGTAGGGTCTGTTACATTTCCTGTTGATATTGAATCATACCAGTCATAGCACCATTCCCATACGTTGCCGCTCATATCAAAAATTCCAAGGGCATTTGCAGTCTTTAACCCTACATGATGGGTTCCATAGCCTGCAGTGCCGCTTGATGGTGTTTCATCTCCTGTTGTGCCAGTTTTTGTGTTATAGAAGTACCAGCCTACAGAATCCATTCCTGCGTTTTTTGAATCACTATAGTTTGAACCATTAGCCTTTGCAGCACCGCTGAATAAATAATCCCAGGCAGGTTTTGTCGGGTCTCCGCCTCTTGCTGCAAATTCCCATTCTGCTTCGGTTGGTAAGCGGTAACCTTTTTTTGTAATATCAGCAGTTATAGTGGCACTTGTAATGTGACCGCTTGAAACAGTTATGTCTGTAATTGTATAAACCTTGTCTGCTGCAGTCATTGTCTTTTCTGTAAGAGCATTACAAAAATATACAGCATCATACCAGGTTACTGTTTCTGCTGGCCTATATTTCTGGGTTTCTTCTGTTACCTTAGGGTAAGTTCCTGTTTCTGTACAAGAAAATGGAGTTGCTGTAAGGGCATTTCCTTCTACCGTTTGATTTGTCATAACAGCTTCATAAAGCTCCTGTGTAACTTCGTATTTACCCATAATAAAAGGACTTAAAGTTACCGTTCTTCCATTAATAAATACACCTGCATAATTATCAGTATTCGTCTTGCCAGTAATTGTTGCTCCATTCTTTCCTGTTACATATACTTCTGCAGTGTTAGCATATTCTGTTGTACCAATTTTTATTTTGGCAAGTGCAGTATCGCCGCCCTTGTATGCTGAGTTGTTTCCACCTCCAGAAGGTGTTGCATCAGCCTTGCAGGAAGCAGCCATTAAAGTTATTGCCATTAATAATAAAAGCCATTTTGTTTTTTTCATTGTTAAAATCTCCTTTTTATTTTACTTAATTTTATTATAAAGCATATTTCATAAAAAAGCAATTTTTTAAACTTGACAAATCTCCTTTTCTTCTTTATTGTTTAGCTAATTATTTATTTTTTAGCCAAATTGGAAGAGTCATACAAGTTTGTCAAGGCACGCTTCGCTCAAGGCCTATGACAAACTTGTTTAAGGGCTTTTCCTCAGGAGGATAAAGCCCTTATGCGACAGGTTTCGGTTGGAGAAGCAAAAAACAAACTGCCCTATTTTCTTCATCTTGCAGAAAAGGGAGAACAGATTCAGATTACCCGCCATGGAAAGATGGTTGCCTGCATCAATGGTGCTGAGCAAAACGAAATTGTCAGCAGAAAAAAGAAGTTTCTTGATTCGGTTCAAAACTGGCGTACAAAGAATGCAGAATGGCTTTTGAACGACTCCGAAGCAAATGATATTTTTGCCCGCAACAGACAAATAGAAAAAGATGTTCGTCATCCGGAGGATTTTGAATAATGAGTCAGCTGATTTATCTGCTTGATACAAACATCATATCCGAACCAACAAAAGTGCAGCCAGCCGAAAATGTTATTCTAAAGCTTGCAGAAAACCTCGAATACTCATGTATAAGTTCTATAATCTGGGCCGAAATCTTGACCGGCGTAAAACAACTCCCGGAAGGAAAAAGAAAAACAGGCCTTTTTGACTTCCTTATCGAAAACGTACAGAAAATGTACGAAATTATTCCTTTTGACGCCAGCTGCGCAAGCATTTACTCAGACATAGCCCAAAAACTAAAAGAAAATGGCAACCCTGCCCCTCAATTTGATATGCTCATAGCTGCAACTGCAATTGCAAACAATCTCATACTGGTTACCCGCAACACCGCAGACTTTGCACCTATCGCCGAAGTTTCAAATCTTATGCTTGAAAACTGGTTTGAAGAATAATCTTTTATACTTGACAACTTGACAAGTTACTCTTACACTATAGTCATGATAGAAATGACTGTCGGCGATTTTAAAGCAAATTTTTCCTCGGTTTTGGATAAGGTTATGCAGGGCGAAGAAGTCCACATTTTATACGGACGCGCAAAAAAGCCTGTGGCACAGCTTACGCAGATTAATGCTAAACCAAAAAGAAAAAAGCGTCCTCTTGGATCATACAATCACTTAGGTCCACTTTGGGAAGATGAAAGCTTTGAAATAACTCCGGAATGGCTTTTTGATGATATGGATGATTTAATGTAGGAGGGGCTTGTGGGATATTTAATTGACACTCATATTCTTCTTTGGGCCATTATGGATTCTTATAAATTATCAAAAAAGGCACAACAGGTGCTGGAAGACGAGAGAAATACTATATTTGTAAGTCCTATAAGCTTTTGGGAAATAGCAATTAAACATCAGAACAAAAAACTTGATCTTGGAAAAGTGAACATTCTCCACATTCCCCATATTGCGGAACAATTAGATTTTTCCCTTCTTAACCCAGAACCTTACGATTACCTGACAATAGGCCAGATTCCGCAAAAAGAAAATCATCACGACCCATTTGACCGCATGCTCATTCAGCAGGCAATCCGAAATAACCTTGTACTCATAAGTAAAGATGAGAAATTTCATCAGTACGAAGAAAACGGACTGCAGCTTTTGTGGGAATAAAATTTACTCCACAACCCTTACCGATTTTATAATAATGTCTTGCCCGTTAATATAAATTCTGGCGGCGTCTTCTAGTTCTACGGATAGTTTTTCGTTTATTGTCAGAGTTACTGTTTCTGACTTTACTTCGAAGTTGTTGCCTTTTACTGCACCGGTTACTTTTACTTCTGGTCTTGCGGCAAGATCGTTGAATGTCCAGTTTTTATCATCAAAAGTAAATTGCAATATAGGAGCAGAGCCTGTCTTTTCTATCTGGAATTCGAGCTTGTATTTTTCAGGGACGGAACGAACAAGTATTTCGGGATTTATTGTATAAAAGTTTGCCCAGTTGTTTGGATTAAATGGTTCATCCAGAATATTTTTACCTACAATGCTTTCAATTTTAATTTCATTTGCTTTTATAAAATCATCACTCAGCGGATACTCTTTTCCCTGTGCTGCGTATAAAAGGGTATCAATAAACTCGGAATCATACCATTCAAAAGTCCATTCATTGTAATAGCCCCAGCCTTCTTTATTATGAGGGGCTGCCATCATATTTACATTACAAGAACGCTTTTCATTTGTAACTTCTGCCATTAAATCTTTTAAGCAGTTTATTCTTTCCATAATTGGACTTCCGGTATCAATGCCAATTTCAGAAAAATAAACGGGAATATGTTTTGAAAAATACTTCTTATCAAGAGCAGCAAAACAGTCTGATATATGTTTTTTGATACCTTTTGTGTATAGTGATCTTCCTCCAGTTGGATACAGATGAACGACTGGAATCAATCTATCCTTTGTCTTATCTTTTGGTAACTTAAACAAATTTGTAGTTATAAACTGCCAGCCAGATGCTCCAAGACCTTCTACCATAATAAAACGTTTTGCATTGTTTCCACCTGATGCACGAATTGTGTCTACAATCGACTGGTTATATTCATTCAAAATGGCAAAGTCTTTTTTACAGACAGAGCAATCCTGTTTTGGTGACCATCCATGTTCATGAAAGGCATCTACAGGCTCATTAAGAGCTTCAAAAATCAGATGCTCATCATAAGAGTTATTGAAAGCAGCAGCGTATTGAGTCCACACTGCTTTTATAAGTGCCTTAGATTTTTCCTTATATTTTTCACTAATAGTTACACCGGCATAACGAGCATCTTCTTCAACTTTCTTTCTGAAAGCTTCGTCTTTTTCCAGCCATTCAGACCAAGGACCGCAGATAATAACATACATATCCTCTTCTATTGCCCAGTCAACAACCTGCTTTAATTCTTTCATATACTGAGGTGAAATTGTATATTTATCATCAAGAGAAAAGAATTCCGGACTTGTCTGTAAACGGAGTGTTTTAAAACCTTTATTTCTTATAAACTGAATAAGTTCTTTTCTTGGTTTGCTGAATAATGCTCCGGTATAGACATCTGTTCCAAAATCAAATGGGGCAGAAACCTCATGACTACTGAAAATATAATACTGAAAATATAATACTGAAAATATAATACTGAAAACCTACACCCAATTTTTTTACATAATCCCACGCACTGATTTTTTCGTTAATTTTTCCGCTGGTGGCTTTGTCGAGAACAGGCGGTTCTTTACTTGCATAAAGATCTGTTTTTTCAGGATTTGAAACTTTTTCAAGAGTGATTTCTTCTACTACAAACTTTTCTGATGGCACATTCCATGCTGATGTAAAATAAAGTCCATTAATTGTTTTCTGTTCAGGACGCAAAGGAATTACCATCTCATTAAGATAAGAAGGACAATATGTGGCTATGTCTCCCCAATTCAATGTATTATCATCATAATTTAAGCCCAAAAAGAAACCATAACCATCTATTGCCTTGTACTTAATTCTCGCAATGTTATAGTTAGAAATATCCAGTTTACCAAGTCCCAGACCTATACCGGCATTTTCCCCAGTTAAACTGATAGTTCCAGTTTTTTTGTCAAAAGCTGCTGTTTTGTCGCCGTTAGTGGCAGAGAATTTGCTCAAGTCCACTGTGTACGATTTTACATTTTGTGCAAAGGCTGCAGCTATTATATAAAGGGTAAGAATCATAAGAGTTAGTATTTTTTTCATAAGTGATGGGCTCTTTAATATAGTACGTCATTGCGAGCCGAAGTCGCGACAATCCTATTATAATCACCCCATCAAAATACCGTCAAGGAAATAATCAATTGGATGGTGTCAGAAACTCCACGATTATTTTTTCTACTGCGCGAGTTGAAAGTGGTTCGGTCTGGGTTTCCATTGTAAGGAGGAGGTTGCGACCAGGGAGGATTCCGTTTTCTTCGTAAAGACGGAGCTTGGCGGTGGTCTTGTGAGCATAGTCGGGGTCGTCCATCATGCCAAAATGTTCCCAAAGGAATTCCTGGCGGGTGTGGATGTTCAGGCATAGGAAGTCTGGATAGATTGTCAGTAGCTGGCGGCCTTTGTTCAGTTTGAGCGGGTACTCGTACCTGTATGGAATGCCGTGGCGGATAAGGGCATCTGCAATAATTACTTCGGACTTAGAACGGACTCTTTCGTCGCGGGCAGTCAGGTGTTCAGGCATATCGGGGTCAAAGGGGAGTCCTTCAAACAGAACCGACTGCCATTGTTCGGCGTACTGTTCATCTGTGAGTGTAACTGGTTGTATAAGCGCGCGGCGGGATGGGCAAAGTCTGGTGTATAGTTTAGAAATGGCTGTTCCATTACGTGTGTCGTGCAGATAATTTTGAAGCGCGGCGATTTCAGTTTTGAGCAGGTCTATGAGTTGGGAGTCGTAGTCTTTTTGTGCAAGCTGGGCGGCAAGTTGTATGTGCTTTTTGGGAATATATTTACCACGGAGGCATCCCCGCTCGGTTACAAGGTAATATTCCGGGTGGCCATGTTTTTGAGAGATTCGTATGCGCCCTGGCGGGGCCTTGTCCAAGGCCTTTTTTGTGTGGAGCAGCTGTTGCTGAATTTCTTTCAGGCGATTTTCCAATGCACCCTTTAATAGATTTGGTGAAAGTGATTCATATTTCATTTGTTCCTCCTGGGAGTTTATTTTTTTGTCTCTTTTGTGGCATCTTCCATCACGAAAATGACTTTTTTTGGGGATTTTTCCGGGAATCTTCCGACTTAACCGGAACATTTCTCTGTTAAGTCGGAAAAAAGACGGCACCCTGCCTGAAACATCCAGTACCTTCCCTCAAAAAAGTAACATTCGTCTTGAAGTACTTCCGACTTAACTAACAGTTTCTTTTGTTAAGTCGGAATAATAACCTGTTCTATTCTTCACATACTCCGACTTAACATAACTTTTTCTCTGTTAAGTCGGAGTTACCCTTGTTCACTCGGAAATCACATCAAATTTCCCATATATAATATTCCCGAAAAATGGCACTTCTTACAAAAAATCATAAAAAAAAGTGAAAAATTCTTCATTTTTTTTGCAAATTCCGTGCTATAATATAGAAACTATGCAGAAAACAAAACTTACTGGCGTTGCGGTTCCGCTTGGCGCTTTATATACAAAAGAAAATCCTGTGATTGGTGAATTTCCGGACCTTATTCCTTTTGCGCAATTTTGCAAGGAGGCCGGGCTTGGTATAATTCAGCTGCTTCCGGTGAACGATACCGGTACTCAAAGTTCACCATACTCAGGGCTTTCGGCCTTTGCACTTCATTCTATTTATATTAGAGTCAGCGAAGTTCCGGGCTTTGGCGCACTTTACAGTTCGGACTCTAAGTTCAAAAAGGCTTATGATGATTTTGTAAAAGCAAACGATTACACTCTGCGCTATGATTACGACGCAATCTTAAATACAAAAACTACCCTTCTCAAACAGATTTATGATTTTTTACCTGTGGGAAAAACCGGAGAGCCGGACAAGGAGCTTACCGACTGGATCAAGGCCAACCCTTGGGTAAAAACTTACTGCGTTTATAAAAACCTCAAATGGAACTACATGCAGGCAAGCTGGAAAAGCTGGCACGAAGATGATAAAGAAATTACCCCAGACCAGATAACAAAACGCTGGAACACAAAGGCCTTCAAAAAAGAACATCTCTTTTACGCCTGGTGCCAGATGGTTGCAGCCGCTCAGTTTGAAGAGGCAGTTGAACAGGTTCACAAGATGGGCCTCCTTCTCAAAGGCGACATGCCAATCCTTATGAACGAAGATTCCTGCGATGCCTGGGCATATCCTGAGTTTTTTAATCATGACCTTCGTGCCGGATCCCCAAGCGACGGAGAAAATCCGACAGGCCAGAACTGGGGCTTCCCAACCTACAACTGGAAAAACTTAAAAGCACAGGACTACAGCTGGTGGAAGCAGCGCCTTAAGACTGCATCCCGCTATTACGATGCCTACCGCTTAGACCATATCCTGGGCTTTTTCCGAATCTGGGCAATTCCAAACACAGACTGCAACGCGCTCACTGGTCACACAGAGCCTTATGCTTCTTTTAAAATTGATGACCTTTACGAGCTTGGCTTTGACGATGACAGAATCCGCTGGCTAAGCCGACCGCATATTCCTACAAGTGCAGTAGAAGACATTACCTGGAATCGCGAAGTTGCCCACAAGATTCTGGAAACCTGCTGTACCCAAATTGGCAACGAAGAGCTCTGGCTTTTTGATAATTCAATAAAAGGAAACGAGCAGCTTGCAAACCTGAACCTTACCGCTTTTGTAGACGAGCCTGCACAGGAAAAAATCCGCCAGAAATTAAGTGAATACTGGTCAAACAGAACGCTGCTCGAGGTCAGCAAAAACAAGTTTATTCCGCTTTGGACATACAACCAGTCTACTTCGTGGAAATCTTTGAACGAAGCAGAAAAAACTGCGCTTGAAGAACTGTTCACCCAGCTTGGAAAGAAAAACACAAGCCTTTGGAAAAAACAGGCAGATGAGATTTTCAATGCAATAACAGGCGGCCTTAAAATGGTTCCGTGCGGTGAAGATTTAGGAGTTGGTATTTCGTGTGTACCAGAAACAATGAAAAAGCACAACATTCTTGGTTTGCGTGTTGTACGATGGTGCCGCGAATGGGCAGAAGAAGGCCAGCCTTATGTTCCATTCAAAAAATATGAGCCTCTTAGCGTTACAACAACTTCCGTTCACGATTCAAGCACAATCCGCGAATGGTGGGAAAGTGAAAAAGAAAGCGTTGAAGCCTTTATAAAAGCAAATCCTGCAGCCTTCGGACTCAAAGAAGATGCAGAAGGCTCTCTGTTCGATAAACCAGAAAATGAAATTTCACAGGGCGCAAAAACACTTGCACAACAAAATTTCTCACCTGAACTTACCCAGACAATCTTAAAAGTATCTGCAACAAGCGCAAGCCAGTGGTTCATTCCGCCACTCCAGGATTTCTTATACATGGACAAGACCTGCTGGCTGGCCAAAGCAAGCGACGAACGCATAAACATTCCGGGCACAGTTACAAAATTCAACTGGACCTACAGAATGCCGTGCGCAGTGGAAGAACTTGCAAAAGATGACGGACTCATTCAAAAGATAAAAGAAACGGCCGGCAGAAAGTAAAATTTACTTGCCAAAACTATCGTTATAGCGATATAATATTAGTATCGTTATAACGATAGTTTTGCTTATGAAAAATATCAAACTTTATCACGGTTCGGAAAACATAATCAAAGTTCCTCAATATCATTTTGGAAATCCAAAAAACGATTACGGTTATGGATTTTATTGCACCGAAAATATTGAGCTTGCAAAAGAATGGGGCTGTACAGAAGAAAAAGACGGTTTTGCAAATGAATACAAATTAAACCTTGAAGGCCTATCTGTTCTGAATCTCTCAGACAAACAATACAATATTCTAAACTGGCTCAGTATACTTCTTGAAAATAGAATTTTTGAACTTACCTCAGATATTTCCATTTCGGCAAAACAATACCTATTGCAAAACTTTTCAATACCTTACCGTAAATATGATATAATCCGAGGCTACCGTGCCGATGATTCTTATTTTGCTTTTGCAAAAGCTTTCTTAAACAATACAATTTCTATTCAAAAACTTAATCAGGCAATGTATTTAGGAAAGCTTGGTGAACAGGTTGTATTAAAATCAAAAAAAGCTTTTTCGCAAATCTCTTTTGTTTCAAGTTCTATTGCAGACCGCAACATTTACTATCCCAAAAAAAAGCTCCGCGACAACACAGCCCGCGACACCTTTACTAAAATGCGTTCAGAATCAGAGCTTACCTATCTTAACGAACTTTTTGTTATGGATATCATGCGAGGAGGAATAAAAAATGGCGACACGCGCATACCAGAAATTTTATTTAGATGATGCCCAGCAGAATCTTGCCGTAATGTTTGACTATGCAATAAGACTCCTTAAATATGACGCTGACCAGTTTTTTCTTTATTTTATTCAGTCAGAAGTAGCACAGAAATTTGAACACGCAAATCCAAAATATATTGCAGGAATGTGTGGCATTGAACTTGCACAGAATGTACTAACAAAAATTGGTGCTGCACCCAAGTTCCCCACAGAACCAAAAATCGAACTTGGAAAGGAATTCTGGCTTGGCTGGGTGCTTGCTTATTATCAGTGGTATTCAGGCCTAAAATTTTCTGACCTGCAGGAATACGGTCTTGTTCCTTCACAAATTCTTGCACGCTATATTCTTCACGAAGCAGACATTTCAAAGTTTGTTAATGTTGCAAATAAAATCATTTTAGCAAACAAAGCTGCCTCACCTACCCGCCTGCAAAAAATCCGCAAAGCACGCGGCCTTACACAAAAAGAGCTTTCTGAGCTTAGCGGAGTTTCTTTACGCATGATTCAGCTTTACGAACAACGTCAGAACGACATAAACCAGGCCTCGGGCCAAACAATAAACACTCTTGCCCGCGCCCTTTGCTGCAATTTCTACGAAATTATGGAAATTGAACTGGAAGCGTAAAATAATAATGTATTATTCGGTTTTTCGTGTTATAATATATTACTGTAATTTCAGGAGTTTTTAATGCACATTTCATACAACGAATTTCATATATCAAAAAAGGTTCGTGACCTTTGCAGCTTTGAAGAGGGGCTTTTTGGTTCCAGCGGAAATTTTGTTTTTGCTAACATGAGGAACGTCCGCAACTTTCAGCTGCTTTACAACAATTACATTGACACTGTTACAGGCGACGAAAACAAACGCGTAAGTGCCGGACAGCTTAATGCAATGGGTTTGATTGATGAAATTCTCCACTATGTGTGCATGCTTTACCGCAGGAATAAGGTTCCAACCTTTATGAAAGACCTGCTTGCCGAACTTGATAAGCAATTCACAAAAAAAGAAATCGACACACTCCTGATTGATTTTATAAACGAGTTCCCCCCTGTAGAAGTTTACAAGGAAAAATGTACTGCACGTGAATATCTTTCACACACAGCAATTGATATAGGGACAGGTGAAGAACGTTCAAACCGCGAGCAGACTCTTGAAGAGCTTGTACTTCTTCATCTTGCAAACGAAAACGCAGCCTTCAAACCGTTCCTGCTGCTTTTTGGAGATACAGACCTTGCAAAAAACAAGCTTTACAGTAAAACCTGGACAAGCATCAAAAAATATGCAAAAACTCAGCCGACATTCGGGCCGTTTGACCATGATCTTATAAATCTTCTTAAGGAACCTCAGGCTTTTGCTCCAGAAAGTCTTAAGGGACAACTTGAATATATTCAGAAATACTGGGGCGAATTCCTTGGTGAATGGCTCAAGCGCATCCTTGCCGGAATGGACACAATCAGCGAAGAAGAAAAGGCTGCCTGGCATGGATTTGGCGGCGGCGACCTTCCAGATATGTCTGCCTATACCTTTGAAAACCTGATGAATGAATACGAGCGTTACAGCCCTGACTCAGACTGGATGCCAAAGGTAATCTTAATTGCAAAAACTGTTCTTGTATGGCTTGACCAGCTTACAAAACAGTACGGCTACCCTATTACACGCCTTGACCAGATTCCAGACCCTGAACTTGATAAGCTTCGTGATGAAGGTTTTACAGGACTCTGGCTCATAGGACTTTGGGAACGCTCTAAGGCAAGCCGACGAATCAAGCAGATTTGCGGAAACCCTGAAGCTGCAGCCAGTGCCTACTCTCTTTATGATTACAACATTGCTCAGAACATTGGTGGCTGGGACGCACTTGCAAACCTTAGACAGAGACTGTGGCAGCGAGGAATCCGTCTTGCTTCTGATATGGTACCTAACCACACAGGTATGGACGGCGACTGGGTAATCAACCGGCCTGATTTATTTATTCAGCGACGCGACTGCCCGTTCCCTCACTACACCTTCAACGGAGAAAACCTTTCTCAAGACGGTAGAGTTTCTCTTTACCTTGAAGATCACTACTACAGCAAAAACGACTGTTCTGTAGTTTTCAAACGCGTAGACAACCAGACCGGCGACACCCGCTACATCTACCACGGAAACGACGGTACAGGTCTTCCATGGAACGACACCGCACAGATAGACTTTTTGAATCCTGAAGCACGCGAAGCTGTTATGCAGGAAATTTTACACGTTGCACAGAACTTCCCCATTATCCGTTTTGATGCTGCAATGGTACTTGCTAAAAAATCTATCCGACGACTGTGGTATCCGGAGCCTGGACACGGAGGAGATATTGCAACCCGAAGTGAAACAGGCCTGAGCTACGAACAGTTCAACGCAGCAATTCCAAATGAATTCTGGCGCGAAGTTGTAGACCGTGTTGCCCGCGAATGCCCTGACACACTCCTGCTTGCCGAAGCCTTCTGGATGATGGAAGGATACTTTGTCCGAACTTTGGGTATGCACCGTGTATACAACTCTGCTTTCATGAACATGCTCAAAAAAGAAGAAAACCAGAAATACCGCGAAACTGTAAAAAATACAATCACCTTTGATCCGCAGGTTCTTAAGCGTTACGTAAACTTTATGAACAACCCTGACGAAGAAACTGCAATTGCCCAGTTTGGTGACGGCGATAAATATTTTGGTGTATGTACTTTGATGATCACAATGCCTGGTTTGCCTATGTTTGGTCACGGCCAGATTGAAGGCTTTACAGAAAAGTACGGCATGGAATACACCAAGGCCTACAAAGACGAAAAACCAAGTCAGTATCTTGTAGACAGACACTGGCGCGAAATATTCCCTCTTATGAAAAAGCGCTATCTCTTCAGCGGCGTAGAAAACTTCCTCTTTTACGACCTGTGGCAGGATGGCGCAGTAAACGAAAACGTATTTGCCTATTCAAACGGCTGTGGCGGCGAACGCACCTTTGTTGTTTACAATAACAAGTACGATCGCGCTTACGGATGGATCAAGCAGTCTGACCCATACGCAGTAAAGACAGGCAACGGCGAAGAAACAAAACTCGTTTCACGCTCAATTTCAGAAGGACTCAACCTCAACGCAGAAGACGACAAATACTGTATCTTCCGCGAAAACCGAAGCAACCTGTGGTTTATCCGTAAGAGCAGTGAAATCTGCGAAAAAGGTCTTTTCATAATGCTCAACGGTTTTGAGTACCAGGTTTACATGGATATTCACCAGGTAACAGATGAGGCCGACCACCGCTATAAGATTTTGTGCGAACACTTGAACGGTGCCGGTTGTGAAGACATAGAAGCTGCATGGCAGGAAATAATCTACAAAGACCTTTATGCCGCAATGGAAAATTACGCAAAGGCAGTGCTTCCTCCGCTTGTTCAGGCATTCACAAATCCAAAGGAACCAAAGGTAAAGGCCGCAGATATCACAAAACTTCTTAAGGCTGCAGAAAAGCAAGCCCTTGCCTTTGAAACAGAATGCGAAAAGATTGAAAAAGCTTCTGAAGGAACTTTCAAAGAAAAAACAACAAAGGCTGCAAAAACAAAGACAAAGGCAAAATCAACTGCAAAGGCCGACACTAAAAAAGCCGCCTGCACTCTTTCAAAAGATGTTCAGCAGTTCATCAAGCTTCTTATTCAGGTTCACAATGCAAAGGCCGGTAAGAAGCCTGCAGACTTACAGAAAGCAATTGCAAATGCAAAGGAAGCTCCTGTACTTATCAAACTCATGGAAACTGCAGATCCAAACCTCGAAACAGTTTTAATCTGCCGTGCACTAAGCGGTAAGTACGCAACTTCCGGGCTTGCAGACTTTTTGAACTTTGGAAGAAAATTCAGTCAGTTCATTAAGACATACACAGACATAGACAAGAACCTCCGCGCAGACTTTACAAGGCTCTTCCTGCTTGCACGCGTAAGTGATGTTGCAAAGATTTCTACTCCAGCCGGACGAAGAATTGCTGCAGCACGCATTACAGAGCTCCTTGTAATAAGTAAGCACAGACGTTTCTTAAGCGGTGCAAACACCTTTGACAACATTGTCTGGTTCAATAAAGAAATTACAGATTACAGTTTGAATCTTATTGAGCTTTTGATGATGATGAATGTTAAGAGCGCAGATCTTGAAAATGTTCTTAAGCTGTTTAAGGATTTACGTGCCGCAAAACTCAAGGCAGCATATAAGTGTGAGCTGTTTGCTAAGGCGTATGCCCTTCGACAGGCTCAGGAACCACGGGCAAAGGCTCAGGAACCACGGGCAAAGAAAAAGGCCTCCACAAAGAAGGCCCCTGCTAAAAAGACTGCTAAGAAAAAGAAGTAATTACAACTCCAATAATTCCTCGGCATCTTTCAAAAGGTGCTTAGGAATTACAATTTCGGCAATTGTTTCTTCGTCAGTTGTGCTGAACTTAAGGCAGTCCATACTCAGTCCAAGCTTTCGGAGCATAATCACAATAGTAATGATTCCCAAACCTGAACCTTCTGTCTGGTCAATATCGGCAAAAGCGTCTGCAACGTTTTCGTAATTCTGTGTTTTTGAAATCTTTTCTTCAATACGATTCTTTTCTGCGGCTGTAATTTTTGTATTATTTGAAACAGAAAGCGATATAACATCATTTGCAGAAAGCTGAAGATGTACCTGGAGCATTCCTGCTTCAAGTTCAGCCTTGTAATGCTGTGTATTATCAGAAAGATTTGACTTAAAAGCCTTCATTCCGTTTTCGTAATCAGTTTTATCATCTATATTAAGATTCTGTTCTTTAAAATAAATACGTTTTGCATTAGCTTTACTTGCATTATCGAGAAGTTCAAAAAGACAATATGAAAGACAGTTGAACAAATAAGATTCACCGCATTCATCAAGAAATACATTTAAAATATTCTGAAAACGCTGTTTCTGTTCGAGGGTTAGAGTATAACAATAGAAATTTACAGGACGCCTCTCCTTGACTGCGTCCCTGATACTTTGAATATCTTCCGTGCTCAACTCAATAGATTCAACTTTCATAACTTCTTATATTATAAACCCAAAAAACCATTTTTTTCAAGAAAAACTAAAAAAAAATATTTTTTTTTACGGAACTGGTATACTAGCTTTTAGACAAAAAAAACACGTCATTGCGAGAAGTTTTACAATGACGTGTGTTAGCACAGATTATTTCCAAGGATTCTTTCTTACGAATGTATCCTTTCTTTCGTAGCCTACAGAAACAATTGTTACAGGTGTCTCGCAGTAGTCTTCAATATACTTGATGTAAGCACGTGCCTGTTCAGGAAGTTCTTCATAAGAGCGGCAGTTCTTGAGTTCTGTTTTCCAGCCCTGGAATTTTTCCAAGATTGGTTTTGCAGTTTCAAGTTCTTTTACATTTGCAGGGAAATCTGTTACGCGCTGACCATTAATTTCGTAAGCAACACAAGCTTCAATCTGATCCATTGCATCGTAAATATCAAGGTGTGTAAGAACAAGACCGTCCAATGAGTTTACACGGCAGGCATAGCGCAAAGCTACAAGGTCAAGATAACCGCAGCGGCGGGCACGTCCTGTTGTAACTCCGTATTCACGACCTGTATCGCGTACATACTGACAAAGTTCACCTTCACTTTCGTTGTTGAATTCAGAAGGCATTGGACCATTACCAACGCGTGTTTCGTAAGCCTTAAATACTCCGACAATCTGGTCAAGGTCATGAGGACCAATTCCACAACCAGAAGAAGCACCTGCAGCACAAGAAGCGCCTGAGCTTACATATGGGTATGTTCCACTGTCAAGGTCGAGCATTGCACCCTGGGCACCTTCGAACAAAATGTTTTCACCCTTTACTTTATACATTTCGGCAGCCATATTAACACGCATGCTCATAAGGCGGTCGCGGTATTTATCAAGATATTCTTTATCTTCACCGTCAAATTCAGCCATTTTTTCTGGCCAGTCTAAGTCGGCAAGACGAACTCCATCGCGGTGGGCTTTTTCGGCATAAGCAATACCCATTCCTCTTCCTGTAGTTCCAATTGGTCGTTTACGTGCAGCATCGCGTTCTTTATCCATCTGGCGGTAGCGTGGCAAAATGAGCTGTGCTCTGTCAGAAATAAAAACTCTGCCTTCCCAGTTAATTCCGTTGTCTTTAAGCATCTGAAGTTCATTAAAGAAAGCTTCAACATCAATTACCATACCGGAACCAAGGAAAACCTTTTTATCGGCATAAAGAATTCCTGAAGGAACCTGATGAAGTGCATACTGTTTTCCGTCTACTACAATTGTATGACCGGCATTTGGACCACCTGCATAACGTACAACATACTTAGCATCCTCTGCAAGATAATCAACAATCTTACCTTTACCTTCATCACCCCACTGGGCTCCAATTACAACTACGTTCATTATTTTTTACCTCCGCGATATTTTTCGCACCGCGAATATTATACAGCAATAGCGAGTTGAGTTTCAATAAATCTTGAAAAATAAAATTAATTGAATTAAATTAAAAGAAGGAAGTTTCTGAAAAATGACTCTGCATGAATGTAAAATAGGCGGCACAGTCCGTGTAAAAAAGCTTGGTGGCAACGGCGAATTACGCCAGCATTTTCTTGATATGGGAATTATTCCCGGAACCGAAATAACACTTATAAAATACGCTCCGCTTGGCGACCCTATGGAGTTTGAGCTTCACGGCTACGAGCTTACACTGCGCATTGCAGATGCAGAAAAGATTGAAGTGGAACCTCTCGCGGTCCCTGAGCTAGAACTCGCGGTCCCTGAGCCTGTCGAAGGGCCAGCTGATAAAGTGGTTTCGACAGGCACTCATCACCCGGGACTTGGTGAAGGCGGTAAGTTCCATCAGAAAAAAGATGAAAATCCGCTGCCGGACGGAACTACAATTACATTTGCCCTTGTTGGAAATCAAAACTGCGGAAAAACTACTCTTTTTAATAAGCTTACAGGCTCTAACCAGCATGTAGGAAATTTTCCTGGCGTTACTGTCGAACAGAAAACCGGCGCACTTAAAGGTCATCCAGACACTCTTATTACAGACCTTCCTGGTATTTATTCAATGTCGCCCTACTCTGCAGAAGAACTTGTTTCGCGCGACTTTGTATTAAACCAGAAACCGCACGCAATTATAAATATCCTTGATGCAAATAATATAGAAAGAAATCTTTACCTTACAATGCAGCTGCTTGAGCTTAATATTCCGCTTGTAATTGCCCTGAACATGATGGATGAAGTTACCCAAAACGGCGGAAGCATTGACGTAAACAAAATGGAAGAGATTCTTGGAGTTCCTGTTGTTCCGATTTCTGCTAAAAAAAATCAGGGTATTGAAGAACTTATTGCCCACGCAGTTCACGTTGCAAAGTTCCAGGAACCGCCGCTGCGCCAGGATTTTTGTGACAAACAGGACCATGGTGGAGCAGTTCACCGCGCCCTTCACGGAACAATACATTTAATAGAAGATCATGCCGAAAAAGCAGATATTCCGGTTCGTTTTGCTGCCACCAAACTTCTTGAAGATGACAAACGAATAATGCACAAGCTTGACCTTGATGTAAACGAAAAAGAAATGCTTGAACATATCATAATGCAAATGGAAAGTGAACGAGGCTTAGACCGTAGTGCCGCTATTGCCGACATGCGTTTTTCTTTTATTTTTAAACTTTGCGATGAATGTGTACAAAAGCCAAAACAGAGCAAGGAGCGCGAACGCAGCCAGAAGATTGATAAGATTCTTACAGGAAGATGGACTGCAATTCCTTCGTTCATTGTAATTATGGCGCTTGTTTTTTACCTTACCTTTAATGTAATCGGGGCGTGGCTGCAGGGACTTTTAGAAGCAGGCATAGACAAAATTACTGCCCTGACTGACACTGCCCTTACCGCCGCCAATGTAAACGAAGTTCTTCATAGTCTGATTATTGATGGCATTTTTACAGGCGTTGGAAGCGTACTTTCGTTCCTGCCTGTTATTGTTACGCTCTTTTTCTTTCTTTCGCTGCTTGAAGATTCGGGCTACATTGCACGCGTTGCCTTTTTTATGGATAAGCTCCTTCGAAAAATAGGACTTTCGGGCCGAAGTATTGTTCCTCTCCTTGTAGGCTTTGGCTGTTCCGTTCCAGCTGTAATGGCAACCCGTACCCTGCCAAGTGAACGCGACCGCAAGATGACAATAATCCTTACTCCGTTTATGAGCTGTACTGCAAAACTTCCGATTTACGCATTTTTTGTAAGCGCGTTCTTCCCAAAACACGGCGGCTTTATAATGACAAGCCTTTACTTTCTCGGAATACTCATTGGCATTCTGGCGGCACTCCTATATAAAGGCACAATTTTCAAAGGTGAAGCAGTTCCTTTTGTAATGGAGCTTCCTAATTACAGAATGCCGGGCCTTCGTAACACAGCCCAGCTCCTGTGGGAAAAAGCAAAGGATTTTTTACAGCGTGCATTTACAATTATTTTCCTTGCAACAATAGTAATCTGGTTCTTGCAGACCTTTAACTGGCAGTTCCAGATTGTTGACGACGCAGGCCAAAGTATTCTGGCTTCAATTGCAAAGCTCATTTCACCAGTAATGAAACCTCTTGGTCTTGGTAACTGGCAGATTTCTGTAGCCTTAGTAAGCGGATTTATTGCAAAAGAAAGCGTTGTTTCTACAATGGAGATTCTTTTTGCAGGCGGAGTTCAGTCTGCAATGACAAGCCTCTCTGCAGCAGCACTTTTAGTTTTCAGCCTGCTTTATACTCCTTGTATTGCGGCAATTGCTTCTATAAAAAGAGAACTTGGAACAAAATGGGCTGTAGCAATTGTTTTATGGCAGTGTGCTCTTGCCTGGCTTTGTGCCTTTATTGTAAAGCTGATTGGATCACTTTTTTAAGTTGATCTGCACTGGTAATTACTTCGCGGTTCAAGCGCACAGGCTTTAATGTAGCCTCAATATTTTCCGGCATAACAGGAGTCTCCCCAACAACAAGACGACAATAATGACTGCTCAACGACGGATGATTTTGAGAAACAAGTACGAGCGCACTGTCTGCTTCGCCGCCTTCATCAAAGTCTGAGCTTTCTTTAGCAGCAGCGTAGGCACTTGCAGTTCCAGGGTCTGCAAAAACTCCGTACTTTATAAAAAGTTCCTTTGCGGCTTTTTCACGCTGGCGTTCGTTTACAGCCTCTGGGAATACAAAGTTTCTTATCATCAGGGAATTGCTTCCAAAAAATGTTTCTAGTCGTTCAATATTTGCAGGGAAAACCGGGTCAACACCACAACGCTTTTTAAGGCTGACAAAAGAATCAAGAATCTGTGCATAACCTGCAGCGTCAACTCCAAGTGCCGGAGTTGCAGGTACATAAAATCCGTTTACAGGAAGTGCAAATCGCCAGCTGTAAAGGCCTGCCGCAAGCATTCCGTAGTTGCCGGCTTCCATTGAATAAAAAATATCTCCGTCTACTTTATTTTTAATCTGAGCAAAGGCATAAGGAAAATGAAAAACCTGAGCCATAAGGCGGCACACATTTGTTGTATTTGCAAGAGTAAGATTGTGGGCTGCTACAAAATCCTTGTCGGTAAAAAGGCCTGCTATGGCACTTTTTATCTGTGCTTCACTTCCTTCCATTTCGAGTGGCAGGATATTTCCGCCGTTCCACATGTAATCTTCAACTTCAAGTCCGCGTACACTGCCCTTTTCGTAAACAAGTACGGCCTTAATATGCTTTTTGCCCCGCAAGACCTTTGCTAAAAGAGTTCCAAGCTCGCCGTGAGTAAAATCTACAAAGACAGAGTTTCCGCCATTGAGCTCGTGTGTTGTTTCAAGATAAGAACAAAGATAGCTTACACCAAAGTCGCGGTAGCAGCCTGTGTAGCCGTGGTAGAGTTCAAGATTAAAAAGATTTTCATCAAGTTGAGTAATTACAGGAGAAAACGGGAATGCCTTTTCAGCAATTGTCTGACATATAATTGGAGAAAACTCGTTCTGCATAAAAGCCGAAGTTAAGGTTCCCGCAATCGAAGTAAAAGAGGTCTGTTCGTTTATGTAGTAAATCCAGCGGCGAAGGTCTTCAAAGGCATTTGCGGAAGGTACAAAAACTCCACCGTCCTCTGGTAAACAATCCTTTACCGCACGAGAAAATGAAACTTCTGTCTTGTTATTGCGTGTACTTGTAAAAATCATTAGTCTTCTATGCCGGGAATATGCTTCTTAAGAATTTCCAGAAACTGATCGCCTGTAACACCTTCGCGAAGGCACGCAAACATACAGTTATCGCCTGCAACAGTTCCAAGCACTTCGTTTAAATTAAGATTATCGAGCGCATTACATACAGTATTTGCATGACCAGGGAATGTTTTTATAACTACAATGTTTCCGCTGAAATCTATGCTTAAATAACCGCGTAAAAAATCCTGAACATAAATTGCTTCAGTTTCGCTGTTTTCATCATCACCAGGCAGGGCATACATATAACCCGATTTTCCATCTGGAACCTTGCCAACTTTAAGAAGCTTTAAGTCCCGGCTCAAGGTAGCCTGTGTAACCTCGTATCCTTCCTTCAAAAGCAGAGACAGCAAATCATCCTGACTTTCAATTGTGTTATTCTTAATGAGATTCTTAATAGCTTTAAGCCGTGACTGTCGTTCCTTCATATTGTATAAATATACATTTTTTATAAATATGTTGCAATTCTTTTATAATGTGTCATAATATAAAAATAGAACAATTATATAGAGGTACAATATGAGCGACTATTCTAAGGAAAGCGTTTCTGACTTGCTATATAAAAAAGTTGATTCATTAATAATCGTTGATGCACATAATAATACTTACAAAACAGTAAAAAAAACAGGTTTCTTTGAAAAATTCATTGAAGACGAAGGTATTTACAACGACCTTATTGAAAAGCTGTGGTTTCATTTTGCTAACAGTTCTGCAAAAATTACCGAAGATTATCATGTTTTTGTACCAACAATCGGTAAATTCAGCGGTAAGTATTCTAACAGAATAAGTCTTGTTCTTGATAATGAAGTTCACAATGTGCAGATTTCCATTTATCCGCTTGATGCAGAAAACACAAAGTATCTGTTTGTTCTTGATGAGCTTGACAAGAGTGATTATGTGAAGGAATTCCTTTCTGACACAAAAATCAACACAATGCAGAATACATATCTGTTTTCTATGTATGTTGATCTTATCAAAAATACAACAAACAGCATTAATGTTTCTGAAATTTCGAGCGATTCTGTAAATTACGATGTTTCTTATACAGACTGGCGCATGATGATTGTTAATATGATCTGGCCTGAAGATCAGAACCTGTTCCTTGAACGTACAGATCCTGAATATCTTAAGAAAAATCTTCTTCCGGGACGCACTTCTTCTTTTGACTGTCAGATGAAAAATCTTGAAGGAGTTTTTATCTGGGTTAAGCTTATCTTTAGCCGTGCCATTACAACAAATGCCGATGATTTCCGCTTTGTATTTATGGTTCAGAATATCCATGATGATTTTATGAACCTTAATAAGACCTTAAGAAAATACGAAGAGCTTGCTTCAAAAGATCCGCTTACAGAGCTGTTTAATCACGGACGAATTGAAACAGAAATCATAAATGCTGTTGAACTTTATAAGTCAAAAGGCGAAAAGGTTTCTCTTATGATGCTTGATATTGATTACTTTAAAAAGGTAAATGATAAATTCGGGCACGCAGTCGGAGACATTATTCTTAAGCAGTTTGCAAAACTTGTGCGCACCTTCCTTGAACCTTATGATATTAAAACCGGAAGATGGGGCGGCGAAGAATTTGTCTGCGTCTGCTATGGAAAAACCTTTGACGAAATTAAAGAGCTTGCAGAAAAGCTTCGTGAAACAATTGAACAGGAAGATTTTGAATATATTGGAAAACTCACCTGCAGTCTTGGCTTGACCGAAATTCAAAACGGCGATGATTCCGCTTTGATTTTCGACCGCGTTGACAAAGCAATGTACGATGCCAAAAACGGCGGCCGCAACTGCGTGATGATTCAGTAGTTTATTTTATCAAAAGTCCTGCGTATGCTTTGAGTGCACCTTCCATCTGACCGCTCAAGACTGTCTTAGCAAGTTTCTTTCCAAGCTGAACGCCTTCCTGGTCAAATGAGTTTACATTCCATACGAAGCCCTGGAACATTACCTTGTTTTCATAGTGAGCAAGCAATGCACCAAGTGATTTTGGATTAAGCTGATCTCCGTAAATCAAGCTTGATGGTCTGTTACCTGCAAATGCCTTGTTTGGATTTTCGTCTGATTTTCCGCAGGCAAAGGCAACAATCTGTGCTGTTACGTTTGCGGCAAGTTTAACCTGGCTTGTAGAATCTTCAATTACAACATCTTCACCTGTCTGATTCTGGCGGAAAGCAATGAACTGAAGTGGTACAATGTCTGTTCCCTGATGGAGCAGCTGGTAGAATGAGTGCTGACCGTTTGTTCCAGGTTCACCAAAAATAACAGGACCTGTAAGATAGTTCATTGGTTCACCGTTGCGATTTACTGATTTTCCGTTTGATTCCATATCAAGCTGCTGTAAGTGAGCCGGGAAACGAGCAAGTGCCTGGCTGTATGGAAGAATTGCTGTTGCAGGATACCCCTGAACATTTCGTTCGTAAACGCCAATAAGTGCGTCCATAAGAGCAGGGTTTTTAGCAATATCTTTGTTCAATGCAAGCTTATCTTCTTCTGCGGCACCGTCAAGGAATTCCTGGAAAACCTTTGGTCCGAATGCAAGAGAAAGCACTGCCCCGCCTACTCCGGAAGTTGAAGAATAACGGCCTCCGATGTAGTCATCCATATAGAAGGCAGCCATGTAGTCTGGGTTATGTGCGAGAGGCGATGTTTCTGAAGTTACTGCAATCATGTGCTTGCTTGCGTCGCAGCCTGCTTTTTTGATGAAATCTTTTACAAAGCTTTCGTTTGTAAGAGTTTCGAGTGTAGTTCCTGATTTTGAAACAAGAATAAAGATTGTCTTTGAAATATCAAGTGATTTTACAACGCTTGCAGCATCATCCGGGTCTACGTTAGAAATAAAATGTGCTTCCATTTTGAAGGTATTGTTTTTCTTTGCCCAGTTTTCAAGAGCAATATACATGGCGCGTGGACCCAAGTCTGAACCACCAATACCAATCTGACAAACTGTTGTATATTTTTCACCCTTTTCGTTTACGAGCTTTCCAGAATGAACGTCGTTTGCAAAGTCTGCAATGCGTTTTACTTCATTTACATAGAATTCGCGCTTATTTACACCATCAGCCATAACGTCTTTTCCAAGCTGGCCGCGTGTAAGCTGGTGCAAAACCATGCGTTTTTCGCCAGTGTTGATTACTGCACCGTCCAAAAGCTCCTGATATTTTTCTACAAGCTGCTGTTCTTCGGCAAGCTCGGCGAGAGTTTTAAGAATCTGCTCGTTTACCTGCTTTGCAGCGTAATTATATGTAAGCGCACCGCCCATTGGAATTGAATATTTTGCAATGCGATCTGCTGCTGTTGGAGCACTGAGCTCATCTGCAATGCTGACCATTCCTTTTAAAGACTGAAGCTTCTTCCATGAAGAAAGTGTATCTGCGTTTGACCATGTAACCATAGTTATACCTCTGAAAATCAAAAATAATAAAGATATTATAGTAGATTACGCGAGGTCGTACAATATGGAAGTTTTGCTATTACCTATTGACATACTAGGTTATTTGTTTTATAAACAGTTTATCAACTTTTACCTAGTTTGTTAGTAGGTTTTATAACATACAGGAGGTTTCACATGGCATCTAATTTAAGACTGGAATATCTTTTTTCTGATTCTGATGAGCTTGATTCTACCGCTTTACCAGACTACACAACACTTGATTTTATAAGTAACGGCTCTCATATCTATGGTGAAATCATGTGGCCTTCTTCTAATTTCCAAAAACCTCATCCTTGTGTGATTATGCTTCACGGCTTTCCGGGAACTGCGCGCAATGATGATATTTCTCATGCTTTGTGCCGTATTGGTTGTGTTGTTATTGTTCCTCATAACCGCGGCGCCTGGGGGAGTCAGGGAAAGTATCTGATTACGCACTGTATTGAAGATGCGCAGAACCTTGCTGAATATGCCCACTCGCCGGATTTTACACAAAAATATAATGTTGATCCCAATCAGATTTTCTTGCTTGGTCACAGCATGGGAGCAAACTCTGCCTTGAATGCAGGCCGTAAGCTTGACTGGATCTGCGGAATTATAATGCTCACTCCTTATGACCCTACCCGCTATTTGAATCGTGCAAAGGAAAGTTATTTTCGTTCGCTTTTGGAAGAAGGAAAGATTTTACAGTCTGATGGGATTGATGCAATTTATGATGATGTTGTTTTGAACCGTGATGAAATAAGTCATCCAAAGGCGTTTGAACAGGTGAATGATAAAAACCTTCTGGTTGTGGCGGGAACTTATGATTCTGTTTCGCCGATTAACGAAATGATTTTGCCGTTGTGGAAGCTGCTCGAAGCACATCAGACAAAAGCAATCCAAAAGCGCGTGGAGTTTCCTACAGAGCACGGACTTCTTGGACGCAGGATAAGTGTTATAAAAGAAATTGCAGGGTTTATTGACAGTGCCTGCAATGGGACGCACATATAGGTTTTTCCTATAACTCATCATACAAAACTAGTATTAGCGCAAGTTATAGTTTTTAGCTATAAGTAAAGAAAGAACGGGGTCATTGAGCCTGTCGAAATGCAAACTAAAAGGCCCTTCGACAAGCTCAGGGACCACGGGAAAGGAGGCATTATGCCAATCATTGAACTTAAAGACATTTACAAAACCTTCACAGACGGAAAGAAAAGCTTTAATGCTGTTGAGGCGGCGAGCGTTTCTATTGAGAAGGGAGAGATTTTTGGAATCATTGGTTTTTCGGGGGCCGGAAAATCTACACTTGTGCGAACAATAAATCTGCTTGGTCGCCCTACTTCGGGCACCGTAACTGTTCGTGGAAAAGATTTTTTGAGCCTTAGTCCAAAGGAGCTCCGCGAAGAACGCAAAACAATAGGAATGATTTTCCAGCATTTTAATCTGATGAAGAGCCGCACTGTTTTTGGCAATGTTGCTTTTCCGTTAAAACGCAGCGGACTTTCTAAAGACGAAATTGCAAAAAAGGTTCACGAACTTTTGGAGCTTGTAGAAATTAAAGATAAGGAAAATGTTTATCCGTCACAACTTTCAGGCGGACAGAAGCAGCGTGTTGCAATTGCGCGTGCCCTTGCAAACAATCCGGATATCCTTTTGTGTGATGAAGCAACGAGCGCACTTGATCCAACTACTACACGTTCAATTCTTGCACTGCTTAAAAAGTTGAACAAAGAGCTTGGACTTACAATCGTAATCATCACTCACCAGATGGAAGTTATAAAAGAAATCTGTTCTAAGGTTGCCGTAATGGAAAACGGAAAGATTGTTGAACAGGGAGAAGTATTTAATATTTTTGCATCTCCTAAGGATGAAGTTACAAAGCGCTTTATCCGTTCAACTTCGAGCCTTACAAAAATTGAACAGCTTATCGAAGAGGATTCGCCTGTCGTTAAGCTTGCGGCAGATGAAACTCTGGTGCGATTTACATTCCGGGAAAAGAATGTTTCGGAGCCGATTATTTCTGCAATGTCGCGTCTGTACGAAATTACAATCAACATTATTTTTGCAGACGTAGAAATTGTTCAGGATGCACCAATCGGCGGAACTGTAGCAATTGTTAGTGGAAAGGAAGATACAGTAAAACGCGCACTGACTCATATTGAACAGCAGGGCGTAGGCGTAGAAGTGCTTAAGAAAGGACAGGAGGCATAACCATGTTAGAATTCATCACAAAAATTTTACCAAACGTTTCATCACATCCGGAGAGATTTTTCCGCGGTTTACTTGAAACTTTTATAATGACACTCTGGGCAGGCGGTATAAGCTTTGTAATAGGACTTGTGTTCGGCATTGTGCTCATCGTAACTAAGAAGGGTTCAATTTTACAGAACAAGGTTATCTACCAGATTCTTGATAAGACAATAAACTTTTTCCGTTCAATTCCTTTTATCATTCTGCTTACAGGTGTTATGCCCTTGAGCCGACTTTTGATGGGAACGGCAATCGGAGTACGTGGTGCAATTGTACCGCTCATTTTTGGATGCGTGCCTTTCTTCAGCCGTCAGGTAGAAACTGCACTTGCCGAAGTAGACAGCGGTTTGATTGAAGCAGCCGAAAGCATGGGACTTACTCCGGTTGATATTATCTTCCGCGTGTATCTTCGCGAAAGTATCGGACCGCTTGTTCGTGGTACAACAATCACACTTGTAAGTTTGATTGGACTAACAGCAATGGCCGGTGCAGTAGGTGCCGGTGGTCTTGGTAACTACGCAATCATGTACGGACACGACCGCAATCAGCTTGATGTTACCTGGCTTACCATTTTTGTACTTGTAATTATTGTAAACCTTATTCAGCTCGGTGGAAATAAAATCATAAAAAGGAACAGACACTAGGAGGCAAATATGAGCATTCGAAAAATCGGAATCATCGGTGCAGGGCACGTTGGAAGTCATGGCGGCTATGCACTTATCAGCCAGGGACTTGCAGAAGAAATTGTTTACATAGACATAGACCAAAAAAAGGCTGCGGCCCAGGCACTGGATCTTCAGGATTCATCAACATATCTTGGACGCACAGTTCATGTTAAGGCAGGCAGCTACGACGACATAAAGGATGCAGGCATTCTTATAGTTGCGGCAGGTCCGCTCCCGGATATGGCTGCAGGACAGACAGACCGCCAGCAGACGCTTGGAGCAACAGTTGAAATTCTTAAAGACATAGTTCCAAAAATCAAGGCAAGCGGCTTTAACGGAATTATCATAAATATTTCAAACCCTGCAGATGTTGTAACACATTATCTTCAGGAAAAACTTGGCTGGGACAAAAAGCGTATTCTTTCTACTTCCACAACGCTTGATTCTGCAAGAGTTCGCCGTGCTATCAGCGAAGAAACAGGTTATTCACAAAAATCAATTCAGGCTTATGCGCTTGGTGAACATGGAGAAAGTCAGTTTGTTCCCTGGAGCAATGTTACAGTTGCGGGCAAGCCAATTTTGGAACTTATAAAAGAACAGCCGGAACGATTCGGCAAGCTTGATTTGGATGGCATTGCCGCTCGCGCTAAACAGGCAGGCTGGATTATTCTTGAAGGAAAAGGTTCTACAGAGTTTGGAATTGGCGCCAGCATTGCAAATGTTGTTCAGGCAATTTTTGGTAACGAAGACAGAATCCTCCCGGTTTCTACACTACTCCAGGGCGAGTATGGACAGAAGGATGTTTTTGCAAGCGTGCCTTGTCGTTTGAACGCAAATGGTGTTGCTGAGGTGATTCAGTTGTCGCTCACAGAGGACGAACAGAAGAAGTTTGACGCCAGCTGCCAGAGCATGAATGCAAATTATCAAAAGGCGCTTGAGTTATAGGTTTTTCCTATAACTGATGATATAAAACTTGTATTAGCACAAGTTTTTGATTTTTGTTATAACCTAGTTATCAACTTGGTTGATGTAAATTAAATCTGAAGGGGCCCTTTGCTTCGACATGCTCAGCACAAGCTAGCTCAGGGACCCCGGATATAAGAGGTACAAATATGAAAAAATTAATCGCAGGTATTTTAATTGGAGCTTTGGCTCTTACATCGGTTTTTGGTGCTACCAAAAAGTCTAAAAAAGCTAAGGCAATCGAAATTAAGATTGGTGTTGTCGGCTCAATTTACGAAGACCTTTGGGCTCCGGCTCAGAAGGCACTTAAGGCAGAGGGAATTAATCTTAAGATTGTTCAGTTCTCTGATTATGTAACTCCAAACAACGCCCTCAACAACGGCGAAATTGATTTGAACGCTTTCCAGCACAGAATCTATCTTGAAAACGATGCAGGCAGCCACGGCTATGACATTAAGCTTATTGGTAACACATTTATCATTCCGCTCAACCTTTACTCAAACAAAGTAAAGTCGGTTAGCGAACTTAAGAATGGTGCAGTAATTGCAATTCCAAATGATGTTACAAATGGTGGTCGTGCAATCAAGGTTCTTGCAGCCGCAGGTCTTATTAAGCTCAGCCCAAATGCAGGCTTCAACCCGACAGTTTCAGACATTATTGAAAATCCAAAGAACATTGTTATTAAAGAGCTTGCTGCCAACACAATTCCAAGCGCTCTTGCCGATGTTGATGCTGCAATCGTAAACGGAAACTACGCTCTTGATTTTGGTATCAAAACAGAAAGCGCAATTTTCAAGGATACATCAGTTGACGAAAAGCAGTACTGGAACCTTATCGCAGCCCGTACTTCAGATCTTAAGGACCCTGAAAAAGTAGAAATCTTCCGCAAAATTGTAGAAGCATTCCAGTCAAAAGAAACAGAAGATGTCTTCAACAAAACATACGGCGGTTACTTCATCAAAGAAGGCTGGGACATTGACGAGTTTTAATCAAGGGAATAGTAAATAGGGGATAGGGAATAGTCAGGAGGGGGAAAGCCTTCCCCCTGCGTCGCACTTCGTTGCGCCGCACCCCCTTCTGCGGGCTCACACGCCGCCCGCAACGCCTGCTTAATCTAATCTTGTGGTCCCTGAGGCTCTCGAAGGGCCCTGTTAACGAGGTATTACCATGTCAAACATCAAAGAACTTTCAACAATAATTCAAGATTCTTCCCGCGTAGTTTTTTCGCAGGACATTGAACCAAAATATCTGAGCGACCAGCTTGGACGAAAACATGGTGATGCCAGTGCTTTAGTTTTTCCTGACAGCACACAGGAAGTTAGTGCAGTGCTTAAGTTTGCTCACACTAACAACATTCCTGTAACCCCACGCGGTGCCGGAACAAATCTTGTGGGAAGCACAGTTCCACACAACGGTTCAATCATTTTAGACCTTTCGCATTTGAACCACATCCTTGAAATAGATAAAGAAAACTTTACTGCAACAGTAGAGCCCGGCGTAATCCTTGAAGACTTTCAGAAATATGTAGAAGGGCTTGGATTTTTCTATCCGCCTGACCCTGGTGAAAAGCGTGCAAGCATTGGCGGAAACATTGCAACAAATGCAGGCGGAATGCGTGCCGTAAAATACGGAGTAACCCGCGACTATGTAATGGGCCTTGAGCTTGTACTTGCAGACGGTACAATTCTTACTGTCGGCAGCAAAAACCGCAAGGACACAACAGGCCTTGATATAAAAGACATAGTAATAGGTTCGGAGGGAACCTTAGCAGTTATCACAAAATGTCTTTTGCGTCTTATAGGAAAGCCCGAAAAATCGCAGAGCATTCTTGTAAGCTTTGACAGTTTGCAGGCCGGAATAGAAGCCGTGCCTATTATTCTGCGTCAGAACCTGAATCCTACTGCCGTAGAGTTTATTGAACGAAAGGTTGTAAAACTCGGCGAGGATTTTCTTGGCTTAAAGTATCCCGACCCGGAAGCAGCCGCCTATCTTCTTTTGACCTTTGACGGCGCTGCCGCAGAAATTGACGGGGCGATAGAAAAGTTGGGTCAGGTTTTACAAGGTGCCAGTCGCCGAGTAATTATTCTTGACGGCACTGCCCCAGAATTGGACGCTGCCAACATCTGGAAAATCCGAGGCTGTCTTGTAAAGGCCGTAGAAGCCGTAAGCGAACAGGAACCGCTTGATATAGTTGTCCCGATCGCCCGCGTTGCAGATTTTGTAGAATATGTAAACAAGCTGGAAAACTCAAGCGGCATGCAGATGATAAGTTTTGGTCATGCCGGAGACGGAAACGTTCACCTTTGCGTAGTCCGTGGTGGCCGCAGCGAACAGCTTTGGGAAAGCGAACTTAACGCAAACCTCGAAAAACTGTATGCTAAAGCAAAAGAACTTGGAGGTTTAATTTCGGGCGAACACGGCCTTGGCGTAAGTAAAAGAAGTTATTTCTTTGCAGAAACCCCTGCCGCCAGCGTAGACCTCATGAACGCAATTAAAAAGTCGTTCGATACAAAGGGAATACTTAACCCTGAAATTAGTTATGTAAAATAGCCCGTCATTGCGAGGAGCGGAGCGACGTGGCAATCCAGAAACAAGAAGACCTTGTAAACACTGGATTGCCACGCTTCGCTCGCAATGACGAATGCATGGAGAATACAATGCCTGAACTTTCAAATAGAACTTCAACTTTTACCGACAGCGTAATCCGCCGCATGACCCGCATTTCAAACCAGTACGACGCCGTAAACCTTTCTCAGGGCTTTCCTGATTTTGAACCGCCCCGCCCTATTCTTGACCGTCTGGCACAGGTAACAAAAGAAGACTTTCATCAGTATTCAACAACCTGGGGTGCTCAGAATTTCCGCGAAGCACTTGCTGCAAAAATCACACATTTTTCGGGCATAGACGTTGATCCTAATTCAGAGCTTGTAGTAACCTGTGGTTCCACAGAAGCAATGATGGCTGCCATGATGAGTGTTACAAATCCAGGCGACAAAGTAATTGTCTTTTCTCCATTTTACGAAAACTACGGTGCAGACACAATTTTGAGCGGAGCAGAACCAATTTATGTTCCGCTTGTTCCACCTGAATATAATTTTGACGCCGCAGTCCTGGAAGACGCCTTCCGACAGAAGCCTAAGGCAATCATCGTTTGTAATCCTTCAAATCCATGCGGTAAAGTTTTTACCCGCGAAGAGCTTACAATAATTGCAGACCTTGCAAAAAAATATGATTCTTTTGTAATCACAGACGAAGTTTATGAGCACATTCTTTACAAGCCGCACGTTCACACATACATGGCAAGCCTGCCCGGCATGAAAGACCGCACAATCACCTGTAATTCACTTTCAAAAACATATTCAATTACAGGCTGGAGATTGGGCTATACTCAGGCAAATCCGGAAGTAACAGAACGAATAAAAAAAGTTCACGACTTTTTAACAGTAGGTGCCGCAGCTCCATTACAGGAAGCAGCAGTTACAGGACTCCGATTCGGCGACGAATACTACGCAGACCTTCAGGAAAAATACACTCACAAACGAAACCTCTTTTTGCAGGGTCTTCGCGACATAGGACTTCCTCACACAGAACCACAGGGTGCCTATTACATCATGATAGACATCAGCGAGTTCGGCTATGAAGATGACCTTGAATTTGCAGAAATCTTAGCACGCGATGTTGGAGTAGGCACAGTACCAGGTTCATCATTTTTCCGTGAACCTGAAAACCGATACGTGCGAATTCACTTTGCAAAAAAAGACGAAACTTTGAACGAAGCGCTGAACAGACTTTCAACAATTAGAGAAAAAATTTCTAAAAGATGATATAATTGCTTCAGGAGGAAAAATTGACCCTTCAGCAAATCAAATATGTAATAGGAATTGCAGAGACAGGCTCATTCAACAAGGCAGCAGAAAAGCTTTATGTATCTCAGCCTTCTCTTACAGCTACAATTCATGATCTTGAAGATGAGCTTGGCATAGAAATATTCAACCGAACAGGCCGCGGAGTAACACTTACAAACGACGGAACAGAATTCCTTACTTCTGCACGCCAGCTTTATATTGATTACCAGAGTGTAATGGAAAAATACGGCGAAAACGGAAAAATCAAAAAAAAGTTTGGCGTTTCAACACAGCACTACTCTTTTGCAGTAAAAAGCTTTGTAGAAATGGTAAAAGACTTCAACACAAACGAATACGAATTTGCAATCCGCGAAACAAAAACCCGCGAAGTTATAGAAGACGTTGCAACACTCAAAAGCGAAATAGGAATCCTCTACTTAAGCGATTTTAACCGCAAGGCAATCACAAGCATCTTAAAATCAAAGGAACTTGAATTTCATCATCTTATAGACTGCAAGGCTTATGTTTATATCTGGAAAGGTCATCCGCTTGCAAACAAAAAACAAATCAGCCTTTCACAGCTTGAAGACTACCCTTGTCTTTCTTTTGAACAGGGCGACGGCGCAAGCTTTTATTTTGCAGAAGAAATCTTAAGCACCGAAGAATATCACAGAACAATCAAAGCAAACGACCGTGCAACTATCCTGAATCTTATGATTGGCTTAAACGGCTACACCCTCTGCTCCGGAATTATCTGCGAAGAGCTCAACGGTTCAGACTACATTGCAGTTCCGTTCAAAGAAGAAGATGAATCAATAAACCGAATTATGGAAATTGGTTTTATTACAAGACGCGGCTTTAACTTGAGTACAATCGGTAATAAATATATAGAAGAAGTCAGAAAATATCTTTCAATATAAAAGACTATGGCAGAACAGAATATAGACATTAATACAAAGCTTGAAAATCTCAAAGAGTATCTTCGCTCTCTTGGAAGCGTTGCAGTTGCTTATTCCAGCGGAGTTGATTCTACATTTCTTTTAAAAGTTGCCCATGACGTTCTTGGCGAAAAAGCAATTGCAATTACAGCAAGCTCGCGCTCTTTTCCGGAACGTGAAACTAATGAAGCAGCCAAATTCTGCAAAGCAAATGGAATAAAACAGATTGCAATTGAATCAGAAGAACTGAATATCCCTGAATTCCGCCACAATGCTGTTGACCGCTGCTACCACTGCAAGAAGGAGCTTTTTACAAAAATCATCACTCTTGCAAAACAAAATGGAATTGAACACGTATGCGAAGGCAGCAACATGGATGATAACGGAGATTACCGCCCTGGTTTAAAAGCAGTAGCTGAACTTGGAGTAAAAAGTCCGCTTAGAAAATGTGAATTATATAAGGAAGAAATCAGAACTCTTTCAAAGCAGATGGGGCTTCCAACCTGGAATAAACAATGTTTTGCCTGTCTTGCTTCCCGTTTTGTTTATGGAGAAGAAATCACTGAACAGAAGCTTAAAATGGTAGAAAAAGCAGAACAATCACTTCTTGATCTTGGATTTAAACAGCTCAGGGTACGCATTCACGGAGAAAATCTTGCGCGCATAGAAGTTTTGCCAACTGAACTGGAAAAGCTCCTTTCTCTTCGGGAAACTGTTGTAAAAGAACTTCGCCAGGCCGGATTTGCGTACATCACAATGGATTTGCAGGGGTATCGTACCGGTGCAATGAATGAAGTAATCAAAACTGATATAAAATAAGAAAAATATTTTCTTTCTTTTATACAGTTTCCACCTTGACAAATTCTATTTCTAGAATAAAATAGTAGTATGGACTTAAGAACAGTATTAACAACAGACACAGTAAACCTTCACTTAAAGGGAACTACTAAAGAAGAAATCGTTGACGAAATGCTTGACGTTCTTTACAAGGCAGGAAAGGTAACAGATAAAGCAGCTGCCAGAGAGTGTGTATTGGACCGCGAACGCAAGATGTCAACAGGTATGAAACATGGAATCGCTATTCCTCATGGAAAAACAGATACAGTAAGCGATTTGGTTGCCTGCATTGGTATTTCTGATAACCCTGTAGATTTTGATTCACTTGATCAGGAACCTTGCCGCATTTTTATTATGACACTTTCACCTGTAAACAAGACAGGTCCTCATCTTCAGTTCCTTGCTGAAGTTAGCCTTCTTTTTAAGAGCCCAGAAAAGCGTCAGGAAATTCTTGACACACAGGACAAGGCAGAGGTTATCCGCATTCTTACTGAATAGGATTTATTTGATGGCATTTACAAGACCTTTATGCTTTGTTGCGTAAAGGTCTTTTTTTATATGGATTGCCACGGCCTGCGGCCTCGCAATGACGGTCATTGCGAGCGAAGCACGGCAATCTACTTTACAGGAAGTATATTATGAAACTAGATCCAATATTTACTATTAAAAACAACACTCTCTACAAAATAGATGACAATGCTGCCGTAGATGTGGCAACCCTCAAACAAATCCAAATCAAATGGTCTACTGTTGAGCTTGCAGAAGAATCATACAACGAAGATTTTCTTGCCAAGCTGCGTGATGAACTTAAGTCTATGGAAGAAGCCGGAACTTTTGCCGTTCTTGTTCCTGTTGTTGATAAGCCGCTTGAAAGTCCAGAACAGACAGAAGCATTTATAAATACATTTAATCACACTGCCCGCCGTGTAAAGGATTGCGAAAGTGTTGCAGGGTTTGTTCTTCCAGAAGAAATTGCTTCAAAAGGTTTTGCTGCCGGTTCCCCTGCTCAGGATTTTATGGAAACACTTGCAATCAAGCATGCGCAGTATGTTTATTTTGTAAAGGCAGATTCGGCTTCAAAAAACGGGCTTCCAGACAATATTTCGACAACATAATGTATTATTTGCGAAATATTACATCGTTTTCATAAAAAAATGTAAATTTTCTTGAAAAATCACTTGAACATTTTTTGCAATTATGTCATTATGCTCGCGAGGATTTTGAATAATGCAATATAAAACAGAGACAAACAGATTTGCAAACTCATGTTTTGCAACGCTTGCTTTGAGCTTTATGCTTACAGGCATTGCGCTTTCAATCTATTTTTGTCTTCCAGTTACTGTTGCAGAAACAGTAGCTCCGGTTGCAGCAATTGACACAATCCAGGAATCAGAAGACGATTTTTCGGAAGATTTATTTGATCATCTTACAGAAGTTTCTTTTGAAAAAATCAATTCAGATACAGACCCTGGACTTGAACTTTATCGTCAGTCATTTTCCCGCGGATCTGTAGAAAAGTTCTATACCTGCATCACCCGCAATAAGGATGTTGCACTTGCTATTCTTTCAGAAGCCGACAAAAATGATATTCCGTTGTCACTTGCTTTTGCATTGGCTTACACAGAAAGCCGCTATAATCCAAAAGCAACAAACAGCAATGTAAATACAACAATTGACAGAGGACTTTTCCAGCTTAACAGCAATTCGTTCCCTGCCCTTACAGAAGCTGATTTTTTTGACCCATATATAAGTGCGAAATATGGTATGGCGCACCTTAAGTTTTGTTTGAGTTCTGCAGGCAATGAAGTTTCTGCTCTTGCAATGTACAATGCAGGAACCGGCCGCGTTCGTTCAAACAAAACACCACAGTCTACATTGAACTATGTAGGCAAAATTATTACATACCAGAAAATGCTTGAAAGCCTTTTTGCAGACGAAGTTGAAGCTTACTACGAAACAAGGCTTATGCCCAGCATTACAGTTGCCGTTGCAGACAAGCGTTAATAACAAAGCCTCCTAATTTTTTTACGGAACCCGGTTTTTATAGTTTTTTCCGGGTTCCTTTTTTTTAAAGATCCCCGGGTCAAGCCCGAGGATGACACAGCACCTCCCGTCATTGCGAGGAGCGCAGCGACGTGGCAATCCACTTTTACTGTTATATCTTTAACACTATTTGCATTTTTCCTCAAAATTTGCTAAAATTCGCCTGAATTTCGATGTTTTACTCTTGAATTCATATTCCATTTTAATAGGAGACCCCGTATAATGAGCGCAATTGTTGATATTCCAGAAGCTACCAGAAAGCGTATGCTGCTTCTGCTTAATCTGCTCGGTGTCTGGCCTAAGGATAAGATCACTTCGGTGGACATTAGCGAACAGACCGGTTGGAAGGATTCGTTGATTCGTCACGATCTCTGGCTGCTTGGGTACAACAAAGGAGTTTCAAACGGGTACCAGACGGTTGATTTGCGTGATGCAATAAACCAGGCACTCGGGCTTGAAGCGGAAACTAAAAACTGCTGCATTGTTGGTCTTGGACGCTTAGGTGCGGCGCTGCTTGACGAAAAGCTTACACAAGGAAGTTCCTTTGTAATTAAAGCGGGCTTTGATTCAAGTCTTAACCGAGTTGAGATTTTGAGATCATCTTTCCCGCTCTACCCTGCTAACCAGATGAACTGGATCATAAAGCAGGAAGGAATCACTCTTGCTGTACTGACTGTAGAAGACAAGGAAGCGCAGACTATGACAGACAGGCTTGTTGCTGCAGGAGTTTTAGGAATTGTAAACATGACGCGCGCCGTACTTAAGGTGCCGTCGAATGTTAGGGTTGAAAACTTATCAATCTTAAATGCATTGAAACTAATTACAAGGGGATAGGGAATAGTAAATAGGGAATAGTAAGCCGGGTTTTAGGGGTGCAACCCCTAGGCGAGGGGGTAGCGGAAAACCGCAGGTTTGAAGCGAGGGGGAGACTTCCCCCACACTATCCCCTATTTACTATTCCCTGTTCCCTAAACAAAAAAAAGACAAAGAGGTCGATTATGGCAAGAGTGTACAATTTTAGTGCAGGACCAAGCTGCCTGCCGGAAGAGGTTTTGAAAGAATGTGCTGCAGAAATGCTTGATTATCAGGGAAGCGGACAGTCTGTTATGGAAATGAGCCATCGTTCTAAGAACTATGAGCCAATCATTCAGGATGCAGAAGCTATGGTTCGCAAGCTTATGAATGTACCTGATAACTACAAGGTACTTTTTGTACAGGGCGGAGGTTCCACTCAGTTTGCCATGGTCGCAGAAAACCTTGGTATTAAAAATAAAAAAGCTGCTTACATCGAAACTGGTGTTTGGGCAAAGAAAGCTGCTGCCGAAGCTAAAAAGCTTGGTATTGAAGTTGATGTAATTGCTTCTTCTAAAGACAAGAACTATTCGTATATTCCAAAGGTTGAAAAGATTGAAGGCGATTATGATTACGCTTACATCTGTTTCAACAACACAATCATGGGAACTCACTACGAGTATATTCCTGACACAGGTAATATCCCTCTCGTAGCAGATATTTCTTCATGTGTTTTGAGCGAACCACTTGATGTTACAAAGTTTGGTTTGTTGTTCGCTGGTGCTCAGAAGAACCTTGCTCCTGCTGGTGTTACTCTTGTAATCATCCGCGAAGACTTGATTCCTGAACCAGAAAACTGCCTGCCAGGAACCCCTACTATGCTTGCTTACAAAACACACGCAGACAACGGTTCTATGTACAATACACCACCTTGCTACACAATCTACGTTTTGGACAAGGTTCTTCACTGGATTGAAAAGAATGGTGGAGCAGAAGGAATGCTCAAGCGCAACAAGGAAAAGGCTGATTACCTTTATAACTACCTTGACAGCAACGAAGGTAACTTCTACCACGCAACAGCAGCAGTTGGAAGCCGCTCTTTGATGAACGTTCCATTCCTTACAAAATACAGCGACCACGCAGCAGATGATGAAGCTGCCGCAGCTAAAGAAAAGGAAATCAACGATGCATTCGTTAAAGCTGCAAGTGCTGCAGGTCTTGTAAACCTCAAGGGCCACAGACTTGTTGGTGGTATGAGAGCTTCTATCTACAATGCTATGACTTTGGATGGAGTTAAGGCATTGGTAGAGTTTATGAAGGAATTTGCTAAAGCAAATTAGGGAATAGTAAATAGGGGATAGGGAATAGTGCCCCTTGAAAAAGCAAAGGGGGGCGTTACGGGGGTATCCCCCGTTAGAAGGGGTAGCGAGCAACAGCGTGCGAGCGCAGGGGGAGACTTCCCCCTCCTCTATTAAATTTATGACCTTACAACAGATTAAGTATATCCTGGGTGTCGCTGATTCGGGGTCTTTTAATAAGGCCTCGGAAAAGCTTTTTATTTCACAGCCCTCGCTTACCAGTTCTGTGCACGATGCCGAAGGTGAACTTGGATTCCAGGTTTTCAACCGATCGGCACGAGGTGTTACGGTAACTGAGCGGGGGCAAAGCTTTATAAATGATGCCCGGGAATTATATAAAAAATACGAAGAACTTCTCAAAAAACACAGCGGCTCTGAAAAAAAGACTTTTTCTGTTTCTACGCTTTATT
>JAFZLJ010000008.1 GCA_017551545.1 Treponema sp. | reverse complement strand
CTTCAAAAACTCCACCTGGAACAGATTCGCAAAAAGCACGAACCATTGCAAGCCTGTGTTCAACAGTAACGCTGCTGCTAATAACCTTGTGAGGTGAAACGCAGGTAGGCACAAAAAGCACCTTGTCGTAACCAAGTTCTTTTATAATAGTATCTGCAAGCATTGCATGCCCAATATGAAGAGGATTAAAAGTACCACCAAAAACTGCAAGCTTCATTCGTTCACCCCACTCCTATTGTTCACTTCCAGGATACTGAATATTTGCGTCGTCATCATCGTCCATACCGCCGCGACCTTCCATAAAGCTGCTTCCAAATTCCGCTGTGCCTTTTTCTGCTTCTTCAAGCCTTTTTTCCTGGCGGTTTACAAGCTGAATAATCTGATTCTGCGCATCCTTCATTCCACGGCCTGTATGAACAGAAACAGGAATTACAACAGTGTCGGGCTCAGCAGCACGGATTTTTTCTGCTGCTTCAACTGCACGGTCAAAAGCACCATCAACATCAATTTTGTTCAAAAGCACAATACGAGGTTTTTCTAGAAGGCTGTCTGAATATTTATCAAGCTCATTGCAAAGCGTTTCGTAAGCAGTTAGATAATTGTCATCCGAACAGTCAATCATAAAAATAAGACAGGCTGTTCGGGTTATATGTTTTAAGAAAGTATCGCCAAGTCCAAGACCTTCACTGGCGCCTTCAATAATTCCAGGAATATCTGCAATAATAATGTCGCTTTCGTCGTCTACACGAAGCACACCAAGATTAGGAATAATTGTAGTAAAAGGATAAGGCGCAATTTTTGGGCGGGCATTTGTAAAATATGTAAGAAGACTTGATTTTCCGGCATTAGGAAAGCCTACAAGACCGGCATCTGCCATAATAGAAAGTTCAAGTTTTAAAAAGCGTGTCTCGCCGCGCTGCCCGGGGTTTGCCTGACGAGGGGCTTGATTTGTAGAACTCTTAAAATGAACGTTTCCCCAGCCGCCGTTACCGCCTTTTAAGAAAGTAAACTGCTCGTCGCCTTTTGCGGTAGAAAAATCGTAAATAACTTCGCCTGTTTCTGCATCGCGGATTGTAGTACCAGGAGGAACTGGAATTACACAATCTTCACCGTCTGCACCATAGCGGTTCCAGCCCTGACCATCGCCGCCGTTTTTTGCCTTAAAGCACACTCTGTGGCGAAGGTTTGCTAATGTACGAAGGTTTCGTTTTACAGTAAAAATAACATCGCCGCCCTTACCGCCATCGCCACCGTTCGGGCCACCATGAGGAACATACTTTTCGCGGCGGAATGCAACACAACCGTTGCCGCCGTTACCAGAGCGAACTTCAATATTAGCTTCGTCAGCAAAACCTATCATAAATACCTGCTATAAAATCTATTCATTTGGAAACCTGCGCTCCCGTAGAAAAAGCCTTCGGTCAACAGAAGGAAGTTGCCCTCAGTCTTTTTCTACTCCGCGCAGGTTTCAGACGACTGCTTGTATAAACAGTCATTTCTAAATAAAAAAACCCGGTAGTTTATTGTAACACCGGGTCTTATAAAAAAGCAATGTTGCTTTTATTTTGCAGCTTCTACAGAAACAACTTTGTGGTTATTTCTTTCGCTGAATACTACTTTTCCGTCTGCTGTTGCAAACAGGCTGTCGTCTCCAGCTTTCATAACGTTGTTTCCAGGATAGAACTTAGTTCCACGCTGCTTTACAATAATTGAACCTGCAGAAACAGATTCACCGGCATATCTTTTTACACCAAGACTCTTCGGATTAGGATCGCGTCCGTTTTTAGCACCAGATCCACCACGTGTTCTTCCCATAGTATTCTCCTTAAATTATGCAAGAGTAATAGACTCAACGCGTACGTTTGTGTACTGCTGTCTATGACCAATCAAGCGGTGATAATCTTTCTTTGACTTATACTTGAAAACAAGAACCTTTTTGTCTTTGAAAGTATCTTCAACAACAACTGTTACCTTTGCACCTTTTACATAAGGAGTACCTACACTGATTTTATCACCGTCGCTTACCAAAAGAACGGTATCAATGTCAATCTTTGTACCTTTTTCAGCATCAAGCTTATCTACTGTAAGGACAACATCTTTTTCTGCTTTGTACTGCTTGCCCTTAAATTCAATAGTTGCGTACATATAATACCTCTATTAAAATAATTCTAAACCGCCTGGTGCAGTGGAATAAGGAAACAGAATCCAACCTGCAAAAGACTGGTACCCAAACCGGCTCGTCAGCGTAAAACGGGGATTAAACACCACCTCGCCCAAAGTCTAAATACGTAACAAAAAATATATCAGAAATACGGGGTTTGTGCAATAGCATACTTGCCGGCATGAAGTTCTTTATTTATGATTTTTCCATCTTTCCATTCAAAATCTATTGTCCAGCCACCCTTGATTGCTATGCCTTTTACGCGTCCATTCTGCCATGCAGGTTCATCCGGAAGTGCCGGGAGAAGTTTTACATGAACTTTTCCTTCTTCATCAAATTCACTTTGAACAAGCATACGGATTACAGCTGCCAATGAGCCAAAGTTTCCGTCAATCTGGAACGGCGGATGATTATCCAGCAGATTTGGTAAAGTTGAATGAGTAAGAAGTTTTGTCAGAGCCTCCAGTGCCTCGTTCCCCTGCTCCAGTTGTGCCCGGAAATTTATAATCCAGGACTGACTCCAGCCTGTATGACCACCACCATTTTCAAGACGTTTTTTGAGTGTCTTTTTGCAGGCTTGGGCAAGCTCAGGTGTTTTTTCTACTGTGATTGTATGACCAGGGTAGAGCCCGTACAAATGAGAGATATGACGGTGACCTGGTTCTACTTCTTCTACTTCGCGGTTCCATTCCATAAGTGAGCCGTCTGAATTCAAGGAAGGCTTTTTGAGGTGTGCGAGGATGTATTCAAAGGAAGTGAAATCTGATTCCGGGTAAGACTTTCCGACAAGACTATGTGCCTTCAGACATCCCTTCAAAAGGTGCTCCAATATCATGTTGTCCATTTCGCAACCGGCAGTAAATGCACCAACCTCGCCTGTTTTTGTTACATAAGTGTTTTCAGGCGAAAGACTTGGATTGATTATCAGATATTCCCCATCCTTTACAAGATAGTCTACAAAGAAAAGAGCAGCCTCGTGCATGAGGTAATAATACTTTTTGAGGAAGGCAATATCCTGTGTATATTCATAATGTTCTATAATATGAGTTGCCATCCAGGCAGCACCAAGCACCCAGTAAGTTGCAGGAAGCCATGCATCCTGTGGACTTGCATCGCCCCAGTAATCTGTGTTGTGATGAAGCACATAACCACGGCAACCGTACATTTTGCGTGCGACCTCACGACCATTTGGATAACAGCGTTCAAGCAGCTCAAAAAACGGGAGCTCGCATTCGCTAAGATTTGCCATATTCACAGGCCAGTAATTCATCTGTGCGTTTATGTTGATTGTATATTTACTCTGCCACGGCGGCTCCATTGAACCGTTCCAAAGCCCCTGCAGCGTCAAAGGCAAAGTTCCCGGAACACGACTACCGCTTATAAGAAGATAGCGTGAAAAGTTTATGTACTGATTTACGAGTGCAGTATTAGAAGGTGCAGCAGATTTAAGAAGTTCAGGGGTCGGTATTTGCGGCCCTTCGAGAGCCTCAGGGACCGCAGTTGGATCATGGGGTCCCTGAGCTTGTCGAAGGGCCGCAGAAGATCCAATTTCTATCTCTAACCTATCCCAATAATTCTTCCACTCAACAAGATGCCATGCAAAAAAATCCTCTGCGGCTGCAGAAAGTCCAACTTTATTTATGCGCTCACGGATTGCAAAAAGATTTTTCTTACACTCACCCGTCCACACATTTTTAAGTTTAAGCTTTTCATACTTTGCAGCAGAAACAGGCTTTTTATTCCATTTTTTGTTCCAGCGCAAAGACTGAATATCAATAAAGAATAATGCTTCATCACAACCGGCCCCGTAAAGACAAGCACCGCGTGTACCAGACTCTCCACCAACGGCAACTACCCCTGCTCCAACACAGAAAGGAATGCCGTGAGAATCTTCCATATAAATAAAGTTGTTGTCTGCAAAAATCCTGTCGCTCCAGATTCCCCGGTCAATGTAAGCACTATAATTAATTTTTCCAGGCACACTTGCAGTAACATGCATAAAAAGCACATCATCAACAACGCTAATCCAGGTGCGGCGGGTAAACTCTACACCTTCGTCATCAGTATATGTTATGACAGTGCAGGCCTGATCCATAAAAAGTTCAGACTTATAATTTGCCAGAACATTTTCATCAGCCTTATGCTGCAAAGGCCAGCCTACTGCAAGCCCGCTGTTTTTAGGAGAGAAAAAATCAATATGAAAATCCCCGGCAGTCTGGTAAGCGCGCTCATTAAAGGAAGTTGCACTCATTGCTTCAAAACCAAGCGACTGAGCCTCGAGCACGCGGCCATCGTTTACAAGAGAACGGATTTTTTCAAGATATTTTTTTGTATCGGGATTAGCTCTGTCCTGAGGACCCCCAGACCAGATTCCTTCTTCGTTGAGCTGCAGCACCTCATTGCAAGGGTGAGCCTTTACCATACAGCCAAGCCTGCCGTTACCAAGCGGAAGATATTCCTCCCACTTAGCAGGCGGCTTATTAAAATATAAGCAATTATTCATTATTTTTGAGAATCCAGAATGCGGCGGAATGCACTGTCAGGCTTACTGAGTTCCTTAGAACCACGGGTAATCTTACACAACGACATACCAAACTTTTTGGCAATTTCGCGCTGAGTAGTTCCCTTGTCAATTTCTTTTACCAAAAGCCATCGATTGGCAATATCCTTTCGCTCTGCAGGCGTAAAAAGACATTCAATAAAGTCATACGCCAGCTTTTCATCCGATGTTGTAAGGATGTGGCAGATTTCCTTCATAGAATCCTGCACAGCCTTGTCTGTTACAGTTGTGTTTTCATTCATAGAAACATTATAGCAGAGATGGGAGAAATTGTACATTAGAAAAGTATTATAAAAAAATGAATTTTTATAATAGAAAAAGCCCCTTCACTCCCGTGAAAATTGTCTGTCGACTGCAGGCTGAGTTGGTTATTGAAAAAATCCTGCGGTTTGCTTTGCAAATCCTCGGATTTTATCTATGCCGCCGGCACCACTCAGAAGCAGTCGCCAGCCAATTTTCACTCCGTTACGGGGCTTTTTCTATAAATGTATTCTTATATAATTACTTCTACTTTAACAATTTCTCTATCGCTGCAGTTGCCCCGGAAATTTCCGGAATATCAAGGCTGTCAACGTCACCGGCATCTACAGCGCGGCTGGTTGTTTCTTCCATTGGGATTCGGGCAAGAACCGGGATATTGAATGTCTTTGCAATTTCGTCGATGTTGCTCTTGCCAAAAACAGTTATTTCTTTTCCGCAGTCAGGGCATTTTACGTAGCTCATGTTTTCTACAATGCCAAGAATCGGGATATTCATCATGTTTGCCATGTTCACAGCTTTTTCTACAATAACGCGGACAAGCTGCTGAGGGGAACTTACTACAATAATTCCGTCAACTGGGAGCGACTGGAAAACTGTAAGAGGTACGTCGCCGGTTCCCGGAGGCATATCTACAAACATAAAATCAACATCCTTCCAGATAACATCAGTCCAGAACTGCTTAACGGCACCGGCAATAACAGGACCACGCCAGATTACAGGATCGTTTTCGTTCTGCAAAAGGAAGTTCATAGACATAAGCTGAATGCCAGATTCAGTTACAACTGGGTTCAAAGCATCCTGACCTTCAACAGCCTGAGCGCGTTCATCGCCAACACCAAAGCTTTCGGGAATAGAAGGACCAGTAATATCAGCATCTAAAATTGCAGTTTTAAATCCGTCTTTATTTACGCGACTTGCAAGAAGTGTAGTAACAAGTGACTTACCTACACCACCCTTACCGCTTATAATTCCAATAACCTTTTTAATACTGCTGTCTTTGTGCGGCTTAACCTGAAAATCGCGTTTTGAACATTCTTCTCCGCAACTTCCGCAATCATGTGTACATTCTGCCATGTTTTTACCTCTTATATTAAATATAATAGCGAATGCTCCAAAAGGCAAGTGCGGGGGCGTTACGGGGGTGTCCCCCGTTAGAGGGGGTAGCGGAAAACCGAAGGTTTGGAGCGAGGGGCAGGCGCCCCTACTATTTACTATCCCCTATTTACTATCCCCTATTTACTATCCCCTATTTACTATCCCCTATTTACTAACATTACTATTGAGAAGAACACATTTTGCGGTTATAATATAGAAAATAATTATTAATATGAGGTAAAAAAATGACTTCACAAATGATCGCTATGATTATTGCTTTTGTGCTTTACCTTGGCCTTATGGTTTTTGTAGGTATCCGCAGTGCAAAAAGCAACAATTCAGCTTCGGACTTTTTCCTTGGAGGAAGAAAGGTTGGACCTTGGGTAACTGCCCTTAGTGCCGAAGCATCAGACTCTTCAGCCTGGGTTTTAATGGGACTTCCAGGCCTGTGCTACCTTGGCGGCTTCAAAGAAACCTTCTGGACTGCCATTGGTCTTATAGTTGGTACATATCTTGCATGGCTTTTGATTGCAAAACCATTGCGCAAGTGTTCTGTAGTATATAAAGATTCCATCACAATTCCGGAATTCCTTACAAACCGCTTTAACGATAAGACACACATTCTTTCAATCGTATCGGTTTTCTTTATTGTAGTTTTCTTTACAATCTACACCGCTTCCGGATTCGTTGCCTGTGCAAAGCTTTTCCGCTCAGTATTCGGCCTTAACTGGAACACAGGCCTCCTGATTGGCTTTGTAATCATTCTTTCATATACAATCCTCGGTGGTTACCGTGCCGTTTGTACAACAGACTTCATCCAAGGCTCACTCATTTTCATAGCCTTTGTAATTTCAGGAATCGTAATTGTAGCTTCACTCGGAGGCTTTGGTAACGCAACTGCTCAGGTACAGAGCTTCACCCAGCGCGCCTTGAACGGAGAATTCGGTGCCGCAATGCTCAAATCCTTTACAGGAAACCAGAGCTTTAGCGCAATGTCTGCAGTTTCTGCCTTTGCCTGGTGTCTTGGATACTTTGGTATGCCTCACATTATCATCCGCTTTATGGGCTGCCGTTCAAACAAAGAAATCAAAACAGCCCGCCGCGTAGGTATTGTCTGGATGATTATTTCTTACATTGGTGCAGTTTTAATTGGTGCCCTTGGTACAGCTTACCTTTTGAACAAGGGAATCATTCTTGGTGCCGATCCATCAGAAGTAACAACAGCAGGCCTCAAGGTACTTGGAACAGGAACTCAGGAAGCCGTATTCAGCGAAACAATGCTCAAGATGTTCCCGGCCTTTATTGCAGGCCTCTTCCTTTGTGGTATTCTTGCAGCTTCCATGTCTACAGCAGACTCACAGCTTCTTTCTGCCAGCTCTGCCATCGGACAGGATATTTACAAGGGCCTTATCAAAAAAGATGCCGACGACAAAAAGGTTCTCCTCGTAAGCCGTATCTGTGTATTTGTAATTGCAGTTTTGGGACTCTTGCTTGCCCTTAATCCAGACAGCTCAATCTTTGGCCTTGTATCATTTGCATGGTCAGGCTTTGGCGGAACCTTCGGACCTCTTATCATCCTGGCCCTCTACTGGAAACGCACAACAGCTCCTGGTGCAATCGCAGGTCTTATCTGTGGTGGTGTAACCGATGTTGTATGGCACTATCTCCACGGCGGAATCTTCGACGTATACGAAATCCTCCCGGCCTTCATCGTATGTCTCGTAGTAACTGTAGTAGTTTCTCTCTTCACAAAAGTAGACGAAGAAACAGCAGCTAAGTTCGAAGAATACAAGAACATGGAAGATTAATTCCCTGTGGTCCCTGAGCCAGCCTGTGCTGAGCCTGCCGAAGCAAAGGGCCACAAATAGATTCAGGAGGGGGAAGTCTTCCCCTCGCTACAGCCATAAAAAAAGCGATGGTCTATCAACCATCGCTTTTTTTACGTCTTCCGCTACCCCCTCTAACGGGGGACACCCCCGTAACACCCCCGTAGGCATCCAGCCCCGCGACGTTTGCGAAGCAAACTCGTTAGTTCTCGCAACAAACGTATAACGCCCCTTTAATAACGTAAAAACACGCGTAAAGGCATCTTATAAAGAAACCGCGTGTATAAAAGGTTAGTAAATCTTACCTGTTACACGCGAATTATACCAATTAATCAAATCCGCGTGTTTTTATAGCTGATTTTTGCTAAGTTTTCAACAAATACTCAAAATATTTACATGCGAAACATCCCATCTTAAAGAAAACGCGTGTAAATCTCGAATAAAAACCCTAAAAATTACACGCGAAAATCCATTTTTCAAGGATTCCGCGTGTAAATAAACTAAATTCCTCTAGTTGAACTCTCGGATGGCACATGCTGCATAATTTATTTCCTTTTCATCAGAATCACAAAATCCTGATTCTACAGAGCATATCATTGCCTGATTATTGCTAGAACCGTCTTGGGAAAACGACCAATAATAACGAATTCCAAACTTATCTCCGCCACAAAGTTCAATTGCTGCATTTAAATCAAAAACTCTTGAAAGACGTATTCCATTTTCATAAATCTGATAAAGTTCTGCGACACTTGGCAAATACCAGCCACTTAAATATTTTGTTCCGAGGTTTTTTGCTGTATCCATATAAAAATCTGCAAAATCAATTGCAGGATACCTGGAAGAGCTTATATCCCACATATTATTACAATTATCAATAAGGAAATATCTAAGCTTTAAACAATTATCACTACCATTTTTATCACCACTAAAAGTGAAGTCCCCGGTTTCTGTATTCTCATAAGCTTTACATTGAATTGGAGTAATCTTTAGGTTATATGCTAATGCATCTGTAGTACACCAGGCTCCTTCGCCTTGCTTTAAGCCAACTCCTAAAGTGCGGCACGCATCCCCATTGGTGTTTAAGCCTGTTCCCTTGTAAAAAATAATTGCAATTGCCGCAGCTTTCTGTTCATCAGTAAGTGTAAGTTGTGCAGTATAAGGAGTCGCACTTCCATCATTAAACACTATGTCTCCTACTTCTTTTGGCTCATCAGCGGCTTTTGTTCCTATAGGTGGTTTTACCTTAAATAGCGCATACACATTTACACTGCCCGCAGGCATAATAAATGTGTTGTTAGTAGTAATAGAAACATCATCTTCTCCTTTTTTTACTGTAAGTGTATCAAGCACAAAACCATTATCAGGAGTAACAGTAAGAGTAATAGTTTCTCCCTCAGCAATATCACTAGTCTTGCTGGCAGTAACAGTTCCATTAATAATTCCATTATCAATCGTAACGGAATATAATGTAGTTGTTGACGCAGGTGTCTGCTCCGGGTCTTTTGGCTTACTGTTTCCATTTGAACACGCTGCAAAAATAAATAGACTTGCCAAAAGTAAAACAAATAGTTTTTTCATTTTTTAAACCTCCATTGTTTTTATATAAAAAAAATCCGAAGCCATGGCTTTTATTCACCACAAACTTCGGACTATTTTTTCACGTTATTAATGAGACAAAATTATCTATGATTGATTGAGCATGTACAAAAGCAGACCTGTTGTCAAGAG
>JAFZLJ010000079.1 GCA_017551545.1 Treponema sp. | reverse complement strand
TATACCGGAATGAGGAATATGGTTTTTCCAAAGAATTATTCCAAGAACGAAAAGTACAAGTATCTAATTTTTGAAAACCGCGAAGAAATAAAGAATCTTCCCAAAACAGTTCTGATTACAAACAAAAAAGATGCGCTTAAAAATATGACATACTGGTTTAAGAAAGTCCTGGAGCATTATGGTGTCCCTCATTTGTTGATTGATGACGGCAAAGACGGTCACATGGGCATAATCTATAAACCGTATTCAGAAGACAACTTGAAAAAAATTGAAGAAATAAAACATTTTCTAAATGATTAATGAATTTCAATATTATGAGGAAAAAAGAATGAAAACATTTATAGTTTATTGTCATCCATCAGAAGATTCGTTTACAAGTCATGTACGCGACTCATTCATAAAGGGAATTGTTGATTCTGGAAATGAGTATGTTATTTCTGATTTATACAAAATGGATTTTAAATCAGATATGACTGAGCAGGAATATCTTCGCGATGCAAATTACAGGACTGCGCCGGCAGTTGCTGCGGATGTTCTTGCAGAGCACGAGAAAATCAATTCTGCAGATGCAATCGTATTTATTTACCCTGTGTTCTGGACTGAGGCTCCGGCAAAGCTTGTCGGCTGGTTTGACAGAGTCTGGTCTTACGGCTTTGCATACGGCGAAAACAGAAAAATGAAAATGCTTGATAAAGGTCTGATTCTCTGTTCTGCAGGAAATCCTATTGAACGCCTTGAAGAGTTTGGGCTTCTGGACAGCATGAAAAAAGTGATGCTCGGTGACAGACTTTTTAATCGCGTAAAGCAGGCAGACTTTATTGTCTTTGACAGCACATCCAGAGAAAATCCACTTCGAGAAAAGAACTGGGATGCGAATCTGAAGAAGGCTTATGAGATTGGAAAATATTTATTTTCATGAGAAAATACTGATGGAGGACAACCAGGATGAATGAATTTAATGAATATGTTCGTGATGTTTTTTCCGCAGCCGGTGATATTGTCATAAGATCTATGATGGGCGGATACCTTGTGTATTTTAATGGTAAGCTGATAGGTGACGTTTGCGGTGATGAACTTTTCTTAAAGAGAACGCCGACATCGGACAGACTGCTTGCAGATTCCGAACTGCGTTACCCGTATGAAGAATCAAAAACTCTGATGCATGTATTTGACAATTTTGATGATAAGGCCCTGATTGTTGAACTTCTTAATGGTATGTATGCTGAACTTCCGGAAAAGAAACCTAAGAAAGCCAGATGAGATAACATAAGGAGAATTATCACTTGATTAAAATTGAATTATTGTCAGAAGCAAATTTCAGTTTAGAATCATTGGATTCATATAACAGAAAACAGAATGTAAACAAAGTATATCGAAAAATAAACGGAGAATATACTTTAGTAGAATGCAAATATACCGAAGATTGGGACCTGAACAAAAAGCGCTCTGTGGCAAAGAAAATAAGCAGTGATGATTGTATTTCATACATTGCATTAGAAAATGAAAAAGTTGTTGGCTTTATAGGTCTGTCAAGGAAACTAAATGGCCCCTACATGATTCTTGATATGATGCATGTTTCTTCTGAATGTAGAGGCAAGGGAATTGGCAGACAATTATTTGAAGCAGGAAAAGCGGAAGCAAGAAAAGCCGGTGCAGAGGCTTTATACATATCTGCCTGTTCTTCTGAGGAGACGATTGCATTTTACAGAGCAATGGGATGTGACTTGGCAAGTAATCCTATAAAAGAAATGGCTGAAGCGGAACCATTTGACCTTCAGATGATTTGTCCTGTGAAAGATTGAGTTTAACGTGTAAGGAGAAACGGATGATACTATTAGTTGTAGATACGCAGAATGTTTGAGATGGCGTTTAAGATGCTGTAAGGAAATGCTTCAAAGGAAATAAACAAATGCGGATTATAAATCTTGTAGAAAATGAACTGGGCTCGACCGGCTGTGAAGCGGCACACGGACTTTCGTTTTATGTTGAAACTCAAAATCATAAGTTTTGCTGGGATTTGGGGCCGGGCGATGTTGTACTTAAAAACGCACAGAAGCTTGGTGTAAATCTGGCTGCCGTTGATACAGTAATTTTAAGTCATGGTCATTATGATCATTCAGGCGGAATCCTTCCGTTTGTGGAGTTGAATCCGCGGGCAAAGATTTACATTCAGCAGAATGCCGGCGGGGAGTATTATGCGTTCGATGGAGAAAGCCGAATGAGCGGCTGTAATACCCCGGAAGAAAAAAGTAATTTTCGCTATATCGGAATTGATAAAAAGATTCTCTCGCTGCCTCAGGTTCAACTTTTGAAAGGTGATACAAAAATTGATGATGAGCTTCAGGTTTTCACTGTTGATAATCGTGCATTCCCGCTTCCATCTACAAACAAGCGGCTCCGAGAGTTTTGCAATGGCCAGTATATCCAGGATGAATTCCACCACGAACAGAATCTGCTTTTGACAGCAGGCGGAAAGAAAATCCTTTTTTGTGGCTGTGCGCACAACGGCATTCTGAATGTGATGGAAACACTTGAACGGAAGTTTGGCCCGGCCTCACTCCCTGATCTTGTAATCGGTGGCTTCCATCTTATGAAGCGCACCGAGTTCTCCGAAGCGGACACAAAAGAAATTACAGAAATTGCAAACCGCCTTAAAAATTACAAAGCACATTTTGCAACATGCCACTGCACAGGTTCTGCAGCCTTTAATCAGATGAAAGAAATCATGGGAAGTCAGTTGAGTTATGTTCACTCTGGAGATGAAATAGAGGTATAAAAAATGAAAATAAGAAAATCGACAGAGGATAATTATCCGCGTCTGGCGTTCGAAAAGTTTTAGAGCTGACTCTTTATTTTATCCCTGCTGGCTTTCTTCTTTTTTAAGCGCACGTTTGTTTTTGTACATGTCCTTGTCTGCGCGGTCAAAAACCTGTGATACAAGACGGTCTGTCTCGGTATTAAAATCTGAAATTCCCGAAGCAAGAATCGGACCGGACTTTGACTTTAAATTTTTTCTTACATGTGCGCGGAGTTTTTTCATGAGAATTTCTCTGTTTAAATAATCGCTTCCCCTTAAGAATACGACAAACTCATCGCCGCCAACTCTAAATACAGGACTGTGAACAAATGTGTTGCACAAAAGCATCGCAGATTTTTTGATGTATTCATCTCCTGCAACATGACCATGAGTATCATTAATCTTCTTTAAATTATTTGTATCACATACAACAAGCGCAAAAGAAAGATAATCCATTCCGCTGTCGATATTATCCTGAACAGATTTTTCAAGCTCGTTATATGCAGTTTTATTTTTTATACCAGTAAGCTCGTCACGTCTTGCAAGCTCTTTTACCGTATTTAGCGCTTTAAGATGACGCTTTTCTTTTTTAACTTCATCATCAATATTTTCTATACCAAAAATAAAATGCGAGCCGTCCATTGTTTTTCTAACAGTCATTCTTACATAATGCATTTTTTTAAATGCCGAAACACGGTAATCAAGACTGCAGCTTCGTTTATCTGTAAGTGAACTTATCAAATGATCCTTGTTAACAAAATCAAGAACGCGCTCCATGTCATTTTTATTAACAATATTTGAAATATCTACACGCGAATCTGCAAAAAAATCTTTACCGGATTTCTGCATATCAAGGTCGCCGTAAATGTTTCTGCATTCATAACTTGTATAGCTTGAATTTTCAGCATCGACATAATAAATAACGTCATAGTTTTCTGCAAGGCTTCGCGCAATGTTATCGTAAATTTCTTTCTGCTTTCGTTCACCTGATTCAACAAAAGAATGAATTACACAGATTCCGATTATAAGACCTGTAGCATACGAAGGATATCTTGGATCAAGCACTTGAATTATAAGAAACAGATCCATCACAAGACATGTAAATCCAACGGCCCTGTATCTTATTCTTTCACCGCCGGAATATTTTCGCGCAATGTAAAACATGTAAATCGTAGTCACCATATAAAGCGCAATCTGAAGGATAAAAGCAATATGCCTTCCAGGTTCTGTGATATATTCATGCCTTTCATTAAAAGAAAAAATAAAAGGTTTAAAACAGTTTATAATCAGATATATAAGACCAAGAAGGAACATTGACCACACAGACAAAAGCAGAACTTTGCTGCGCCGTCCCTGCTTGTTAAGGTAAGCTACAATAGAACGCATCCATGTAAGCATTGTCATAAACATAAGTAAAAAATAAAGAATGCAGTCAAAATATAAAAGAGGAAAGAGAGCATCGTTGGTGTGCTGTTCGTACAAAAATCCCCAGCCCATATCAACAAGAAAATAGAGGTTTGACACAAAAAGAAACTGCCGGTAAGGGTTGGCAAATTTCTGTTCAGTATTCATGGCAAAACTATGCCCGATGTTACTGCCCCTGATATTCCACAGAGTTTCCCGGTTAATAATGAGATTCAGAATAAAAGCCAGAGTACCTATGATTGAGTAAGACATCCGTTATAAAAACTCTCCTGGATTTGCCTCAATATATTTCTATTATATAGTATGTCTTCGCATTTCACAAATTTTTTGCCGAGGCAACGGCTTTGCCGCCCCCAATCCCTGACGCGTTTACGGCATTTAAAAAACTGTGATTTTTAAAAAAGTATGGTAGAATGGATTTTAGGAGAAGATTCAATTTTAATAAGAAGTTCAAATCTGGCAAAATACAGAATAAATCAAAATGGAAAATTGTCTTATGGAAAAGAATTTTAAAAGATTTATCCCAATCCTTTTTCTCATGTTACTTTTTATAGATTGCAAATCTACACAAGTAGAATCAAATTCAACTGAAAATCACAATAATAATGAATCTCTTGTTCTTTACTGTACTAAGGCTAAAGAAACATATTATCTGGAAGATAAAAAAGAGATAAAGAAGGTATTAAGTCTTTTGCCGAAAATTCCAAATGTTGCTTACAATACTAAATATATGTTAACCTTTGGCCTTTTTAATGAACATCCATCTGCTGACTATACTTTATATGTTAAGAAGAATAATAAAATAACTAAGGAATACTATATAGATATAGATAATCGTGTTTGGATTACCAATAAAAGTTTTTTGACAACCTGGTTCTTCCCGAGAAAAAACATAGAAAAAATTATTTCAAAAATGCATAAGGGGATAAAGCATACAGAGACTATTGAAAATCTATCAGAGCGAAGGCATTTTATTGAAAGACTTATGTCAGATAATAATGTACTTTATATAGATAAACGAGCGGAATATGAGTTTAAACGTCATATGGGGTCGTTTTATATATATGTTCCATCTTCTGAAGATGAAAATATTGATTCAAGAGAAATAGTCGATAACTTACGGGAACATTATGGTGATACAAAGCGAACTGTTAGTAAAGAAATACATAACTATACCACTCCCAAACTTAAGCGATACATAGAAGAAACTCAGGAATTTGAGTATGAGATGCGCTGGACAAAAGCAATGTATGATAAAATAGATATATACCGGAAAGGCGAATTTAGAGAAGAAAATTTACCAATACATCATACTTTTGATTATTACACAAAAGATTAATAGCATTATCTGTTTGACAGATACACGCAGTACGGAAATTGAGTTTATTAAACAATAATTCCGCCATGGAAGTGTAATTCGTAAATCTTTGTTTCAAGATAGAAGATATCTTCGTAGCCCTGGAACCATTCGAAATCTCCGTTAGTCTGGCAGTGGTAGGTGTAATCGCCCTGCCGGAAAATGTTCGGGCCACGGTATGGCTTATCAGCCGGAACTTCAAAAAGAGCTGCCTTGAGGAAATCTCCGGAGAAGGGCTCGCCTGTTACCCGGCCGTAGTAATTCATAGACCAGAGCGGTGTGCCGTTGCGCCAGATTGCTTCTTCGCCGGCGAAGTCTTTTCCACCAAGATAAGTGTCTATGTAGAGAAGCTCGCCAGCCGGAGTTTTTTCTTCATATTTCAAATCGTGTGAAGCAGGGCGGCTAGGGGCAACTTCGGCTCCGTGTCCTGCGTAGGTTTTCTGCTTTGCTTTTATCAGGAAGTTGATGAGCTCTGTACGGTCAGTTCTATCTTCTGTTTCAGTCAAAGGAATATTGCAGTCATCATCATTTTTTACAATACGGTCAATCGGAATATGATAAAGATTACTCAAAGCAATGAGCCCGTCGAGTTCAGGAACAGCAAGACCGTTTTCCCATTTGCTTACAGTTTGTCGCGCAATGTGCAGTTTATCTGCCAGTTCTTCCTGCGAATATCCATTCTGTTTTCTGAGTAAGCTTAGTTTTTCACCTAAAATCATATTCACCTCACTGTCTATAAGGTAACACAGATGCAGATTTATTTACACCGCTTTTTAGTTGCAAAAATGTGAAGCTGAGGTGACAAAAAATGTGGTGCAGGTGGATTTTTCTGATATAATAAAATCTGAGGAAAAAATGAGCTTTAAACTAAGTAAATATGATATAAAGTATCGCAGTAAGGATTTATATAAGCCGGAAAATGGCAGGCTCGATAAGATTCAAGTTGATAACGGAAAAGCCTTCGATTTTGGGAAAACTGCAGAATATTACGGACGCTTCAGAGATATTTATCCGGCG
>JAFZLJ010000078.1 GCA_017551545.1 Treponema sp. | reverse complement strand
TTGGGGCAAGATTTTCTACGATGAAATTTTTAATCAGCTGAAATTTCAAAACGAGAAACGGCTTAAGATTCTGGATTTTGGAGCGGGCTTTTGTATCACAGCCATGCACTATGGAAAAAATCATGATGTAACAGCCTTAGAACCGAATGAAGAAATGTACAGCCTTCGTTTTGAAAGCAACGACTATTCTTTGATTACTCAGGGGCTTGATTATTTGAAAAGTGTTGATGATAACACTTATGATGTTGTTCTCTGCCACAACGTGCTGGAATATGTTGAAAATAAAGACGAGATTCTTGCAGAATTGAAGCGGGTTTTAAAACCCGGCGGTCGTTTATCAATCATAAAGCACAATCTTTACGGTCGTGTTTATGGCTGTGCTGTATTAACAGATAATCCAAAGGCAGCGCTGGACCTCTTAAACGAAAAACCAGAAGACAGCATGTTTGGAAACCGCGATGTTTACACTAACGAGTATCTCACAGATTTTTTCGGTAATGAAATGAAACTCTCAGAGCTTTACGGTATCCGCGCCTTTTACGGTCTTTCATCAAATAACGAAATCAAATACACTGACGAATGGTACAACTCTATGCTCGAGCTTGAAATTCGCGTCGGCAAAATTGAGGAGTTCAAAAAAGTATCGTTTTTTAATCATCTGATTTTTGAAAAAATATAATAGAGCTGTTCGGAAACTTGATTAGATTTTGAACAGGTTTAATGTGCATTTCACTTATAGGAGTTAAAAAATGGAATTCAGAAAAATTTTTGACACGATTCCGGAAGAGTTCGACAAATACCGCCCTCGCTACAGCAAGGAGCTTTTTGATAATCTGATTGATTATGCAAAAATTAGAGAAGGAAAATCCGTTCTGGAGCTTGGACCTGGAACTGGGCAGGCAACCGAACCGATTTTGAATACAGGCTGCGACTATCATGCAATTGAACTTGGCGAACATCTTTTTGAAAAAATGAAAAGTAAGTTTGGAAGCCGTGCTAATTTTGATATTGTAAATGATGATTTTATTACTCATGATTTTGGAAATCAGACGTTTGATATGATTTATTCCGCTGCGACAATTCAGTGGATTCCAGAAGAAATTGCATTTTCAAAAACCTTCAACCTGCTGAAGTCCGGCGGTACACTTGCAATGCTTCTGACCAAATCTGATTACAGGGCCCCAAATCCAAGACTTGCCGATAAAATCCAGAAAATTTACGATGAGTATTTTAAGCCTACCGAGCAGTACACGCACGGAAATTTCCGCTACGAAAACGCGACCGCATACGGCTACACAAATTTTGAATGCCGAGAATTTTACGGCAAACGTGAAATGACTGCCGATGAATACGTTGCCTTTAGCGGAACTCATTGCGATCACATAGTGATTGAAGAACCATACCGGACACCTTTCTTTGAAGGCCTGCGCAATGCAGTTTTGGAAGAAGGCAACAAAATAGTCTTCAATGACACATACGTTTTGTATCTGGCAAGAAAGGAATAAAATCTGATGACCGATTTTGAAAAAATTAAAAACTACTACAAGCATTTTGATGAAAAGAACAGACTCCGGAATGACAACAGCGGAAAGCTTGAATTTTTGATGACGATGAGCATTCTGGAGAAAAATCTTCCAGCATTGGCTAACGGGGCTGAGGTTTCTGTGCTTGACCTTGGTGGCGGCGCTGGAGTTTATTCTTTCCCTCTTGCAAAAAAGGGATATAAGGTAACACTCGCAGATCTTTCTGAGACTTTATTATCGCAAGCCAGGAAGCAGAAAGAAGAAGATAAGGTTGATAATCTGATTTCCTGTGACCAGGTAAATGCAACTGATCTTAGTTGTTATAAAGATAACTCATTTGATATAGTCCTACTCTTTGGCCCACTTTATCATCTTACAGAAAAAGATGAACGGGAAAAGTGTGTAGGCGAAATCCAGCGCGTTCTGAAAACCGGCGGAAAAGTTTTTGCAAGCTTTATTCCTCATTTATCTGGAAGTATTGCGCTCGTTCAAAGATTCTGCTGGAGCCCAGATCAGGTGGATATCAAAACTCTGGAAGAATGCTTTGATTCGGGCAAGTTCAAGAATCTTTCGGACAATGGTTTTCAGGAAGGCTACTACCCTGCCTCAGAAGAAATTGAAAACCTCTTTGCAACAAATGGTTTTGAAAAACAGCTGCTCCGCTCTATCCGCGGCTTTGGTTACGAAAAAGAAGATGTGATTTTCAAATTCAAAAACAAGAATTTCTTTTCAAAAATCCTCGAGTTGATAGATTCAACCGCAGAAGACAAATCAATTATAGAAATGTGCGGACACGCGATGTACATAGGAGTAAAAAAATGAAAAATAAAAACACAGTCTGGCTTCAGGTATTACTGATTTATTTAATCTGCTTTTGCTTTAGATTTATTGAATACTTTTTCATCCGCACGGATTCAACTTTCTTTGGAGAGGCTTTTATTCATAAGCTCTTAGGAATTGTGGTTCTGTTTGTAAGTGCACATTTGCTTTTAATCAAACCAGTTGAAATCGGTTTTTCTCATAACA
>JAFZLJ010000077.1 GCA_017551545.1 Treponema sp. | reverse complement strand
GTATTCATCCCCGTTGTGGTCTGTTACAAGCTGGGCACTTCCTAAGTGGTCACTGTGGTAGAAGTAGATGTGGTTTTTCTCTGTTCCGAATGTCTTATCCTCAACATTCCTGTAATCGTTTATTACTGTCGCAAGCCGTGTTTCCCCAAGGTAAATGTGCTTGCTTACTGCACCTCCTTTAAAACCTGTACTTCCACTATTATTATACGTCCAGAATGAAATTCCTGGCGGTTGCCTGCCTTATGGCAGGCCGCGCTTTCCGCACTTCGCCGTCTTCGCGGCTCATTCTTCCGCAAGCGGAAGAACTAAAGGTGCTCCAATCGCTAACCGTTTTTCATGATAAATCTATTTTTTTCCTGCTCGGGTAAATCAGCAGGAGAAACGTTTTTTGACTTTGCGTATGCCATCAATCCCTTTAAATCCAAGTGGGTCATTAGAATCTGTGAGGGCATAACTGGTTTTGGAGTATTTTTCAATGATTCTCTATATCTGTTCATCAGTCCATTCATAATCATAAACCTCCATTATTTTCTTTGCATTTTCTTCATCTATTGCAAACTGAAACGGATGAAGAATTCCAATATACTCTGCATTAAAGACTTCACAATAGTGTTTTAAAAGCTTCTCATTTGCAGCAAATCCCGTTAAAAGACCTTCGTATCCAAAATCACATGATTTCTTTGCGGCAATAGCAAACAAATGTCCGCCAACACCTGCGTACTTTACTTGGTCAACAATCTCTTTGTTATTCTGAGGATTAGAACACATCCAGCAGACATAAGCTGCTTTCATATCCTCATTTTTTGAAACTGCAACCATTCCCTGAATGTCAACTGAACCTTCAACAACAAGTGCATATACTTCATTTTCATCAAGTAAATCTGCCCAGTTTACATACCAGCCGTTTTTTTCATTATATTTCTTCAAGAAAGTTTTTCGAGTTATCCTTATAACTTCTGTCTGAACGATTTCACCAGTTGCCATATCTTTAAGGCATGGAGTAAATTCATCTATCCAGACATTAATCATAAAACATCTCCTTTCTTACATTAGAATTATATCATAAAATTCAGAAAATTCATAGTTCGGCATTAGTAATTTATCAATACTAATAGCCTCCCCACAAGCCATGCACAATTTATGTAAAGAAAGTGCACTCAATTTTAAGAATGCACTTTCTTTATGGCTCAAAGCTCCATGCAGCCTTGAGCCTCATCTAAACTGTCAAAGAACATTTCTCGAAATCCAATTTCATGGGGGAAAAATTTGAAAAAATACATTTACATATCTTCCAAAAAGTCTATTGCATTCTCTTCACCAAGAGAAGCTGCTTTTTTTATCCAATATAGACCAATTTCTTTATCATCATAAATTTCATAAAACTCATATCCTAAATACCACATGCATGAAGGTTCTCCTCTTTCAGCTCCAATAGTAAGCCAATAAATTACTTTTGCAATATCCGGCTCTTGTAATGACTCATAATGATTTGCAATTATATTACAATAAGATAATTGTCCTTGATTAACTTTTTCTTTTGCTTCTTGGAGTTCTTCATCTGAAATACATAAAGGATTTCCGTATTGATATCCATAACACTCATCATTTTTTATAGATTTACACGAGGTTAATAAAAAGACAATAAAAAGTATTACAAAATATTTTTTCAAATTTTAGTCCTCCTTTTTTTGTGGCTTATATTCAAATCTTATAAATCTTCTAGGAGCAGGTTTATGGTTTTTGTCTATGACATTACTTGTAGAAAGTTCATACCCCGGTCCAAAAGAATCAAGTCTTGCAGGTAAAACATATTTATCTGGAGCTTTTACTATTACATCCTCATCAGCTAATTCATTAGCTAATTGTTGTCCTACAGGTAATTTTCCATTTTTAGGTTGCTTTCCTGTGTTACAAGAAAGCAAAATGATTTCCATTTTTTCGCCTTTTTTTTGTGCCTCTTTTTTAGCTTCTTCATACCGAGGATTAGTCTTAATCATTTTAGCCAATTTTTTAATCGAAATTGGTTTATGATTAATATAAACACCATTTTCATTTCCATGGATTGCAACTGTCATCTGCCCCCAAAATGTTGCAACTTTTTCGAAACCTTTGTTTAAATTGAAATCTCGTTTTTGCTCTTTCGTGCCATTGGGATCGCCTTCTGGAACTAAATTTAAAGATATACCATCAAACCTTCCATCCGGATCCGTATACTTGATTGGATTATTCCCCGCGTAGTGATACAAATTGCCATTGATGTGATTAAACACACCACCCATGCCAGGCAAATTGCCGTTATGTTTCTTAGCTTCGTCATTTACTGGAGCCTGCGGGAAGTATTCCCCCGTATTCATTGCAGGATCTGCGCTTATCCATCTTGAATACTTAGGGTCCAGGTAGCGTGCTCCGTAGTAGTAGAAGCCTGTTTCCTTGTCCAATTCCTTTGCGCTGAACATGAAGTTCATCGGAGCCTGTTCTACCGCTATCTTCTTTATGTCTACCCATGTCTCACCGTAAGGCGTGTACTCAAGCCTCTGGTATTCATCCCCGTTGTGGTCTGTTACAAGCTGGGCACTTCCTAAGTGGTCTGAGTGGTAGAAGTAGATGTGGTTTTTCTCTGTTCCGAACGTCTTATCCTCAACGTTCCTGTAGTCGTTTATTACTGTCGCAAGCCGTGTTTCCCCAAGGAATATATGTTTACTTACCGCACCTCCTCTTGATCTTGTACTTCCGTCTATATAATAAGACCAGAATGAGTTAAAGTAAAGAGTTTCTGTTATATCCGTGTATTTATTTGTTCTTTTTCCATCATACGCCGCTTCGCGTCGTTTGCATGAGTGGAAATTATTTAACTCGTCGCTCTCGCG
>JAFZLJ010000076.1 GCA_017551545.1 Treponema sp. | reverse complement strand
CCCACATATGACTGTATATGACAACATGGCATTCGGTCTTAAGATCCGCAAGATGGATAAAGCCGAAATTGACCGCCGTGTCCGTGAAGCAGCAAAACAGCTTGACCTTACAATCTACTTGGATCGTAAGCCAAAGGCTCTTTCGGGTGGACAGAGACAGCGTGTTGCAGTAGGACGCGCTATCGTTCGTGAACCAAAAGTATTCTTGTTCGACGAACCACTTTCTAACTTGGATGCTAAGCTTCGTGTAACAATGCGTTCTGAACTTGCAGCACTCCACAACAGACTTCAGGCAACAATGATCTACGTAACACACGACCAGATCGAAGCTATGACTCTTGGTACAAAGATCGTAGTTATGAAGGACGGTATCATCCAGCAGATCGGTGCTCCACTTTACCTCTACAACTATCCAATCAACAAGTTCGTAGCAGGCTTCATCGGAACACCTCCAATGAACTTCCTTACAGTTAAGGTTTTGGAAAAGAACGGAAACATCGTTTGTGATGAAGGTTCATTCGAAATCAACCCGACAGCTGAACAGGCTAAGAAACTTAAGGACTGGGTAGGAAAGGAAATCACATTCGGTATCCGTCCAGAAGACCTTACATATGTTGAAAAGCCAGCTGCTAAAGACGATATGCAGATGAAGATTACTAACAAGGAACCACTTGGTGCCGAAACACATCTTTATCTTATTTCTAACAAGGGACAGAGCATCATCGCTAAGACAACAGCAACTGCTGAATTCCGCCTTGGTGATACAGTAAACGTTGTTCCTAACATGGAAAAAGCTAAGTTCTTCGAAATTAATCCAGAAGCTGCAGAAGAAATGAACATCTGTGATGTAATTGAAAAGAAGTGGTAAATAGATTGTCGGGTCACGCCCGACAATGACACAAGAAGGCATTGTCCATCCGGGCAATGCCTTTTTTTTGTTTACGTGTGTTGTGGTGGGGGTGAGGTTGTTTGCACGTAAATATGGTGACTCCACAATTTCGGTTACGTGCGTTTTAGTCACACAGGTGGGTTTTGCACGTAATCTAACCAACAGGAAGCTTTCAATTACGTGCGTTTTTGCTCTGAAGGGCTGTCCTGCACGTAATTTCGCTTATAGGGGGTTACATTTTACGTGCGGTTTAGCCGCGCAGACCTGTTCTGCACGTAACCTTACAAATAAAATCTTCTCAATTACGTGCGTTTTTGCTCTAAAGACCTGCTCTGCACGTAAGCACTCTTATAAATCATTCCCTGTTACGTGCATTATGACCTGTCAATACAAATCTGCACGTAAAATGATTTTTTCCGCAATGACATCCTTCGTTTTTTTTGATATTATTAATACATGACCAAGAACTCCCTTGTCTTATACAAAACCCAACCCGCTGTAATTAAAGATTTAGACGGCGATAAATATATTATCACATACTGTAGTCAGCCGGCGACTCCAACAGGGAAAAAGGCTGTTTATTCTGAACAGAAGGTTCGCGAAAAAGATGTAATTTTACTTTCGGAAGGGCCTGTTGCTTCCCTGGAAAAAGTTCTTGCCGCAGCCGGAGACGACATACTTAAACAAAAATTTAATTCATCACTTTTAGAAACTTGGGAGCTTTTAATTTCCGAAGAAGAAACAGCCACCACACCTTTGTCTTTTACAGAAATCATAGACTATGCGGCATCGGACCTTGCTACGGATAATGCATGGGCATTTTACCAGGCCTTAATTTCCATGCCGAATTTCTGCCAGGATACAGAAGTCTTTAAAAACGGCACGCTCCAGTTTACACTCCGCACTCAAAATCAGATAGACGAAATCAATCAGAAAAAATACGAAAAGGAACACGAAGAAGAATTGCGCCAGGCCTTCATCGGACGCTTAAAGAACCGTAAGCTTGACCTTCCTACAGATGCAAAATTCATGGGCGAAGTAGAGGCCTTTGCACTTTGCCAGACAGATAAATCAAAAGTTCTGGAAATGGCAGGCCTTCCTCAAAATATAGAAAAGGCTCACCGGCTCTTGATAGAAACCGGTATCTGGAGTGAAATAAAAAATCCTCATCCGACCCGGCTTGGGTTCAGTTTTGATTCGGCTCGGGAACAGCTTGGTCCTATGCCAGACGAAGAACGTGAAGAAGCTCCGTGTGTCTGTTATGCAATCGACTCTCCAAATGCAGCAGACCCAGATGATGCAGTAGGCTTTGACGGTAAAAAGCTTTGGGTTTGTATTGCAGATCCAGCTGCAAGTGTTGCTCCGGATTCGACAATTGATATAGCAGCGCGTAATCGTGGAACTACTCTTTATATTCCCGAAGGTGCAAGCCGCATGCTTTGTGAAAGCAGTCTTGAAGATTACGCCCTTGGACTTAAAGAACAATCAAATGCACTTGCTTTTGTAATTACTCTTGATGATGACTGTCAGATATCAGACTGTGAAGTAAAAAAAGTTCGCGTTCATGTAAAAATGATTTCTTACGAACAGGCAGAACAGCAGAAAGAAAGCCCGGAACTTAAACCGCTTTTTGAAATTGCACGCCGTAACCTTGCACGCCGCAACGCCAATAACGCAGTAACAATCCAGATGCCGGAAGTAGATATAAAGGTAGACCGCGAAACAAAAATTGTAACTGTAGCTCCCGAAGTAAAATATGAATCAAACGATATGATACAGGAAATGATGCTTTTAGCAGGTGAGGGTGCCGCAAAGTTTGCATTTAAGAATAAAATACCATTCCCGTTTGTAAGTCAGGAGGCTCCTGAATTTCCTGCAAAAGTTCCTGATGGATGGGCAGGTCAGTTTGCACGTGTAAAATGCATGCGTAAGCGTTCTGTTGGAATTACTCCGGCTCCTCATGCAGGTCTTGGCTTGAGCTTTTACAGTCAGGTAACTTCACCTCTGCGCCGTTACGGAGACCTTATTGCCCACCAGCAGCTTCGTGCCTTTATAGACGGCCGCCGTCTTTTAGACAAAGATGAAATGCTCGAACGCATAGCCGCCGGAGACGCAGCCAGCCAGGATGCCCGTAAAGCAAGCCGCCTTAGCGAAACTCACTGGAAGCTCGTATATCTTATGCAAAATCCGGAACAGACCTACCAGGCCTTCTGCATAGACAAGCGTGGCTCGGACGCACTTTTCCTCATTCCTTCTCTTGATATGCAGACAACATTGAAAGGTTGCAGCAATATTAACTTAAATGACAAAGTAATACTCAAACCAGGAAAAATTGATGTTACCACTCAGGATGTGATTTTTACAATAGAATAATTTTTTTTGTTCATCTAAGGATTTTCTTGTTTTATATAATAAGTTAGGTTATACTTTCTGTATTGGAGTATTCAATGAGAAAATCAAAACTTAGTCTTTTTTTTACTATACTTTTGATATGTATATGGGGGGGGGTATTAACCTCTTGTGATTCTTTTCTAAACAGTGAAAAAATAAAACAAGAAATTGAAGACAGCATAGCCTATGCAAATGCTGATTCATACACAATACGTGTGGAATACGCTCAAAGTACTGGTTCTGTAAAACAACCTGCGGGCGGAATAACTTCAAAAAAAGTAACTGATAAATTTACAATAAGCTTTGATCCTGCAACAGACTACGATTTTTATAAATGGAAAGTAATTGATTATATAACAAAAGCAGATTTAACTAATAACAATTATTTTTCTTTTGATGATAAATATAATTCCCAGACAGAATGCACCTTATTAAAGGCACCAGAGGAAAGTGTTAGTCTTTGTCTGGTACCTTTACTTTTAGAAAGACCTAGAATTCTTGCAAAGACTCCGGTTCCGGGAACCGAAACCTACAAGAATACGCCTATACAGGTAAACTTTAATCGCGACATGGATCCTTCTTCTATTTATTATACAACTGATGAAAAGGTTAGTATTGAAGCAAAATATAAAAATACTAGAACTGATGTTGAATTTTTACCGTCTTATGTTAATGGTGAGTTGAAATACCATGGATATAAAACAAAACATAAAGGGCAAACAGAATGGCAAAATTATTATTTTAAGAATATAGTTATCAGTAGTAATAATGGAGGCGGTAATCTTTTAAAACATTTTGGTGCGCCATATTTTGAAACTCCAAGGTTACTTTATATTCCAACAAATGAAGACGATCCTATACCTGACTGGACACAGGTTCTTGTAGATCTGGATAAGAGTTTTTTATATAAATATTCTATTGAAGACGGAATAGATAAAGATATTTCTTTGACTATGGGCGAAGGCTGGGTTTATCAGGTTACTTCCTCTAAAGATGAGACACCGCCTGAATTATACTCGGCAACGGTACAGGTTTGGGATTCGTCAAATCAAATAAAACCTTTAACTGCTACAGCAAAAACTTCAATAACTTCTTCATATGCCTCTACCCAAATAAATGGTGCCAGAACTGCAAAAGTAAAATTTGGAATCAGAGATCAGGAATCTGGCCCTTCACAAAGTTTTAAACTCATTCTTACACAATTTGCAACCTGGAACGGTTCAAGCTACAAGGCATTAAGTACACCAGCTGTTCAGGAAAAATATATTGATTTTGATACTGTGTCTTCTCAGGTGGCAAGTTTTGATGGTGAAGTTGAGCTTACAGATCTTGAACTTTCCGATGGTGTATACGGGCTATCTTTTGTTTTTACAGACAAAAGTGGAATTGCAACTAATTATCCATCTGCAGCAGATACTTATTTTCCTTTCCAGATAAAAACTACATCAACTCTTCCGTTCCCTAAAACTGTTCTTCTGGCAGATAAAACTGAAGATTCTGTTACATTTGCATGGCTTATGAATACCAGTGCTACAGCATATACTGGATATGATGTAAAATGGTCAGGTAAACGAAGTAATGGCGAAAAAATTTCGGGCTCCCAAAGTCTTGATAAAAACTATTTTTGTTACAAAATTGAAAATACACATGATGTTGTTTCTCTTATTGTAAGCCTAAGAGTAAAGAATAATTCTCAGCAGCAGGCTTATAAAAGTTATGATATTTTAAAAAATCCTGTAAATCTTACCTTCCTGGCAAAAATAACTGGTAGTTATACTAACACAAAGGTTATAACAGCAAAAGGTTTGTTAGGAGAACTTAAGTCAGGAGACCAGGTAAATATTCTTGGACGTGGAAACACTTATAATTGTTCTGTAACCGGACTAAAGAACCGCTATGAAGTTGAAATGGACTCTCTTCTTGCAGGTGATGATTTTAAAATTACTTTTGATTCTAGTAGTATTATGAGTGAATTATGTTATTCTACGAGTTATAGTAATGGATATATTATTTGCAAGCCTGGTGAAATTGCAAATCACAAAAAGTTTACTGCATATTTTTATCTTTATTCTGAACAGGAAGGTGGTTTATCTAATCCGATTAACTCAGGTTATAGACCATACCTTAGATCAGATGTTGGTGCAGATCCTAAGGGGCTTCCAACTGTGACTTTTGAAGGAACTTTTGAGCTTGGTACAAGTAAGATTGTGACTTTAGAGTTTCTGAATTCAAATACAACATATGCTGGGGAACCTTTGTATGTTGGTCAGACTTTCAATCTTGTAACTACTTCTGGTGGCAGAACAGTTGGAAAAGGAATTATAATGGCCACATCCATAGACAATTAGCAATATTTCCTTTTTCTGCTGACTTCTTGTATGCCCCTTATAAAATCATTATAATGACTCAAAACATATAAAAAAAAGAGTTTTGAGGAATTTATGATAGTAATGAAATTCGGCGGTTCGAGCGTGGCTAACGCAGAACGTATTAAGCATGTTGCATCAATAATCAAGGCATATCAGTATCGCAGACCGGTTGTTGTACTTTCGGCAATGGGCGATACAACTGATCATCTTTTAGAGGCAGCAGATAAAGCTGTTGAAGGCACTGTAGATGTTGCCGGAGTTGCAAAGCTTCATGAAGATACTGCTTCAGAGCTTGGTATTAATATTGACACAATCGAAGCCTTGCTTGAAGAGCTTAAACAGCTGCTTACCGGAATTTCTATGCTTAAAGAAGTGAGCAAACGTTCGCGAGACTACCTTGTTTCTTTTGGTGAGCGCATGTCTGTTCGTATGATGGCTGCTTACTTGAATAGTCAGGGTATTCCTGCAAAGTTCCACGATGCCTGGAATGTTGGTTTTGTAAGCGACAGCAACTTTATGTCTGCCGAGCTTCTTGAAGAAACCTGGACAAATATTCCTCTGTATTTAAACGGCTACAAAAACGGAGCCTATGATGATATTCCAATTGTAACAGGCTTTATTGCAAAAGATGCAAAGGGTAACATTACAACTTTAGGCCGCGGTGGTTCAGATCTTACTGCAACTATGATTGGAGCTGCAATGCAGGCAGAAGAAGTTCAGACCTGGAAGGATGTTGACGGTATTCTTACTGCAGACCCTCGTGTAGTTACAGACGCAAAGCCTGTTCCTGAAGTTACTTACGAAGAAGCACAGGAGCTTGCAATGTTTGGTGCTCAGGTGCTTCATCCTCGTTCAATGCTTCCTGTACGCAAGACCGGAACTCCTGTTCGTGTAAAAAATTCCTACAACATTCAGAGCCTTGGTTCAATTATTGTAGAAAATCATACTGGCAAAGTTCCTCCAGTCTGCGCAATTACAAGCGTAAAGCACATTACTCTTATTGATATTGTTTCATCACGCATGCTTGGGGCTGCCGGCTTCCTTGCACATATTTTCAATAACTTCTTAAAGTGGAATATAAGCATTGACGTTATTGCTACTTCAGAAGTTTCTGTTTCGCTTACAGTTAATTCAAAAGATAAACTCGACGGTCTTGTTGAAGATCTTGAAAAAGCAGGTGAAGTTACTGTCCGCGAAGGAAAAGCAATCGTTACAATTATCTGCGACGCCGCTCATTCAAGCGATATTCTTGCAAGCGGTTTCGAAGCCCTTGCCGACGAAGGCATAAACGTACAGATGATTAGCCAGGGTGCCAGCAAAGTAAACATTAGTATTATCGTTGATGAGGATGAGGCAGACAGAACTGTTCAGATCCTTCATCAGGCATATTTTAGTTAGGAAAAAGGGAATAGGGAATAGGGAATAGTAGGTGGGGGAAGTCTCCCCCTCGCTTCAGCCCGCGAGCGGTCTTCCGCTACCCCCTCTGCGGAGCTCAGACGCCGCCCCGCAACGCCCGGCTTACTATTCCCTATGCCCTATTAACTATTCCCTAAAAAAACGGAGGTTTTAAAATGAAGATTGCATTAGTAGGATACGGCAAGATGGGCCACATGATTGAGCAGTGTGCAAAGCGTGCCGGTCATGAAGTTGTTGTTACTATAGATGTTGCTGCAGAAGATGCTATGGTAAAAGTAGAGCAGGGTGACGGTGAAGCCGTAGCCCGTGCCGTAAAATCAAGTGGTGCAGAAGGTGTTATTGAATTTACACACCCTGTTGCAGTTATGAACAATATAAAAGCTTTGCTTCCTTTGGGACTTCCTCTTGTTGTAGGAACTACCGGCTGGAATGACAAGCATGATGAAATCCGTGAGTTTGCAAAAAAGGTTGGCGGCACAATTATGACTGCCGGAAACTTTTCAATCGGTGTAAACATGTTCTATAAAATCGTAGAAGAAGCTGCAAAAATCATGTCTGAATATGATGACTACGATGTTGCAACCTGGGAAATGCACCACAATCAGAAGGCAGACAGCCCAAGTGGTACAGCTTTGGAAATTGCACGCCGTGTCCAGAATGCTTATAAGAACAAAAATGAAATTGTAACAGATGCATTCCACGAACGCCCTGCTGCAAACCAGCTTCATGTAAGTTCAACACGCGTAGGAAATGTTCCCGGAACTCACAAGGTTTTCTTTGACGGAACTGCCGATACTATTGAATTGACCCACACAGCCCGAAGCCGCGAAGGTTTTGCTGTAGGAACTGTAAAGAGTCTTGAAAAATTAGATTCTGCAATTAAGACAGGCCGTCTTAGCAAAGGCAACCTGTATCTTTGGGATGATTTATACTAAACCTGCATTAATACAGCGCCTGTTCCCATAAGTGCCTGTGCCGTTACAAAAAGAATTGTTACAATGATTCTTTCAAGCTTGGCGCTTATGGCAAAAGGTCTGGTGCGCTGGAAAATTTCAAATATTACATGACAAATTGTAAATAAAGAGCCAAGGAAAATCAAAATTCCAAAGGCTCTTTTTTCATATATAAGACTTACAAGCGAAGTAGTGCAGACAATTGAAGCAAAGAAATATTGAATGATTGATGCTGCGTATTTTTGTATAGACTGCTTTTTAATAAAAACACTTATTACCACAAACCCTGCAATAAAAACAATTCCTGCAAGAATATAAAGAAGGTTAGATACCTTATAGATTCTGTAAACAGAACTGATTAGTCTTAACCAGAAAGCTTCTGTAATTAAAAAAAGAAAATGTTCGCTGAACTTAAAAAACTTGTTTTTCTTTATTGTAGAAAGCATGCACAAGGTTGCAGTTGTAAAAGCCATTGCTGCAAAGAAAATAATATGATGTGAATCTGGAAGATAATTTGTCAAAATGGAAATAATGATTCCGCCGGTAAATGGCACAAAAAGGGAACGGGCTGTTTTTTCTAAAGGAATTATTCTTTGTACAAGTCCAACAATATAAAGTACAAGGGTTACCACAAGCAGCCCTGTAAAAATCCATGCATAAACATTCATAAATATAATATTAAACTATTTTAAATATATAAGCAACGAATCAACGTCATTGCGAGCCGAAGGCGTGGCAATCCATTAAATAAAAGTAATTCTGAGATGTGGATTGCCACGCTGCGCTCGCAATGACATTACAAAAAAAATATAATATTACACTTGACAATATATTATATACGGTATAATATTATATATAGACAGGAGGTGCGATGAACTTTACAGCAGGTTCTGCGCTGCTGGACGCCGTGGTTCTTTCGGTTGTTAGTCTTGAAGGAACGTATGGTTATAAAATCACGCAGGATGTCCGGCAGGTTATGGACGTTTCCGAAAGTACGCTTTATCCGGTTCTAAGGCGCCTGCAGAAAGACGGATTTTTGGAAACTTATGATATGGAATTCCAGGGAAGAAACAGACGTTATTACAAAATTACTTCCAATGGAATGATTTTACTTGATAAATACCGTTCCGAATGGTTATCTTATAAGAGTAACGTAGATAAGATACTTATGGGACAGTCAAATTAGAGAGGTTATTATATGACAAGAGAAGAATACATGACTGAGCTTAAAAACAACATTCAGTCATTAACAGTTGATGAACAGAATGAAGCACTTCAGTATTATTCAGATTATTTTGATGATGCAGGTGATGATGCCAAAGTTATGGAAGAGCTTGGAAGTCCTGAAGAAGTTGCAAAGGTAATCCGTGAACGCTTTTCTAATACTCTTGTAAAAGATTCAAAAGAAAAAGCAGACAATGACAAGAATGACAGTTCATCTGGATCTAACGGCCGCTACGAAGCTCTTTATTATGAATTCAAAACTTCAGACATTAAGAGTGTAGAATTTGGTTTTGGTGCTGCCGAAGTAGTAATGATTCCAGGCAAAAAGTTCAGTGTTGAAACACGCGGAATTGCAAAAGAAAACCTTATGTGCCGCATTGCCGGAGAAAAAACTCTTGTAGTAAAAAATCTTAATAAGCTTTCGGGCTTTAATTTCTTTAATCACAATGATCGTCCTGGCAGAATTGTTCCAAGAATCCTTATTTCTATTCCGGAAGGGGCAAAGCTTGATCATTTTAAGGCTTCAATTGGAGCAGGTAACTTTGTAACAAAAGATATTTCAGTTTCTTTTGAAAAAGGCCACATCGATGTAGGAGCCGGAAACTTTATTCTTAAAAAGATTGAAGGAAATAACCTTAATATGCGCTGCGGAATGGGTAACCTGAATATTGAAGGTTCAATCAAAGGTATAAGCAATATTGACTGTGGTATGGGAGCAATCAAGCTTTCTTTAGCAGGAAATACAAGCGACTATTCTTATGACGCAAAGGTTGGACTTGGAGACTTTAAGTTCAATGATGAAAAGCGTAGTGGTGTATGCCAGGTTTATGCTTCTGACCGTAAAGCAAATCATTTTTCTGTAAACTGCGGTATGGGAAGCGTAAATATCATAATGAAATAATAATGTGCGGTCCCTGAGCTTGTCGAAGGGTCCAATATGAGGAGTAATAATATGAAAAAGCTTAAGAAATCAAATAATAAGATTATATGTGGTGTTTGCGGCGGTATTGCTGATTATTTTAATATTGATGCAACTATTGTTCGTATTCTGTTAGTTATTCTTTCATGTTTATGGGGTTCTGGAATTATTATTTACATTGCAGCTGCCCTTGTAATGCCTCCTGCAGACATGGAAGATTTGAATAATGATAATATTGATAACCTTAAAAGTGCCAATGTAAACGGTGAAGAAGGAGCAAAAGCTTCAAAATCATCATCAAAGGCTACAGAAAAATCAGGCGAAGACGTTCCACACTCTGACGCTGAATTTGATTCATACTTTAAAAAATAATAGTTAAAAAAGACGGGATTTTTTAAGTTAAAAAATCCCGTCTTTTTAAGTGAAATTTCTATAAAAATCCTAAAAAATTATATTTTTCTCCTATCAAATTTATTAATTCCGTGTTATTATAAAGTATTATGGCAAAACTAAAAATCAATAAAACCTTACGGAATACAATAATTGCCGTTGCTGCAATTACTTTGTTTTTCGTATGTACAAGGCTTATTCCTGAAAAGAACCTTAGCGAAAAGTACGATGGTTATGATTTATCGACATCACAGGGAGCTGTTTCGGCAGGAAAAACATATTCCGAATATCAGGCCGAGCATAAGAATGCCAGAAACCCTCAAATTACAATTCCGGTAAATATTTTTCAGTATGATGTTGATCAGTCTACTGGTGCCAGCGTAGTTTCAAATTATCAGGGAAAAGATGTTGTTATTACAGATGACCGTTCTTACGTTGTCTGGACTGTAGATGTTCCCGAAGCAGGCTTCTACAATCTTTCTATGGAATATATCTGCATACCTTCACGAAATGTAGATATTGAGCGTATCCTTTATATTAATGGTGAAATGCCTTTTAGAGGCGCAGATACACTCGCATTTTCCAGACTTTGGAAAGACGGCGGCGAAATTAAATTCGATAACCGTGGTAATATGATTCGCCCTATGCAGGCAGAAACTTTTGCTTACCAGCAGGTATGTTTTAAAAGCAATTTAGGCTACGAAGTTGACCCGTATCGTTTTTATTTTGAAAAGGGTATAAACACAATTGCCTTAAAAGCTATAAGTGAGCCTGTTGCCATTAGTGAACTTAATCTTACTCCGCTTAAAACTTACGATACTTATGAACAGTATGTTGCAAAGCAGAAGTCAAAACCAGAAAACAATAGTGTAAAAAAAGTAGCTGTAAAAGTGCAGGGTGAAAATGCTTCTGTGCGTTCAGATCCTTCTCTTTTTGCACGTTACGACCGTTCTTCTGCAGTTACAGAACCATACAGTACAAAAAAGACAGTATTAAACTATGTGGGCGGTGATTCATGGAAATCTTCTGGCCAGTGGATTGAATGGGATATTGATATTCCTGAAGACGGCTGGTATACAATTTCTATAAAAGGCCGTCAGTTCTTCCAGCGTGGTTATGTTGCTTTCCGTTCTGTTTATATAGACGGTGAAATTCCTATAGATACCCTTAAGGCTGTAGGATTCAACTATAACAAGGACTGGGAGTTTAAAACACTTTCAGACAAAGACAATGTTCCTTATAAGTTCTATCTTACAAAAGGAACACATACTGTACGTCTTGAAGCAACTCTTGGTGATATTGGTCCTATCATCAATGAAATAGAAGACAGTATTTACAGATTAAACCTTATTTACAGAACTATTCTTGTACTTACAGGTACAACCCCAGATGCAGACCGCGATTATGAGCTTAAAAAAGTATTCCCAGATGAAATTCAGGCAATGCTCGATGAAAGCCGCCGTCTGTACAGAATAGTTGATGATTTTATTGCGGTTACGGGGCAGAAATCAAATCAGATTGCTCCTGCCGAAAACCTTGCCATACAGCTTGAAAAATTCTACAAGCATCCGGATAGAGTTACAAAGAACTTCCAGAACTTTAAGGACAATACAATGTCTTTAGCTTCATCAATGCTTTCGCTTACAGAAACAAAGCTTGATATTGACTATATTTTAGTTCAGGGTGCAGATGATAAAATTAAAAAAGATGAAACAAACTTCTTAAAGGATGCACGCCACGAAATTACAGCATTCTTTAATTCGTTCATGTACGACTCTTCTGCACTTGGAAGCGTTTACAGTAAAGACGAAGACCATGTAATTGAAGTTTGGATTGTTACAGGCCGTGACCAGAGTCAGGTTCTTAAGAACATGATTGATGATACCTTTACACCGGAAACAGGAATTAAAGTAAATGTTAAACTTATTAACCCAGATGCTCTTCTTCCTGCAGTAGTTGCCGGGAAAGGTCCAGATGTAGTTATTTCTACATATACTTCGCAGCCTGTAGATTATGCGCTTCGTAATGCAAGCGTAAACCTTATGCAGTTTGAAGGTTGTGAAGAAGTTCTTAGCTGGTTTAAGGAAAGTGCTTACGAGGCATATAAATATAACGGCGGACTTTACGCACTTCCGGAACAGGAAACCTTTAACCTTCTGTTCTATCGTAAAGATATTCTTGCACAGTTCGAAATTGACCCTCCTGAAACATGGGAAGATTTTATTGCCATGCTTCCAACCTTACAGTCAAATAACCTTACTGTTGGTGTAGCTTATCCTGATGTAAACAATCTTGATATGGCTGTTCTGTACTCAATGATGTATCAGAACGGAGGAACGCTTTATAACAAGACAGGCGATAAAGCACTTGTAGATTCAGAAGCTGGTATTCACGCTTTCAAGACTTATACAAGCTTCTACAACAACTACGGTACTCCAATAATCTTTGACTTTATGAGCCGATTCCGTACCGGTGAAATGCCTGTTGGTATTGCAAACTATACTACCTACAACACAATTGTAGTTGGTGCTCCGGAAATCAGAAACCTTTGGGATTTTACTTACATTCCTGGAACAATTAATGAAAAGGGTGAACTTGACCGTTCTAATGCAGCCGGCGGTGTTTGTACTATGATGATTAATAATCACGACGAAAGTGCTCAGCTTGATGCATGGGAATTCATGAAGTGGTGGGTTTCTGCAGATATTCAGGTTCGCTATGGACGAGAAATGGAAGCCTTGCTTGGTGCTTCTGCACGTTATGCAACAGCAAATCTTGAAGCACTTAAACAGCTTTCATGGAATGCAGATCAGATTGAAATTCTTGAAAAATCGCTTGATGAAACTGTAGGTATTCCTGAAGTTCCAGGCAGTTATTTTACACCACGCCATATTGTAAATGCTGCCCGAAAGGTTGTTAATGAAAAAGAGGATCCTCGCGAAACTCTTATTGATTATACAAGAAAAATCAACGACGAGCTTACAAGAAAACGTCAGGAATTTGGACTTCCTGTAGCACAGGATTAGCAGGAGATATTTATGAGTGATAAATTAAACAAATATATTGCAAGAAAAAAGCTCATGGCTACAGACCTTGTACATAGCGCTAAAAAGCATAAATTCTGTTATCTGTTTATGCTGCCTTATGCTGTTTTGTTCATAACTTTTTATGTACTTCCAATGCTCACTTCAATTTATTTTAGTTTTACTAATTATAATATTCTTGAAAAGCCTGATTTTATTGGAATTAAAAATTATATAAACCTGTTCCTTGAAGACGAGGTATTTACAATTGCCGTAAGAAATACTTTTGTAATTGCCATAATCATTGGACCGGTTGGTTATATAATGGCCTTTATTTTTGCATGGCTTATTAACGAGCTTCCAAACTGGATCCGCACGCTTGTTGTATTCTTCTTCTATGTTCCTTCTATTTCAGGACAGGCAGTCGGAGTATTCAAGTTCTTCTTTGCCGATGATGCAAACGGCTGGATTAATGCAAAGCTCATTCACTGGAATATTGTTCAGCAGCCTATTTTGTTCCTTACAAATCCGCGCAATGTTCTTAGGGTTATTATTCCTGTTATCTTGTGGACATCGCTTGGTACAGGCTTCCTTTCATTTGTTGCCGGTCTTAAAGGTATAGATAAATCTCAGTACGAAGCAGGTTATATAGACGGTATTCAGAACCGCTGGCAGGAACTCTGGTTTATTACACTTCCGAATATGAAGCCAATGCTTTTGTTCGGAGCAGTTATGTCAATTACAGCTGCCTTCAGTGTTTGTTCTGTTCCAATGCTTCTTGCAGGATATCCTTCTGTAGATTACTGTGCGCGAACAATTGTAACACACCTGTTTGACTATGGTTTTACACGATTTGAATTTGGTTATGCTTCGGCAATTGCAACCGTTTTGTTCCTTACAATGATTTTGTGTAATAAGTTTATTCAGAACTTGCTCAGCAGAGTAGGACACTAATAGGGGAGGCTGATAATGAAATCTAAAAACATGTATAAAGACATGACAATTCATCATTACAAGCACCGCAGAAAGCCTAACCGTTCTCTTGGTGGAGATATTGGTGTATATATCTTCCTTGGTTTGTGTTCTATTATGATGATTGTTCCGCTTGTATTTGCAATTTCTAACTCCCTCAAGCCGCTTGATGAAGTTTTGAAAAAGCCGCCTAACTTCTTTGCAGTTCATCCAACCTTCGACAACTTTTCTGATCTTTTTGTAACATTAAGTCAGGGCTGGGTTCCTCTTACACGATATATCTGGAATACTCTTTTTGTAACAGTAGTTGGAACTGTAGGACACGTTATTCTTGCCTCTATGGCTGCGTATGTTCTTGCAAAATACCGCTTCCCTGGTGGACAGTTGTTCTTCCGCATTGCAGTAGTTGCTTTGATGTTTACAGGTTATGTAACTGGTATTCCTAACTATTTGATTATGTGTAAGCTTGGTATGGTCGACACTTACTGGTCAATTGTTCTGCCTGCTATAGGAGGTTCGTTAGGACTTTTCCTTATGAAGCAGTTTATAGACGGATTCCCAATGTCTCTTATTGAAGCTGCAAAAATAGACGGTGCACACGAGTTTACAATTTTCTGGAAGCTCGTAATGCCTAATGTAAGACCTGCATGGCTTACAATTTCTATTTTCTCTATTCAGGGACTTTGGAATAACCCGCAGACTCAGACAATCTATACAGAAAATAAAAAGATGCTCAGTTATGCGCTTACTCAGCTTGGTCAGAACGTTATTGCCCGTATGGGACAGCAGAACGCTGTTATAGTATTTACAATGCTCGTACCAATTGTATTCTTTATCTTCTCTCAGAGTCAGATTATGGAAACAATGGCTACTTCGGGACTTAAGGACTAGTGCTATGAATATGAAAAGACTTTTAATTACAGTAATAAGCCTGCTTGCTCTTAGTACAGGACTTTTTGCCAAGGGCGAAACCTATTCCTATGACTATTGGGACGATATAGAAAAGTCACCTGATGCTTACCGCGTTTCTCACATGGTTTATGCACCAGATCTTGGATTGGAAAAACCTCTTAAGAATCCTTCTTCATTGTTTGCAATCGATAACTATCTTTATGTTGTTGATACAGACAATAGCAGAATTATCAAGCTTGAATATACTTCTAAAAAGACTCTTGAGCTTGTTGAAATAATTGATCATGTAAATCCGTCTCCACTGCTCGAAGATAATTATTTTAAGAATCCAAAGGATATTTTCGTTTCTGATTATGACGGTACCATTTATATTGCAGATACAGACAATGGCCGTGTTATTAAAACAGACAAAGACCTGAATGTATTGATGGTATTAAAAGAACCAACCGACCCTACCTATGATCCTTCAAAATCTTACTTTCCTACAAAAGTTGTAGCAGACGATAAGGGTCGTGTTTATATTCTTTCAAAAAATGTAAACAAGGGTTTCTTAAAATATGAATATGACGGATCCTTTGCCGGTTACTACGGAGCATCAAAGGTAATTATTAGTGCAGCTCAGCGCTTCTGGAAGAAATTTTCTACCGAAGAACAAAAGGCCAGAATGCAGCTTTTTGTTCCAACTGAATATTCAAACTGCTACATAGACAACGAAGGCTTTATATATGCAGTTACTCATTCCTTTGAAGAATGGGATCTTCTTTCCGGTAAAGCTTCTCCAATACGCCGTTTGAACGCACTTGGAAGCGATATTCTTATTACTCTTGGTTATGAATATCCTATAGGCGACCTTCAGTGGGGAAATGCCGGTGGTGTAAAGGGACCTTCCTGGATAACAGATATAACTGTTTTGGATGACGAAGTTTATCTTGCCCTTGATGAAACACGCGGACGCATTTTTGCTTATAACAATCAGGGTTATCTGCTTTTTGCATTTGGTGGAAGAGGAAACATAGACGGTTTCTTCCGTAAGCCTGAATCTATTGAGCATATAGGAAAAGACCTTTTTGTTCTTGATTCTTTGAACTGTTCTATTACAGTATTTACTCCAACAACTTACGGAAGCTTAATTTATCAGGCAACTGAACAGTTTGCAGTAGGTGAATATGACGACTCTGCAGATACCTGGGCAAAGGTACTTGAGTACAACGGAAACTATGACCTTGCTTATATTGGTCTTGGAAAATCTTATCTGCGCCAGAAAAGATACAAGGAAGCAATGGAGTATTTCAAGCTTAAGCGCGACCGTCGTGATTATTCAAAGGCCTTTAAGTATTACCGCAAGGAATGGATAGAAAAGAATTTTGCCTGGCTGTCAGTGGTTATTATTATCCTGATTTTAACACCATTGATTATCAGATGGATAAAAAGAATTAAATGGGAGATTAGTACACTATGAGTAATTTTGTAACAAGACGTTTAAAGAAACTGACGCTCAAAGAAACTTATGTTCGCTTTTTCTCTACTCTCAAGTATGCATTATATGTAATGTTCCATCCGGCAGACGGATACTGGGATTTAATTCATGCAAAACGCGGCTCTTATGCAGCAGCTAACTTTATTGTAATCCTTACTCTTTTTACACAAATCTGGCGTTTAAGGTTTACAAGTTTTGTAGTCATGAATGTTTACTGGGAAGCTGTAAATATTTTCAAGGAATTTGCAACTATACTTCTTCCGCTTGTAGTTTTCTGTATCTGTAACTGGGCGTTGACAACTCTGTTCGACGGAAAAGGTCACCTTGGCGATGTATACATGGGTACAGGCTATGCACTTGCTCCGTATCCGCTTATTCAGATTCCAATTATTATCATAAGTAATTTTGTAACACGTGATGAAGTTGCATTCTACACAATCTTTAATACAATCTCGATTATTTGGTGTGCAATCCTTCTTTTTATGGCAATGATGATGATTCATCAGTACAGTTTTGGTAAGACACTGCTTTTTACAGTATTTACTGTTTTTGGCATGCTCGTCTTTATTTTTATCATACTCCTGTTCTTTAGTATGATTTCTCAAGGTGTTTCGTTCTTTGTTGCACTTGGGCGAGAAATAATCTTCAGGTTGAATTGATGGAGGAGGGGTAAAGATGGAAAAAGAAAAGAAAGCTAAACCAGAAAAAGCAAAGAAAGCAAAAAAATCTAAATATCCTGACTGGTATATTGGACCTCCAAAACCAATGCGCCCTAAATTTGAATTTAAAAAACCGGGGCCAAAGTTCTGGATATGGACAGGAATTACAGTTGCCTTCCTTGGCTTTTGTACATTTATAGTTATAAGGCTCGTTCAGGTAGGAAAAGCTGTTCAGCCTCAGTTTGACTATTACGAATATAACGCAGACAAACAGCCTCAAAGCTATGTATTGGAAAACAATGCAATTAAGTTTGAGCTTGATCCTGCAACAACACAGTTTACTGTAACTCAGAAATCAACAGGTAAGGTATGGTATTCAAATCCTCCGGCAGCAAAGAGCGACCCGATTGCCCTTGTAAAAGAAAAGAATAATATGATGTCTACCTTCCTTATAAAGTATTCTACAGAAACAGGAACAGACGACACTTACGATTTGTATTCAAACAGTGTTCAGCGCAAATTCTATAATGTTTCAAAGAAAGGAAACGAAATCCGCGTTGATTATACTGTTGGACAGATGGACCGTGAGTATGTATTCCCTTATGTTCTTTATCAGTCAGAAATTGATAAATGGCAGGAAGGTCTTTCTAAGAGTGAAAAAAATGCAATGCTCCGTGCTTACCACAAGTACAACAAGAGCAGCTTTAAGGGCGACGATCTTGATACAATGCTTGCAAAATACCCTAAAATGGAAGACGAAAACCTTTATCTTGTATTTGAAAACATTCAGACTCACGTAAAGGAACAGATGGAAGAGTTGTTCGGTAAACAGGGCTTTACTTACGAAGATTACCTTGAAAACCGTGAACTTTACAAGGAAGAAAACATTAAGGAAGTTCCTGCCTTTAACATAAGCGTAATCTACAAGCTTGACTCAAACGGATTTACAATGGAAATACCGTTTGATGAAATATCATACAGACTTAAATATCCTATTATTCAGGTGTCTGCACTTCCATATTTTGGAGCAGGCGGCACTGCAGATTCCGGTTATATCCTTATACCTGAAGGTGGTGGAAGTATAATCAACTTTAATAACGGAAAAACAAAACAGAACGGATATTATTGTGACTGCTATGGCTGGGATTACGCAACAGACCGTACTGCCGTTATGACAGAAACAAGAGCTTCGTTCCCTGTATTTGGTATTTCGAGCGATGATTCAAGCTTCCTTTCAATTATAAAAAGTGGTGCAGAATATGCCGGTGTAACTGCCGAAATTGCAGGAAAGCTTGGAAGCTATAATTATGCCCGCTTTGATTACAAAATGCTTCATCGTGAAGCTTATGAAGTTACTACAAGAACTACAAATTCACAGTACAGCTATGAAAATAATCTGCCGGCCGGTGAAACTATAGTTCAGTCATTTGTATTTATAGATTCACCTTCTTATGTAGATATGGCAAAAGAATACCGTGATTATCTTTTTGCAGATTCAAAGAAAATCAAGAACAACGGCATTCCTCTGGCAGTTGAACTTATAGGCTCTATAGAAAAGAAGCAGCAGGTATTTGGTATTCCAAAAACAAGACCTTATGCACTTACAACTTATACAGAAGCGGCTGGAATTATAAATCAGATAGAAGATATGGACATTAAAAATGTAAGCTATAAACTTTCGGGCTTTATAAACGACAGTGTCCGCTATACTATGCTTAACAAGGTCCGATTTATTTCGCAACTTGGTGGAAAAGCTAAGTTTAAGAAAATGTTAAAAGCTCTGGAAGATACTTCGGCCAAGCTTTATCTTGACGGAGCAGTACAGACAGAATATAGAACAGGTCTTTCAAAAGGTTTCTTTAATTACCGCGATTCGGCCCGTTTTGTAAGTGATGAACTTTGTAAGCTTTATGAATATTCAGACTTGTGGTACGGAAAAGACGACAGCCGCGACTGGTACTATCTTCTTAAAGACACCCTGCGGGTAAAGAATAATAAAGTATTTGTAAAAGCTGCAGACAAGCTTGGTCTGGACGGTATTTCTTACAGAGATAACGGTAAGCTTCTTTCTTCTGACTTTAATGACAGACATCTTACAACAAGAGCCAGTGCTAAAGACACACAGATTAACGGAATGCAGGAAGCAAAAGATAAAGAGCTTGGCATAATGATAAATGCCGGTAACGATTATGCACTTGAATATGTAGATTTTGTAACAAATATGGAGCTGCAGGGAAAAAGCTATGCAATCATAGATAAGATTGTACCTTTCTATCAGATTGCGCTGCATGGTTATATAAACTATGCAGGTTCTCCTGTAAACCTTGGTTACGAAAAAGACCAGATTATTCTTGAATCTGCAGAAACAGCTGCAGGACTTTATTATACCTTTATGCAGGCTTCTCCAATGAGGCTTCAGGAAACTTTCTATTCAGAATACTTCTCAAGCTGTTTTGATTCCTGGAAGGGACAGTTCGAGTCATCTTATGAAAGATACAATAAAGAGCTTTCTCCTGTTGCAGACAGTCTTATTACAGACCATGAATACATGACAAACCAGGTTACAAAAACTACATTCGAAAACGGTTATGTAGTTTATGTAAACTTTGGTTATGAACCTTATATAACGCCTTCGGGAACAATAATTCCTGAACGGGATTACAAGCTTTTGAAGGTGGAGAATTAGTATGAAAAAGAAACGAATTGGTTTAATGGGAAAAAGAGCCATTTATGGTTATCTTTTTATCCTGCCGTTTATAATCGGCTTTATATTCTTTATGGTAAAACCTCTGTACCAGTCATTTATGATGGCTATGTCGGAAGTTACAGTTTCAACGGAAGGTTTTAATCTTTCGCTGAATAAGTTTGCCAACTATAAAAGAGCTTTTCTTATAGATGCAGAATTTAAACAAATGCTGATTACAGGAATCGGAAGCATGGTTGTTCGTTCTCTTGCAACTGTAGTTTTCAGCTTCTTTGTTGCACTTCTGCTTAACCAGAACTTTAAAGGACGAACTCTTGCCCGTTCAATTTTCTTCCTTGCAGTTATTCTTTCTTCCGGCGTACTTGTAGGTCTTGAAAATAATAATGCCCTTATGTCCCAGTTAAAGGATATGATAGAAGAGCAGGGTAATGCAAATTCAATTACAGGAGTTCTGGAAGATATTCTTGTTAATTCTTCTACAGGCTTCAGCGGTATAAGCAGCAAAACCTTCAGGACTGTATTTGAAATTATCGATTCCATTTACGATGTTGCAATGGCCTCTGGTATTCAGATTATCATTTTCCTTTCGGGCCTTCAGAATATTTCTCCAAGTATGTACGAGGCAGCCCAGATGGAAGGTTGTACAGCCTGGGAAAGCATGTGTAAAATTACAATTCCTATGGTAAGCCCTCTGCTTCCTGTATGCTGGGTTTACACAATCGTAGACTTTTTTATGAAGACCGATAACCAGATAATGTCAAAAATAAATCAGACTATGTACACGCTTGAATACGGCTTTAGTTCTGCAATGGCCTGGTCTTATTTTGTTGTCTGTATGGCCTTGATAGGCATTTCTTCTGCAATTATTTCTAAGGTGGTGTACAAATATGACTAAGGAAAATAAAACAATAAATCATTCAAGCTTCTGGGAGCGTAACGAAGCTTCTGACGGAGTACTGCTCAAGGAAACAATCAAAAACTATGCCATTTCTATTTTCAGGGCAATACTTCTTTTTGGTATGTGCTTTATGATTATTCAGCCTATTCTGAATAAAATTTCTGTAAGCTTAATGTCCGAAGCCGATTTATATGATTCAACAATTGTACTTGTACCTAAGCATTTTACACTTGCTAACTGGAAACTTGTAAACTACCTTATGAATTATAAGACAACTCTGTTTAATACAATTTGGGTTTCGCTGCTTGTTTCTCTTATAGAAGTTGCAATGTGCAGTATTGTGGGTTATGGTTTTTCACGATTTAATTTTCCGCTTAAACGGTTCTGGTTTTTCTGTGTAATTCTTGTAATTGTAATTCCGCCGCAGACAATTTCAACTTCGCTGTTCCTGCATTTCCGTTATTTTAATCTGTTTGGAAAAACAGTGAACCTT